>DATCNP010000123.1:0-1882 GCA_036565205.1 Solirubrobacteraceae bacterium | reverse complement strand
CTCGGTCTCTGCCACCAGCCACGGGAAACGAGCGCCGATCCGCTCGATCCGCCCCGACATCTCCTCGGCGCTTGGCGGCACCTCCTCGAGCGAGGAAATGCCGTCGCTTACAGAGGGGCCGTATATCGCCGCGCAACCGGCGCCGTCGCGCGATGGTTCTGCGTGCCTGATCAGCATCGCGACACTGTACGCCGGGCTCCGGCGAGCAAGCGGGCACAATGCCCACAGGGTTGCCCGACCGACCTAGGAGTGAGATGACGATCCGGACCTTGACCGACGAGCAGCGAGCCTTCGCTGAGGCGATAGCCGACTTCGCGCAGCGCGAGTGCGGCACGCGCGAGCAGCGAGATGCGCTCACCGAACATGGCACCGAGCCCCACAACCAGGCTCTCTATGAGCGGATCGCCGCGCTGGGGTGGCTCGGCGTCGCGATCCCCGAGCGCTACGGCGGCTCGTCCGGCGGGGCGGTCGACATGTGCCTGCTGTGCGAGGGGTTCGCCCGCGGCCAGATCCCGATGGCCTTCTTCTCGGTCAGCATGATCACCGCTCTGGCGGTGCTGCGCTCCGGGAGCGAGGAGCTCAAGCGCGAGATCCTCGGCGGCATCGCCGCCGGTCGAGTCGAGGCGATCGCAATGTCCGAGCCCGAGGCCGGCTCGGACGTCGGCAACCTGAGCTGCAAAGCGCAGAGCATGAACGGCGGCTACGTCATCAACGGGCAGAAGACGTGGATCACGGGAGCTCACGCGGCCGATCACATCCTGCTCGTCTGCCGCACCACGCGGACGGGCAACAAGCACGAGGGGCTGAGCATGATCTCGGTGCCGGCCGACTCCGAGGGAGTCGAGATCCGCGGGATCGAGACGATGGGCGGACGCGAGGTCAACGACATCTACTTCACCGACTGTCACGTCGGTGCCGACCGGCTCGTCGGCACCCAGGACCAGGGTTGGATGCAGCTGATGGCCGGGCTCAACCACGAGCGCCTGATCATCGCCGCGCAGGCGCTCGGGATGGCCCAGCGGGCGTTCGACGATGTGCTCGGATACGTCAAACAGCGCAAGCAGTTCGGCAAGCCGATCGGCAGCTTCCAGGCGCTCCGCCACCGGCTCTCCGACGTCGGGACCGAACTCGAGGCGACGCGCCTGCTGGTCTATGACGTCGCCGCCCGCGTCGACGCCGACCCGCAGGCGATGTTCCCCCGCGAGGCGTCGATGGCGAAGCTGAAGGCCACCGAGCTGGCCAAGCGGATGACGCTCGAGGGAGTGCAGATGATGGGCGGCTACGGGTATGCGGTCGAGTACGACATGGAGCACCAGCTCCGAATCGCGCTCGCGACCACGATCTACGGCGGGACGAGCGAGATCCAGCGCGACATCATCGCCAAGACCTACGGACTCTGATCGCGGTGAACGACACCGCGGCGATCGTTCTGGCCGGTGGGTGATCGTCTCGGATGCCGCTGGCGGCGGGCGACACGCTCCTGTTCATTGCCACCGGTGCCAGATTTCCGTATGTTGGTCCGGCCGGGCAACGGCGCGGCGCGCTGAGAGAGAAAACGAAATAGCGAGCGGAGCTTCATCCAGCCGGGGACGGCCGGCAGTCGCCGGGGGCGAGGGTCAGGCCGCCGCGGGCAACCGTCCTTCGCTGGTCGACAGCGCCGAGCAGGCGCTGCGCAACTGGCTGGCTCCTGGGCGCTACAAGCAGGGCGACCGCCTGCCGCCCGAGCACGAGGTGGCGGCGATGCTCGGGGTCTCGCGCGGGACGCTGCGCAGCGCGCTCCAGCGCTTGGAGGAGAGCGGTGAGATCATGCGCCGCCAGGGCAGTGGGACGTTCGTCGGGCGGATGGTGGTGCCGACGGCGTTCGACGAGCGGCTCGAGCGGC
>DATCNP010000122.1:0-10821 GCA_036565205.1 Solirubrobacteraceae bacterium | reverse complement strand
GCGCCTACCTGGGCTGCGATCATCGCCCTCGCCGACGCCAGCCCCGGATGCTCGGGCTCGGCGATCGGGTTCGCCAACCCGGCGCTGTACCGGGCCGCGGCGAACGCGTTCGGCGCCGACTACAACGATGTCGTCGCGGGCGAGAACGACTTCACCGGCACGGGCGGCGGGAGGTACGTCGCCGGCCCCGGATACGACATGGCCTCCGGCCTGGGAACGCCGAACGCGGCGGCGCTGGCCAAGACGCTGTGCGCGACGTCGATCCACCTGGCCAATCCGGGTCCTCAGCGCTCGACCGTGAGGACCGCGATCAGCCTTCGGATCGCTGGGAGCGAGCCCGGTGGCTCGACGCTCACCTACCGCGCTTCCGGGCTCGCCCCGGGTCTCTCGATCGGGCACTCGAGCGGAAGGATCGCCGGCCGGCCTCGAAGGGTCGGGACGTTCAGCGTCACCGTCGTGGCCGAAGATCGAGGCGGAGGTCTCGCCCACGCCGCTTTCACCTGGCGGGTCGGAGGGCCGCCAAGGGCGTCGGCCGTTTCGCTCCTCGCGCGACCAGGAGGACGTCCGCAGCTGTCCTTCACGCTCGCCGCGGCGTCGGGAGCGCCGCCGATCCGGGCGGTCACGGCCACGCTTCCAGGCGGCTCGAGGTTCACGTCGGGTCGGCGGATCGAGGTCCACGGAGCCGGCGGCAAGCGGCTGCGCTACTCCGCCCGGACCTCACACGGGACGCTGACGGTGACGCTCGTGCGCAGCGCTCCCCGGGTGCGCATCCTCGTGCCCTTCCCCCAGCTGCGGGTCACGCCAGACGTCGTCTCCGCAAGGGCGCGAGCCTTGATCCTGAAGCTGAGCGTCGCCGACGCGAACGCGGGCCTGACGCCTCTCGCGGTCAGGGTCGGGCGGAGCCCGGCAGGCTGAACACGTTGGCGGCGCTGAGAGGCTCCTCGACGGCCGAGGCCGACGCCGGCATCGACCGGTGCTGGGCGCTCGCCCAAGACGTCGAGCACGCCCCTGAGTGGCAGCAGGGACTCGAGCGCGTGGAGGTGCTCGAGCGCGACACGGAAGGGCGACCGCTGATCTGCGACACGCTGAGCGACGCCAAGTTCACGAAGGTTCGCTGCCGCGTCAGGTTCGAATACGAGCCGCCGCGACGGGTTTCGTGGAGCATGGTGAGCTCCGACGATCTCGACGCGATGGAGGGGTCCTGGGAGCTCGAGCGGCTTGGTGCCGGCACGCGAGTGACGTACTCGCTGGCAGTCGATCCCGGACCGATCGGACGGTTCGCCCGCCCGCTCGAGCGGATCCTGCGGCCGCTCGTCGTGGGCCGCCGAGCGCAGGAGTTCGTCACAGAGCTGGCTCGTCGAGGCTGAAACCCGCGTAGCCGTCGGCCAGCACTCTCAGCACCTCGACCATCGTCTCGGCCGCCGGAGCAACTCCGGGCCCGGCCGTCGTTGCCGCGATCACCGCCCGCGCCGGGGTGCGAGGGGCCAGCGCACGTACGACGATCCCCGGGTGGACGTGGGTTAGCGCGAGCCGGGGAATCAGCGCGACGCCGACTCCCGCGGCGACCAGTCCCTGGATCGTCTCGTAGTCATCGCTCTCAAACGCGACATCGGGCTCGAAGCCGGCCGCCAGGCAGGACCTCACGACGTGCCGCGCGCACGGACTCGAAGCCGAGGTCTGCACCCATTGCTGCTCGCGCAGGTCCGACAGCTCGAGCGCGTGCTTGGACGCGAGGCGATGCTCGGCCGGAAGCGCCACGTACATCGGATCCTCGAGCAGCGAGATCGAGCGCAGGCCGTCCCCGGGCCGTTCGCGCACGCCCGGGAACTCGAACAGCAGTGCAAGATCGAATTCACCGGCTCGCAGGCGCGGCGCGATCTCCTCGGGCTCGCCCTCGGCGAGGGTCAGGGCGACGCCGGGGTGACGTTCGCGGAAGCGGGCCACCGCGAGCGGCATCAGCGTCGCCCCGGCGGACGGGAACGACGCCACCCGGAGACGCCCGGCCCGCAGTCCGAGCACTGCGGCGAGCTCGACCTCTGCCGCCTCCACCTGGGCGAAGATCAGCTCGGCGTGCTCGACCAGCGCTGAGCCGGCGGCCGTCGGCCGGGCGCCGCGCCGGTCGCGCACGACGAGCGTCGCTCCGGTCTCGGCTTCGAGGCGCGCGATCGACTGTGACACCGCCGATTGCGTGTACGACAGCTCCTCTGCCGCGGCCGAGAACGACCCCTTGGCGATCACCTCGCAGAGGACCCGCAGGCGGCCCAGATTCAGCATTAGCAAATCTTATCGTGAGGATGACCAAGCTCATTAGCGCTGATGGGAGGCCAATGCGAAGCTCGCGGCGAACATCACCAGAATCTCTTTGCTCGAGCACGAGGAGCGACCCATGGCACTGCACGCCATCGTCTCTTACGACGACACGCCCAACGACCACGACGCGCTGATACTCGGCGGCCTACTCGCCGCCGCCGGCGCGCGCCTGACGCTGGCCTACGTCCGCCACAGTCTCCAACCTCGCCACGACCGCGAAGCGCTCGAGGAACACGAGGCGGAGGCGCTGCTCGAGCGCGGCGCCCGGCTGCTGGGCGACGAGTCGATCCCCCGGCGCGTCGTCGTCAGCCCCTCGACCGCCGAAGGCCTGGGATGGCTCGCGACCAGCGAGCGTGCCGACCTGATCGTGTTCGGCTCGGAATACCGAACCGCCGTGGGCCACGTCTCACCCGGTCGCACGGTCCAGACGCTGCTCGAGGGCGGTCCAGCGCTTGCGATCGCACCGGCCGGCTACCAGTTCGTCCATGCTCGCGTGGAGACGATCGGCTTGCTCTCCTCGGGCGACGAAGCAGCCGTCGAGACGGCACGTGGACTGGCGTCGCACTACGGTGCGACCCTGACTGATTCGGCCTACGGAGTCGACCTGCTGGTCGCCGGCTCCCGCGCCGAGGCCCGCCAGGGGCGCGTGATGCTGACCTCCCAGACGCAGAATGTGCTCGATGGCGCAAGCGCCCCGGTACTGGTGGTCGCGCGTGGCGTCGCGCTCGACTTCGGCGCGCTGGTCACCGCTTAGCCGCTCGGCAAGCGCACGGAATATTGTGGCGGCCGCGTGCGCACGCTGGTCGTCTCCGATCTCCATCTCGGCGGCCGGCTGGGCCACGACGTTCTCAGCCGGCCCGAGCCTCTAGCCAAGCTGCTCGAGGCGCTCGATAGGATCGACCGGCTCGTCCTGCTGGGCGACGTCATCGAGCTGCTGCCGCGCTGGACACCACGCGCGGCCGAGGTCGGCGAGCGCGTGCTGAGCGCGATCGGCGCTCGGCTCGGCTCGGAGCGCGAAGTCATCTACGTTCCCGGCAACCACGACCAGGCGCTGGTCAGAGCCTGGGTCCGGACCCAGGGCCGGACGCTGGGCGTCGACACCGAGGTCAGCCCGCAAGCGACGCCGGGCGTCTCCCGCGTCACGGCCTGGCTGGCCCCGGCCAAGGTCCGCGTCCATTACCCGGGCGTCTGGTTGACGGACCGTGTGTGGGCGACCCACGGCCACTATCTCGACCGGCACCTGCTGCCCGAGTCGGCGTTTGGGATTGCCCGCGGTCTGCTCGGGCGACTACCGCGCTCCGGTGCGGTGCCCAACGATTACGAGACCGGTGGAGGCCTGTCGGTGACTCGCCTCGAGGGTCTGCTGGCGAGGCTTCCGCGTGCGCTCGCGGCGCTCGTCGAGGATGCGGCTGAGCTCGTCCGCGCGGCGACGATGCCGCGCGTCCCGCGGCTCCTCTTCCACCGGCGGCTGGCCCCGTTGACGGCGAGGCTGCTCGGGGCGCAGATGCGCCACGCGAGCATCCCCGCCCTGGCCCGGGTCGTGCACCGGCTCGGCGTCGAAGCCGAATGGGTGGTCTTCGGCCACGTGCACCGCCTCGGCCCGTTGCCCGAGGACAGGCTCGAGCAGTGGGCCGGCCCCGGCGGTAGGCCGCGCGCGCTCAACACCGGGTCGTGGCTGTATGAGCCGCTGCTGGTCCACCGCGCGCACCGCCCGCACCCGTACTGGCCGGGCGGAGCGGTGCTGATCGAGCCGGGCCGCGACCCGGTGGCAATCGGTTTGCTCGACCAGCTCGATGCCAGCGCCCTGCGTTGAGCCGCTCAGGGGAGGATCAGGTGGCTGTCGCCGAACTCGTGCCAGAGATAACCGCGCTCGAGCGCCTCGGCATAGCTGCGGTCGACCAACTCCTCCCCGGCCAGCGCGCTCAACATCATCAGGTGCGAAGCCTGTGGCTCGTGCCAGCCGGTGATCAAGCCATCGACGGCTCTCAGCTCGTGCCCGGGATCGATCACCAGGTCGGTCCAGCCGGAGTCGCCCGCGACGGTCCCGTCCGCGCCGGCAACGGTCTCCAGCGCACGTACCACGGTCGTGCCGACCGCGATCACGCGGCCGCCCCATCCGTGGACCGCCCCGACCAGCCGGGCTGTCGGCTCGGGGACCGTGAAGCGCTCCGGGAACGGCGGCTCGTGGGACTCGGGCGAGGACACGCCGGTGTCGAGCGTCAACGGTGCGATCAGGACTCCGCCGGCAATGAGCGCCGTGATCAGCCGTCGGCTGAATGGACGGCCGGCGCTCGGCATCTCCGCGCTGCCCGGGATCGTCGCGTAGACGTTCTGATAGGCCTCGAGCGGCCAGGGTCCGGGAACGTAGCCGTACCTGATCGGCTCGCCGTGGCGTTCCAGGTAGACCGGCACTGGCTCGCTCGCGCGCAGACGCGCGAGCATCAGCCGCTTGCCGGCGCCGTACGGAGCCACGAGCTCGAGTGACTCAGGCCCGCCATCGAGCTCGATCAGCTCGCCGGCCTCCCCGGTCCGCGGTTCCGAGCCGTCGCCGCTGCGCAGCTCGACGACCCACCAGCGGTCGTCGAGGCGGGGGGCCGCAGTTGCAAAGTGGATTCGCGCCGGGTCGCCGTTCGCTCGCCGGGCCGCGACCGCGGCCGGCATCGTCCTCGAGACGTTGACGACGAGCAGGTCGCCGGGCGCGAGCACGTCGGCCAGATCGGAGAAGCGCGCGTGCTCGATCTCGCAGTCGGCCCCCCGCGCGATCAGCAGCTTGACCTCGTCGCGGGGGACCCCGCGCGCCTCCGGCGGCTCGGTCGCCTCGAGCGAGGCCGGGAGCTCGAACGCCAGCGCGTTCATCAGCCGACCTCGTCCGCCGCCAGCTCGCGAGCCTGGTAGCGGCCGCTGGGCAGCGTTCCGTCGATCAGCGCGAGCAGCCCAGGCACGCTCTCTTGGGGGAGCGGACGGTCGGAGATGTCCTCGCCCGGAAACGCCTCCTGGTGCATCTGCGTGCGCATGTCCCCGGGGTCGACCGCATAGACCCGCAGCTCTGGATGTTCGGCGCCCAGAATCGCGGTCAGCTGCTCGAGCGCCGCCTTCGAGGATCCGTAGCCGCCCCAGCCCTCGTAGGGCTCGCGCGCCGCATCCGAGCTGACGTTGACGATGCAGCCACCGTCGGGCATCCGCGCCAGCACGAGCTGGGCCAGCGCGAGCGGCGCAAGGACGTTGACCCGGTAGACCTGCTCGAGCGTCGCCAGCGGGTATTCGGCCAGCGGAGGCTGGGGACTCGGTCCGAGCAGACTCGCGTTGTTGACCAGCAGATCGATGCGGCCGCCGGCGGCCTCGATCAGGGCGCTGCGATGCCGCTCGTCGGCGACGTCTCCGGCGATCGCGACCACCTGGGTGCTCGTCGCCAGCTCGTCCGCGGCGCGCCGCAGTTCATCGCCCCCCCGGGCATCGACGACCAGCGGCCAGCCGCGCTGCGCCAGGGCCCGCGCGAGGGCGAGGCCGAGACCGCGGGAAGCTCCGGTGATGATCGCCAGCGGCATGCCACCAACCTACGCCCCGGGCGGTCCCGGATTCCAGCGGTAATTGGTCCTAGGCCCTCGGGCCGAACAGACCCTCCCTGACCGCAAGCAGGGCCGCCTGCGTCCGGTCCGCGACGCCCAGCTTCGCGAGCAGATGTCCGACGTGTGTCTTGACCGTCTTCTCGGCCACCCCGAGCTCCAAGGCGATCTGCTTGTTCGAGCGGCCCTGGGCGATCCGCTCGAACACCTCGCGCTCGCGGGGCGTCAGCTCGTCGAGTCCCGTCGAGCCGGGGCGCTCACCGCCGGCGATCCGCTCGACGAGCCGCGCGGCCACACTCGGGTCAAGTAACGCCTCGCCGGCGTGAGCCGCCCTCACGGCTCGAGCCAGCTCGGCCGGATCGACGTTCTTGAGCAGGTAGCCGGCGGCACCGGCCTCGATCGCGGGCATCAGCCGCTCGTCGTCGAGGAAGCTGGTCAGGACGAGCACCCGGGGCGCCCGTCCCCGCCGCTGGAGCTCTCGCATCGCCCCCACCCCGTCGAGTTTCGGCATCACAAGATCCATCACGACCACATCGGGACGCCGCTGCGTGACCGCATCGAGCGCCTCCTCCCCGTTGGCCGCCTCGCCAACGACCTCGATCCCGTCCTGGAGCTCGAGAAACGTCCGCAGCCCCTCCCTGACAACGGCATGGTCATCGACGATCAGGACTCGGATCGGCGCGCCGCTCAAGGATCGCTCACCTCGAGGCGCACGGTCGTGCCTTCACCCAGCGCCGAGCGGATCTCGAGTTTCGCGCCGAGCTCGCGGGCGCGCTCCTCCATCGAGGTCAGCCCGAGCTGCCGGGAGCGGGTCTGCGCGCCGCTGGGGTCGAAGCCGACGCCGTCGTCGGCGACCTCCACGACCAGTCGGCCGCCGGAGCCGTGCAGGCGGACCGAGACGGTACGCGCGCCGGCATGGCGGACGGCGTTGTGCAGCGCCTCATGGGCGATCCGCAGCACGTCCAGATCGCGCGAGCCGGCGCGGGCTTCGACCCCGTCAGCATCGAAGTCGATCTCCGCGCCGTGGATACGGCGGAGCATCGCGACCTCTTTCTCGAGCGCCCCCTGCAGTCCGTCGCGCTCCAGACTGGCGGGGCGCAGGCCGAGGATCAGGGTACGAAGCTCGTCGAGCGCCTCGCGGGCGAGCTCACGAACGCGATCCAGCTGCGCGCGAGCGCCGTCCTGGTCGCGGTCGAGCAGCGTCGCCGCCGACTCTGCGGTCAGGCTGAGGCTGAACAGCTTCTGGCTCACGACGTCGTGTAGCTCCAGTGCCAACCGGTTGCGCTCCGCGATCATCGTCAGCTCACGGCTCTGCTCGTAGAGCCCTGCGTTGGTGATCGCGATCGCCGCGTGGGCCGCGAGCAACGCGATCAACTCCTCATCGGACGCGTCGAAGTGAGTGGCGCCCTCCTTCTCGGTCAGGTAGAACGCGCCGATCACGTGTTCGCGGGCCACGATCGGAACGCCCAGGAACGAACGCATATCGGGGTGCTCGCGCGGCCACCAGCCCCGGAAGCGGGGATCGAGATGGATGTCCTGCGTGCGGTACGGCCCGGAGGCGTCGAGCATCGCGCCGAGCATCCCGTGGGTCCGCGGCAGCGGCCCCATCGCCGCGATCAGCTCGTCGCTCATCCCGGAGACGAGAAAACGCCTGAACCCGCCTTCGCCGTCGGGGATCCCGAGCGCGGCGTAGCGTGCGCCGGCGAGCTCGCGGGCGCTGTCGACCAATCGCTGCAGGACCTCGTCGACCGAGAGCTCGGCGGCGACGGCCAGCACCGCGTCGCTGACCGCCTTGAGCGCTGGGCTCAGCCGCTCCGCCATCGTCGGGACGATAGCTTTGCCTCGATGCCTCGGCTCTTCTTCTGGACCCAGGTTGCGATCTGCGTCTTCGTGGTCGCCGGGATAGTGATCGCGATCACCAAGCTCGCCTGAGCTTGCGGACCGGCGGGGCGATTTCAGCGCGAGGTCGCTGGCGCGGCGGCAGCAGGGGGTCCGGGCGTCGTGGCGGCGCCGGCGTCGAGCAGCCCGAATCCATAGCTTTTGTTCGGGTGCGAGGAACCCAACGGCACTGCGGTCTGCTCGAGGCGCGCCAGAATCGCGTCTGGGCTCGGATTGGGACCGATGACGCCGCTGGCGATCACCAGCGCCGCTGTGGCGGCGACCTCGGGTGCCGACATCGAGGTCCCGATCACGCTCGGGTAGCCGAACCGACCCCAGTGCGGCGGATCGACGAGGGTCAGCTGGCGGATCGGCGGAAGGTTGCGCGCCGGCTGGCAGCTGAGCACGTCGGAGGAGAAGGCGTCGTCCCCGCCGCCGGGCGCGACCAGGTCAAGGCCCGATCCACCGTTTGAGTAGTCGGCCAGGCAGCGGTCGCGGGTGGTCGCTCCGACCGAGATGACGGGACGCTGGCGGGCCGGGTAGGCGAGCTGGTCAGTCTGATCGTTCCCCGCGGCCGCGACCACGACTACGCCCCGCTCGTGGGCAAAGGCGATGGCGCGCGCAATGTCGGGGATATCGGCGGAGGTTCTCACCTGGTCGGGCGAGAACTCGAGGCTCAGGTTGATGATGTTGGCATGGTGGATGACCGCGTAGCGGATGCCGCGAGCGATCGTCATCTCGTCACCTGACCCGTCGGAGTCCAGCACGCGTACGGGCATGATCGACGCTCCATACGCCAGGCCGGTGAGGCCGAAGATGTTGTCGGTGCGCTCGCCCACGATCCCAGCGACGAAGGTGCCGTGTCCGTTGCGGTCCAGCGGGAAGGTGTTGTTGGCGACGAAGTCGTGGGGAGAGACGAAATGCGTGTCGCGGAAGTCAGGTGACTTGTGAAACTTGTGCCAGCTGCGATAGGCGACCCCGGTGTCCAGGATCGCGACGATCACCCTTGTGCCACCCGGGCGGCGCACCATGCGCAGGTTCGCCCACGCCGCAGGGGCGTTGATGCCGGCCTCGGGCATGAAGTTCCATTGCAGCGACTCCCACCCGCCGTAGCGGCCGGTCGGGCCTCGGTCGTTGGGTATCCAGATCGACCCGGCCGCGTGCGCGATGTAATCGGGCTCGGCAAACGCCACACCCGGCTGGCGGCGCAGCCTGGCCACCGCCGCGGGAACGCTGGCGCCGTTCTCGATCCGCAGCATCCTGGTCTGAGCCGAGGCCGCGGGACCGCTGGCGCGGACTCCCATCGTCCTCGCGATCCGGGCGGCGGTCACGGCCCCGATCCGGGGTTCGTAGCCGACGATCACCCGGCCGGGCACGTAGGCGGGGGCTGTTCCGCCGGAGGTCGGGAAGGGGTTGGCGAGTTCCACGGCCCGGGCGCGGGGCGTCGCGGCTGCGCTCGGGCCGATGGCCGGCCCGACAGCAGCGCTCAGCACGGCCGCCGCGGGGAGCGCGGCCACGGCCAGGCGATGGAGTGGCTTGAAGGAGATCACGGTGTTGGTCAGGCAAATGTCAGCGAGAGCCGCGGACGCCCGATAAGACATCATCGACGTTCGGAAGTTTTCCTACAGGAACGTAACGCCCCAGGACCTCGGCTTCGCCCGATGACCACGCATTTCTTCCCTCGCGATGAGTACTTCATGCGCCTCGCGCTGCGCGAGGCGCAGCGCGCGTCCGAGCACGACGACATCCCCGTGGGCGCCGTGGTGGTCAAGGACGGCGAGGTGATCGGCTCCGGACACAACGAGCGCGAGGTCCGCGCCGACCCCACGGCCCACGCCGAGATGATCGCCCTGCGCGAGGCCGCCCGCCTGCTGGGTAGCTGGCGGGTGCTCGACTCGGTGCTCTACGTGACGCTCGAGCCATGCGCGATGTGCGCCGGCGCGATCGTGCTGGCCAGGATCCCCCGGGTCGTGTTCGGGACCGCCGACCCCAAGGCGGGTGCCGCCGGCAGCGTGCTCAACATACTGGAGGAGCCGCGGCTGAACCATCGGCCGCAGGTCGAGTCCGGCCTGCTGGCCGAGGAGTGCGCCGATTTGCTGCGAGCGTTCTTTGCCACGCGGCGGTAGGCGGGGACGCGTGCGATTTTTTGCCCTGGATCGCGGGATCGGCGATAGATCGCGCCAACGGAGGCTGCGACCTGGCATAAGTGGAAAATCCGCCGGGGTCGATGCGATTTTCCGCATTTCGCACGCTCGGCAGACGTGACGCGGAAATCGGGGCCGGCCCGGTGCGATTTTCCGCATTCCTCACCGGGGAGCGCTGGGCCGGGCGGGGGCGAGCAACCGGCTCACGCCGCCACCCCGGCTGGCGTCTGACTAATCTTGTGAGCGTCTTTGGGCACGGGCGCCAGCGCGGGCCGAAGACGGACGAGATGGTCACCCATGGAGAGGTGGCAGAGCGGTTGAATGCGCCGGTCTCGAAAACCGGTATGGGCGTTTCCGTCCATCGGGGGTTCGAATCCCCCCCTCTCCGTTGAAATACCGGGGACCTGCCCAGGTGCGGGCAGTTTCCTCTCCTGCGAGGCCACCGCAAGGGGCCTCGGACCTGCCGGTCAACGCCGGTCAAGACCGCTCCGGGAGGGTTCCGTTTTCCCCACAGTTTCCCCGCACTCCGACTCGGGGATGCTGGCGTTGCGTGCTCGCTCATGCGATTCCGCAAGATAGGCGTCCAGGAGGACGGCAGCCTCCTCTTCGGATCCGGGGAACAGATGGCCGTATCGGTCGAGCGTTACGGTGATCGACGAGTGGCCCATGAACGTCTGCAGGGCCTTCGGGTTCACCCCCGCCGCGATCATCAGGCTGGCGAACGTATGGCGGCACTCGTGCAGCGTGACCGGCCGGAGCTTTGCACTTTTCCAGGTCTTGCTCGCGCGCAGGCTCACGCTCCGAGGTCACGAAGGGGGTCCCATCGGTCCGGCCGAACACAAGGCCGTCTCGGCTGTCCAGGCGGTGGCCGATCAGGTAGTCACGCAGGACCGCGGCGATGGGAACCTTCCGACGGCCCGCGAAGG
>DATCNP010000121.1:0-4714 GCA_036565205.1 Solirubrobacteraceae bacterium | reverse complement strand
CGGCGGTCGTCCGCGACTACGTCACTCTGACCAAGCCGCGGATCATGTCGCTGCTGGTGCTGACATCCGCCTGCGCGATGGTCGCCGCCGCCGGTGGAGCGCCGGCGCTGCTGCCCCTGACCGCGCTCGTGGTGGGCGGTGGGCTGGCATGCGGCGGCGCAAGCGCGCTGAACCACGTGCTCGACCGTGACATCGATCGGCTGATGGGTCCGCGGACGGCCTCGCGACCGGTCGCTGCCGGGCGCATCGCTCCTGAACATGCAGTCGTGTTCGGTCTCGGGCTGTGCGGACTCTCGTTCCTGGTGCTGGCCGCGTTCGCGAACCTGCTCGCCGCGGTGCTCGCGGCCGGCGGGGCGGCGTTCTACGTACTCGTGTACACGCTGTGGTTGAAGCGCACCACTCCGCAGAACATCGTGATCGGCGGCGCGGCCGGTGCGATCCCACCGCTGGCCGGCTGGGCCGCCGCGCACGGCCGACTGGGCCTCGGGGCCGCCTTCCTGTTCATGATCGTGTTGCTATGGACTCCACCACACTTTTGGGCGCTCGCGCTGCTCCTGGCTCCTCACTACAAGGCGGCAGGCGTCCCGATGCTGCCGGTGGTTCGCGGAGTCTCGGTGACCACGCGACGTATGCTCGTGTACACGCTCGCGCTGGTCGCAGCGACTCTCGTGCCGGGCCTGATCGGCACATTCGGGGTCAGCTACCTGGCGGCGGCGGTGGGGCTCGACGCCGTCCTGTGCACGCTCGCCTGGCGCGTGTGGCGAGCATGCACGGCCGCTCGCGCCGGACTGCTGTTCCACTACTCGCTGCTCTACCTCGCGCTGCTGTTCCTCGCCGTGGCCGCCGACGCAGCGATCCGCTGACGCCGTTCGCCGATCGCCGATCGTCCGGGCCTCTAGCTGAGCCGCGCGACGTTCTGGGCGTGGATCTCGCGCTGAGGCGGCGTCGAGCGCCCGCGTGGAAGCCTGGCGCTCGACCCCGACGCGCTCAGCGCCTCGAGGTAGGCCGCATCCTCGTCGAGCACGCGGCGCGCCTGCGCGCGGTCGATCGGCGAACCGTGTCCGGGAACGATCGTCTCCGCCTCCTCGACGAGCGCGCTCAGACGCTCGAGTGTCGCGAGGTAGGACTCGAGCGAGCCGCCCTCGGAGATCATCGGTATCTCGACCGGGGAGAGGTAGTCCCCGCAGACGAGCACCTCGGTCCAGGGCATCCAGTACGCGGCTCCATCCGCAGTGTGGCCGGGTGTCGGATGTAGCTCGAGCTCACGCTCGGGTCCGAGCTCGAGCCGGCCCGGTACCGGAAGCGCTTGCACGCCCCCGAGTGCGAGCGGCGCTCGACCGTCCACGTAGTGCTCGGCGTCGAACGCGCGCAGCGAACGCTGGGCGGCGCCGCGCTCGGCGTGCAGACGCGTGGCGCTCGACTTGGCGCACGCGAGCGACGCCTGGGCGAACGCCAGCCGGCCCAACAGGTGATCCCAGTCGGCGTGAGTAGCCAGCAGGCCCGAGACGGGGAAGCCCGCCTGCTCGAGCACCTGAGGCAGGGCGTCGAGCTCGTCGGGATAGACGGGCGAGTCGATTACGAATCCCTCCTCGCTCGCCCGGACCGCGGTGCAGGTCGTCTGCCACACGCGGCTCACGAACACGATCACGTCCGCGTGGACGGCGAGAACCCGCAACGGAACGAAGGCGCTAGCCGACGCCGATCAACTTGGCCGCCTCGCGCAGGTTCGATACTTCCGCGTCGGGCTTCTTCTGGCCGCTCTCGAGCGCTTGCTTGTTCCGATTGACCCAGATCACGGGCACCTTCTTCTTCAGGCAGGGCTCGACATCGTGGTAGTAGCTGGCCGCGATGTGCACCCAGCCCTTCTTGCCCCCGATCCGCCGCTCGCACTCGTTGAAGTGAGCTGGGTCCGGCTTGTAGGACCGGACCTGCTGGGCCGTCACGACGAGGTCGAAGTCGAGCGGAATGTGGCGGCGCGTCTGCCCGAGCAGCTTGTCATCGACATTGGAGAGGAGCCCGAGCTTGTGCTTCTTGGCGATCTTCGCCAGCACCGAGTTGGTTTCCTTGAACGGCGCCCAGCGCTGCACCGAATCAGGGAGGAAGCCCGAGCGTGACGGTTCGAGGGGCCACGAGAGCTGCTTGGCGATCTGGACCGCAGTACGCCTCAGCACCTCGGCATACAGCTCATACGAGCCGGCCTGGATCTGCTGCTGGATCTCGTGGAAGAGCGGAAGCAGCTCCGCGCGCTCGAGCGTGAAGCCATCTCGGTCGGCTTCCTTCTTGAACGCATCGAACGCTCCCGACTCCCAGTCGATCAGGGTGCCGTAGACGTCAAACGTGACAAATGAGACGTTCTTGGGAATCGCCATCGCCGCGGCATGATGCCATGGCGATCGAACCGTCTGCGTCGAGGGTGCCCGCGGGATCGCCTCCAGACGCGAATCAATAGAGTGAAAAGCGCCTATGGATCTGCTCGAGTACCAGGGTAAGCAGCTGTTCGCGCGCCACGGCGTGGCGGTTCCGAACGGCCAGCCGGCGCGAACCGTGGACGAGGCCGTCGAGGCCGCCGAGGAGATCGGGTACCCCTGCGTGGTCAAAGCCCAGGTCCAGATCGGAGGCCGCGGAAAGGCCGGCGGGATCAAGGTCGCGCAGAACCGAGACGAGGCCCGCCAGCACGCGCAGGCGATCCTCGGGATGGACATCCGTGGCCTGACGGTCCACGAGCTCTGGATCGAGGAGGCGTCGGACATCGCGGCCGAGTACTACGCCTCGGTGATCTTCGATCGCTCGGCCAAGGCCCCGCTGGTGATGCTCTCGACCAAGGGCGGGATGGACATCGAGGAGGTCGCCGACGAGGATCCGGACTCGATCGCGCGGTTGCACGTCGACCCGCTGCTGGGTTTCCAGGACTTCCATGGCCGCCGGCTCGCCTACGAGGCCGGCGTGGCCGCCGACGTCGTGCGACCGGTGGGCGCGATGCTGGCCAAGCTCTACGACGTGTTCATCGAGGAGGAGGCGACGCTCGTCGAGGTCAACCCGCTGATCGTCACCGGCGGCGAAAAGCGCGACGTGCGGGCGCTCGACGCCAAGGTAACGCTCGACGGCAACGCGCTCTACCGCCACCCTGCCAACGCCGAGCTTCGCGATCTCTCGAACGAGGACGAGCAGGAGCGGATGGCCAAGGAGCGCGGGCTCACCTACGTCAAGCTCGACGGCGACATCGGCATCCTCGGCAACGGCGCCGGGCTCGTCATGTCGACGCTCGACGTCGTCGCCCAGGCCGGTGGCGCGCCGGCCAACTTCCTCGACGCCGGCGGTGGCTCGAAGGCCGACGCAATCACCAGCGCCGTCGAGGTGATCCTGTCGGATCCCAAGGTCAAGGCCGTCCTGTTCAACATCTTCGGCGGGATCACCCGCGGCGACGAGGTGGCCAAGGGCCTGATCGAGGCGTTCGCTCAGATCAAGCCGACGGTGCCGTTCGTCGTCCGGCTAGACGGGACCAACGATCAGGAGGGGCGTCGCCTGCTGGCCGAGGCGCAGCTCCCGAACGTGCACACCGAATCGACCATGGACGGCGCCGCGGAGAAGGTCGTCGAGCTGGCCGCTGCACAGGCGGCGGCGTGAGCATCCTCGTCGGCTCAGGGACGAAGCTCTGCGTGTCCGGGATCACCGGCCGCGAGGGCACGTTCCACTCGCTGCGAAACCGCGACTACGGGACCAACGTGGTGGCCGGCGTGACGCCCGGGAAGGGCGGCCAGGACGTTGAGGGCATCCCGGTCTTCAACACCTTCCATGACGCCGTCGCCAACACCGGCGCCAACACCGCGATGGTGTTCGTGCCGCCTCGCTTCGCAGCCGACTCGATTCTCGAGGCCGAGGATGCCGGGATCGAGCTGATCATCACGATCACCGAGGGGATCCCCGCCCACGACGAGCTCCGCGTTTACAACACGATCAAGAAGAACGGCCGCTCGCGGCTCGTCGGTCCGAACTGCCCGGGGATTCTCTCGCCCGGAAAGGCCAACGTCGGGATCATCCCGGCGGCTTTCTTCAAGGAGGGCAACGTCGGGCTGGTCTCCCGCTCGGGGACGCTGACCTACCAGATCGGAAATGTGCTCGCCCAGAGTGGCTTCGGCAACTCGACGATCGTCGGGATCGGCGGCGACCCGGTCCCCGGGACCGACTTCATCGACGTGATCGGCATGTTCCAGGAAGACCCGCAAACCGAGCTGATCGTCATGTGTGGCGAGATCGGCGGAGACGCCGAGGAGCAGGCGGCCGAGTTCATCGCCGCCAACGTGACCAAGCCGACGGTGGCCTACATCGCCGGCTTCACCGCGCCCCCTGGCAAGACGATGGGCCACGCCGGCGCGATCGTCTCGGGATCCCAGGGCACCGCGGTGGCGAAGGCCGAGGCGCTCGAGAGCCGAGGCGTCCGGGTCGGTCGAACTCCCACGCAGGTCGCCGAGCTCGCGGTCTCGCTGCTCGGCGCGCGTGCCTGAGAGCCGTCGCACCGCCGGGCAGGGCGCTAGGCTCGACGGGTGTTGATGTCAGAGCTGAGTTCGGGTCCGTCGGAGCTCGACGCGCGGCTGGCGGAGATCGACCGCCGCCTCCGTACGATCCAGAACGAGCTCGCGCCCGCGGTCGAGTCGGGCCTCGCGGCGGGGATCGGACCGGGTCCCGCACCTCCCGGACCGCCTCCGACACCTGCGCC
>DATCNP010000120.1:0-5755 GCA_036565205.1 Solirubrobacteraceae bacterium | reverse complement strand
CCGGCACCCCCGGCACGACCGGGACTCCGGTCGGCTCCAAGAACACAACGGCCGCGAGCAAGCGCAAGGCGGCCGCGGTTGCAAAGGCACGCGCACGGCGCGCCGCTCGGGCGCGTGCCCGGCGACGCGCACTGGCCCAGGCCAGGGCTCGCGCTCGCCGCGCCGCGCGCGCTCACCCCCGCCCGCCGCGCAACCACCGCTCGTTCACCGGCTGACCGGCCGGTCGATGAGACCCACCCTCAGGCGTACATCCAGGACCGGCGCTCTGCGCCGGTCCTGGATTGCGTTTCCCCGCCTGGCCTGCGCGCTGATCGTCATCGCCTCGGTCAGTGCGACGCTGACGGCAACGTCTGAAACCGCATGGGCAAACGGAATCTCGGCCCCCCGCAACATCAACGCGACCCAGGAGCTCGCCGCTCTGCGCTACGAGCATCGGGTCTACCGAGCTCCCCGCACGAACGCTGGAGTCAAGTCGGCGGTTCCGCCCATCCGGCCGATCACCGGCGAGCAGACAACTCTCCCCGTCGTTGCGCAGAGCACCGACCGTCATGGACAGCGTTGGCTCAAGGTGATGCTTCCCGGCCGTCCAAACAGCTCAACCGGCTGGATCAAGCGCGCCGGTACCGACTGGCGGAGCACCAGCTGGAACATCCAGGTCAACCTCGCCGCGCGACACATCTGGGTCTACTTCGAGGGCCACCTGACGAGGAGCTTCTCGGCTGTGGTCGGCAAACCCTCGACGCCGACCCCGACCGGACGCTTCTTCGTCGAGGAAACGCTGATCATGCCGGTCAGCGAGCCAGGTGGTCCCTTCGCGCTCGCGACCAGCGCCCGCTCGAACGTTCTGCAGGAGTTCGATGGCGGGCCCGGACAGATCGCGATCCACGGACGCGACGGGCTCGGCGGCACTCCCGGACAGGCGGAGTCCCACGGCTGCATGCGGCTCGCGACGCCGAACATCGATTGGCTCGCTGCCCGAATCGGCCCCGGCACTCCGGTGACGATCAGGTAGCTCCACCCCGCGTCGGCGTCTGGAATGTCAGGTACCGGTGCCGATGTCAGCGACGACGGCGCAGCCCCGTTCGCCGGAGCGAAGCTGCCTGAGCGATGGCGGATCCGCGGCGACCAGCTCGGGAACGGTGACCGCCTGAAGATGGCGGCGCGAGAGCGCGGCGAAGATCACCGGCAGCGCGCGGATCGTCTGCCCTCGGTTCTCGTGCATCAGGATGATCGACCCGGGCGCAAGCCCCGAGACCACGTTGCGTTCGATCCTGGCGTAATTGGCGCCTAGCGAGTCGGCGCTGTCGACGTTCCAGAGAACCTCGAGCATGCCGAGGGCTCTCACCTCACGGTCGATCGCCGGCGTATGGGCCTCGTACGGTGGTCGGAAGACGATCACCGGCTGATCCGCCGCGCGCTCGATCACCGTCCGAGCAGCGACGATCTCCCGCACCATGGCCGCGTGTGACAACGCCGGCAGGAACGGATGCGTCATCGTGTGATCACCCACGGCGGCGAAGGACTTCTCCCGCCCCGCCAGCCGCTGATAGGCGCGGATCTGCTTGCCGACGAGGAAGAAGGTGGCGTGCAGACGCTTCCGCCGCAGCTGCTTGATCGCGAGCCTCGTGTACGGGCCGGGACCGTCGTCGAAGGTCAGCGCCACCATGCGCCGCTTCCGCCCGCCGCAGTAGAGCGGCAGCCCATGGGCGGCGAGCCTGCGAACCGCTGCCAGTTGCGCGGCCAGCCGCGATCCTCGAGGGACGACGAAATGTGGTGACGGCGCGAGCCCGGCCGCCTTGGGAAGCGAGCGGTGTGATGCTCCCTCCGAGACGCCGAGCGCCACCACGCCGAGCATCGCCGCCAGCAACCCGAGCGCAAACGCCCGCCGGCGGCGGCGCCGCAGCTGAGCAGCCCGTCGGACTCGCAGCCAATCGAGATCGTGCTGCACCGCAGCTCATCGTGTCAGCCCGAAGAGCTCGTGTGGGCGTCAGTGGACGGATACTCACCATCCGTGCGAGCGAACGCCCGCGCGGCTCGGCCAGAGAACCTCATGCTGGCCTGCTGGCGTGTCGATGGTCAACCAGACGCCCGAAGGAGGGTCTGTTGCGCGCGTGCGTTTGACGCTTTCACATAAGTTCTTTGCCGTGCTGGCCGGATTGGCGACGTTGATCGTCGCGGTCGCGGTCGCCGGCGTGCTGGGACTGGGGTCGATGAAGGCCGAGTTCGACGGGGTGTTCGCCGACAACATTCAGACGAGCACCGCATCTGCGAGCTTGGAAGCCGACTTCTCGAGGGCCAATGAGATCGCGCTGCGCCTTGCCACCGCCACTGATCCAGGTGAGCGAGCCAGGCTGTTCGGGCGCCTGGACCAGAGCGTCGTGCCCAGTGTCGATGCGGCGCTCAGCCAGCTTCAGGCACTTCATTCGGCGGATCCGGTGGCCGAACGCGCCCGCATCGGCAGGCTCGCGCAGGGTTGGTCGCAGTTCATCGCGTTGCGTGACACGGGTGCGCTGAACATCAAGCGAGACAAGGCCGGCGGTGGGCAGGGGAGCGATCGGCTGGCTGATCAGCTGGCTGGGATCTTCGATCCGTTCAGCGCGATCATCCAGGGCGAGTCGGCGCTGGAGGCAACCCAGGCGGGCGAGGCTTACGCACGGGCGGTTCACAACTACGACACGAGCCGGCTGGTGATCTGGTCGATCGCCATCGGAGCCTGTGTCCTCGGGCTCGGCAGCATGCTCCTGCTGAGCCGCAACGTCGTCCCGAGGATCAGGCGCTATTCCCAGTTCGCTTCGGCGGTCGCCAGCGGAGATCTGAGCATCCGTTTGGCTACACGGGGCACCGATGAGCTCGCCACGCTGGGGCGCACACTCGACGACATGGTCGAGCGGCGCGAGTTCGTCGACATGCTTCAGGTGACCGAGAGCGAGGAGGTCGCGCATGACCTGCTCAGACGCCATGTCGAACGATCGGTCGACGGCAGCAGCGCAGTGATTCTGTACCGCAACGGTGATGACCGGCTCGAGGCGACGACAGAGCTGCGCGAGGACTCGCCGCTGCACCGATCATTGGTCGATGCCAGGCCGCGCTCCTGCATGGCGCTCCTGTTCGCGCGGGCTCACAGCGAGAACCCGGACCAAGAGCCGCTGACCCGCTGTCAGGTCTGCGGGAAGACCGGGCTCAGGACTACATGCGAACCGCTGCTGGTCGGAGGCGAAGTAATCGGCTCGGTGCTCCTCGAGCACGCAGAGCCACTGCAACGCAGGCAGACGGCGGCGATCCGCGATTCAGTCGCACAGGCCGCCCCGGTTCTGGCCAACCTGCGCAATCTCACCAAAGCCGAGTTCCGAGCCTCGACCGACGGCCTGACCGGGCTGCCCAACCAGCGCTCCGTCAAGGACGCGGTGAAGCGCATGGCGGCACACGCATCTCGGACATCGGCGCCGCTGAGCGCGATCATGCTCGACCTCGACCACTTCAAGCAGATCAACGACAGCTTTGGCCACGGACGCGGGGACCATGTGCTGGCCGCCGCCGGCGCCCTTCTGGCGGAAACGGTCAGAAAGAGCGATTTCGTCGGACGCAACGGCGGCGAGGAATTCGTGGTGGTTTTGCCCGACACCGACACCGCGGGGGCCCTGGTCGTGGCCGAAAAGATTCGCACCGCGATCGCCGGTCTGAGCATCTCTGGGGTTGAGCGTGTGATAACCGCCAGCCTTGGCATCGCCACATTCCCGCAGCACGCCGAGGCTGGTGAGCAGCTGATCCGGTGCGCGGACCGTGCCCTGTACGTGGCGAAGACCAACGGGCGCAACCGAGTCGAAGTCGCGATCGCGGCCGCTCTGATCGAGCCCGAGACTTCTTCTCTGGTCGTGTAGGCCGGCTGGTTTGGCCGTCTCACCAGCGGGTACCGAGCCTTCATGTCTCTGATCGCATATCTCATCCTGCTGTTCGTCACTGGTCTGATCGTCGGCGCACTGGGTCGCCTCGCCCTCCCCGGACGTGATCCCATGACAATCACCCAGGCCGCGCTGATCGGGATCGCCGGCTCGTTCATCGCCCGGCGATGAGGTCGCGTCGAGGCAGCCGGCTGACGCTTGCCGCCGCCGTCGGTCAGGCGGCTTGGGCAGTCCTCCACAGATGGCAGGCGGTGCCCGCCGAGCGCCGTGCCCGGCTGCAGGCCCTGCTTCGCAAGTCCGGCGGTCGTCCAGCCAACCTGTCGGCATCGGAGCGCCGGGAGGTTGGCAAGATCCTCGCGGAGTTGAATCCCGCCGACATGGTGCGGGATATCGCCCAGCTCACCTCCCGCCGGCGCTAGTGGCGCGCGCGGCGCTCCGACACTGAGCCCGTAGATCTGTTCCGGACCTCACGAGCGGTGCGAGCGCCGGGTTAAAGTTCGCCCGATGGGTGCGGCGACACGGCCAGGATCGCTACCCACGGGGTGCGTGACGCTCGTGTTCACCGACATCGAGGGCTCGACGAAGCTGTTGCACGAGATCGGTGAGGCCTACGGGGAGGTGCTGGACGACCACGACCGGCTGCTCCGCGAGGTTTGGTCCGGGCACGGCGGGGTCGAGGTCGCCACCGAAGGTGACGCCTTCTTCGTCGCCTTCTCGAGTCCGATGGCCGCCGTGCGCGCGGCGGAGGCGGCGCAAGTGGCTCTGGCCGGCCATGCCTGGCCGCATGGAGGCCGGCTACGGGTCCGGATAGGGGTTCACACGGGTGAGCCCGAGCAACGCCAGGGCACGTATTGGGGCATCGACGTCCATTACGCCGCACGGCTGTGCGCGGCGGCATATGGCGACCAGGTGCTGCTGAGCGCCGCCACACGGGCGCGAGTGCCCAATGCCGATGTTGACGATCTTGGCGAGTGCTCGCTCAAGGACTTTCCCGCAGCGCGCACCATCTTCCACCTCGTCGTGGGCGGACGCCGCGGCTCCGAGTTCTCCGCTCCCCGCACGCTGAGCGCGGCGCGCACCAACCTTCCCTCGATCACCGCTCCGCTGCTCGGCCGGGAAGCCGAGCTGGCCGACCTCCGGCGGCGGTTGACCGAGTCTCCCGAGCGGCTGGTGACCTTGATCGGCGCGGGCGGCACCGGCAAGACCCGGATCGCGATCGCCGCCGGGCTCGACCTGCTCGATAGGTTCGAGCACGGGGTGTTCCTGATCACCCTGGCCCCGGTACCGGATGCGAGCGGCGTGTCGAGCGCGCTCGCCGACGTCCTCGGCGCCGCGGGCCAGGCCGAGCTCGGATCCGAGCCGGTGGTGCTCGAGCACCTCCGGACGCGACGGATCTTGCTCGTGTTCGACAACTTCGAGCACGTCCTCGAGGCGGCGAGGTGGATCGGCCAGGTGCTCGAGGCTGCACCCGGGGTTCGAGTGCTCGTTACAAGCCAGGCCCCGCTCAGGCTGACCGCCGAGACGGTGGTCCCGCTCGAACCGCTCATGGTGCCCGAGCTCGACCAGGCAGATCACAAGGTGCTGGCCAGGATCCCGGCGGTCGAGCTTTTCGTCGAGCGAGCTCGCGCCGCCGACCCCTCGTTCGCGCTCAATGCCGGCAACGCGACGGCCGTGGCCACGCTCTGCCGCCAGCTCGAGGGTCTCCCGCTCGCCCTGGAGTTGGCCGCAGCTCGCGTACGGGTGGCCGGCGTGAACGGCCTACTCGAGGCGCTCGTCCGCGGCGTCGATGCGCTCGGTCAAGGAAGCCGCGACATGCCCGACCGGCAGCGCGGACTGAGAGCTGCCCTGGACTGGAC
>DATCNP010000119.1:0-4776 GCA_036565205.1 Solirubrobacteraceae bacterium | reverse complement strand
TGACCTGAACCTCGACGTGGTGCGCGCCGGTGACCAGGCGCTCGATGAAGATCGTCGCGTCGGCGAAGGAGCGCAGCGCCTCGGCCCGCGCGCGCTCGAACGCCGGGGCCAGCTCCTGCTCGGAAGCAGCGAAGCGGATGCCACGGCCGCCCCCCCCGACCCGGGGCTTGATCACGACCGGATAGCCGATCCTCCGGGCATGCTCGGCGGCGGCGTCCACCGTCTCCACTGGGCCCCGGCTCCAAGCGGCGACCGGCACGCCGATCTGCTCCGCGAACAGCTTGGCGCCGATCTTGTCGCCCAGGCGCCGCATGACGTCGGGCGGCGGACCGATGAAGACGACGCCGATGCGAGCGCACATCTCGGCGAAGGCGGGATCCTCGGCTACGAAGCCCCACCCGACCCAGGCCGCGTCGGCGCCGCTCGCGCGGAGCGCCCGCTCGAACTCGCCGTGGTCGAGGTAGGGGCTCTGCCCGCCGATCAGCACCGCCTCGTCGGCCTCCCGCACGAACATCGCCCGCCGCTCGACCTCGGTGTGCAACGCGATCGTCCGCATCCCGCAGCCGTGCTCGAGGTTGAGCTCCCGTACCGCGCGGATGAGGCGCACCGCGGCCTCGCCGCGGTTGACGATCGCTACGCGTCTGAACCCGGGGTCACCCTCCGAACGCCGCGCGGACATCTTCCAACGAGGGGGCCACGTTCCCGTCCGGAACGGTCATCAGCTCGGTCATCAGCTCGGGGTGCTCGGCCCGTTCGGGAACGACGATGGCGGGGTCGATGCGGATGACCGTGTAGCCGCCCACCGCGCCTGCCCCGAAGGCCGGCGTGAACACGCGCATCGGCCGATCGATCACGCCCTCCCGGACGGCGTCGTAGATAGCGAGCGGGATGCTGGCGGCGGATACGTTCCCCACCTTCTCAACATTGAAGTAGAGGCGATCGGGCGGGAGGCCGGCCGCGACCGCCAGGTTGGCGACCATCGTCTTATTGGCCTGGTGGGGAACGACGATGTCGATGCCGTCGAGCAGCGAGCCGCCGCTGCCCTCGGGGGCGGTGAGCGCGCGCAGCTCTTCCATCATCTGGACCAGATAGCGCTCGACGAGCGCTTTCACCTCCGGCCCATAGACGGTGATGTTGTTGTCGAACTCGGGGTTGGGCCAGATGATCGAGTTCACCTGGCTGACCGGGCCGCTGGCGTAGATCTGCACGACCTCGATGTCGGGCGGCGCACCCGGCGCGGCGGGCCCGACGACAAGCGCGGATGCCCCGTCGCCGAAGATCATCCGGGACGGGCGGACGCTGCCGATCTTGTCCGAGAACTTCTCGGCGCAGACGACGAGCACGGGGCGCTTCACCTCCTGGAGGAAGCGCACCGCCTCACCCAGGCCGTAGGGGAAGCCCGCGCAGGCGGCGACGAGGTCGAACGAGCCGTGCGTCTGGAAGATCCCGAGCTGCCCGGAAAGCCAGGTTGCGACGGACGGGATCAGCCGCGTGCTCGTGCACGAGCAGAAGATGACCGCTCCGATCTCCTCCGGCCGGCGCCCGGCGCCCTCGAGCGCCCCCCGGGCCGCCTGCAGAGAGATGTGCTCGAGGCGGCGCTCCGTGTAGAGCCGCTCCTCGATCCCGGTCTTCTCCTGGATCGCGTCGGCGGTCATCGGCGACCAGCTGTAGGCCGCGTTGCGGATGACGTCTTCGTTCGTGCAGACGTGCTCGCCCTTGACGACCGCCAGCGACTCGAGGCGGGGCATGAGCGCGAACTGCTCGCGCACGACGATGGGCACGAAGGGCTCGACCGGCTCCCGCGCCTCGGCGGGGGGTGCGGGCCGCGGGCGCGCGGGACGCCCGGCCTTCACGCGCCGGATGAACTCGAGCACCTCGTGGTTTCGCGGGACGAACGCGACGACGAAATCGTCGTCGCCGATCTTCCCGACCGCAACCAGCCGCGTCCGGGCCAGGTCCCACGGGTACTGGTTGTGGAGGACCATCGCCAAACGGTGGAGCGGCTCGAGCTCTGGCACCGTCTCCGTGCAGTCGAGGATCTCCTGGTAGCTACGGGTCGGGTAGTCCGGGTCGTGCGTCGGGAAGCAGAAAGTGAGGTTCGCCGGATTGCTCGTGATCTCGGCCACGGTCGGCTTCACCGGCGGAAGCTCGGCCGCGTGGTGGCGCTTGTGGCGGAAGATGTCGAACAGGCTCGTGAAGATCCGGTCCTCGGCGTCGGCGTCCCACGTGGGGGGGAGTTCGGTCCACGCCGCGGCTACGGCAGCGATCTTTCGCTCGCCCTGCTCCCAGGGAGTCAGCAGCGGCAGGAAGACGTCATCGCGGCCGCGCGGAAGGTCGCGCCACCGGGTCGGACGCTTCTCGTACATCGTCATCGCGTACCGGTTGCCCCAGACCAGGTTCATGGCGAGGTCGCGCAGCAGCTCGTAGCGGGAGCGATAGGCGTCCGAATCGACCCGCTCAAGGATCTCAGTGCCGGTTGGCGCCTTCGCCTCGAAGTCGCGACTGATCACCGCTGTCAGCTGCTCCAGGGTCTCGAGAACCGAGAAGTCCAAGTCGGCGCTGAAGTTGGAAGGGAAGACGAGACGGTCGTGGCCGTTGACGACGAAAGGCCTCATTGCTCCCCCGCCCACGCGCTCGCCGCCGCCACGCGCTTCCGATGCTCCTCCTCGGTGAGGCTCCGGAGCGTTTGGATCATCACGCTCGCTTCCATCCCGACAAGGAATCCGCGGGGGCGATAGTCGTATCGTCGCACTTCCCGGGACTTGCCATCACCTTAAGCCTGCGGAGAGCCGCGTGCGCGGCGGCGTCGAGGTAGCGGGCGACTCGCCTCCGCAACGACGGCGCCGTGAGACTCGCAGCTCATAGGTCTTCTTGCCCAGCGCCCGCTCGAGCTGCGCGATCCGCCGCTCGTTGAGCGGCCCATGCTCGAGAGCGCGCCGGACATGGCGGCGGCACGGGGAGCTCGACCGGGAAGGGCACCGAGGTCCAGCGATCGCGTGACGTCGTCCCACACAAGGCCCCTGTTTGGGCCGGTGTAGGGGTGCTACCGCACCGCGTTCACGTGGCTTTGGAACGCGCCCGCGCCGCCGCGTATCCTGGGGATGTGTCGGACAAGCGTGCTTCCTCCCTGGGCGAGTTCATCCGTACCCAGCGCGAGCTGTCGGAGGTGTCCATGCGCCAGTTCGCGGAGCTCGCGGGGATCTCGAATCCATATTTGTCGCAGATCGAGCGTGGGCTGCGGGCTCCTTCGGAGCAGGTCTTGCAATCGATCGCGGATGCTCTGCACGTGTCGGCGGACACACTCTACGATCAGGCGGGCGTGCCGCGCGAGAAAGATGGACCGTCGAAGGTGGTTCAGGCGATCCGGGAGGACCCGAAGCTGACCGGGCGCCAGCGGCAAGCCTTGATTGAGGTCTACGAGGCGTTTGTCGGTGTCGGGGCGCGACCGCGGCGAATTTGAGTGAGGCGATGAGGCGCGCCTTTGCCGGCGCCTCGGTGGTCGCTCAGTCTGCGCTCGCGGTGAGGAAGGCCGCGATCTCGCGGTCGGCATCCGGCTCGTCGGTCGGGTAGAGATGGGCCGCGCCGCCAAGCTCGAGCAGTTGCGCCGGGATCAGGCTGGCGAGCAGCCGTCCGTTGGCGGGCGGCACCATCACGTCCTCCTGGCCATGGACGACGAGCGTCGCAGCGGCGATCCGCGCGAGGCGATCATGGGCGTCGTGACCGAGGGCAGCGGCGAGCTGGGCGGCGTAGGGCGCGGGCTCGATCGGGTAGCGGAGCCGCTGGCGGATGTCCCGCGCGATCCGGTCGCCGTGCTGGGCGCGGGTCCGTGTTGCGTAGTTGTAGGGGACCGAAGCCCAGACCGCCTCCTCGGCCGGCATCTGGCCGCGGCGCTGGAAGAACTCGAGCGTCTGTCCGTCGGCCGGGATGGCGCCATCGCCTCCTGGGGTCGTCGCGCCGAGCACAAGGCGCGCGATCCGATCGGGGTGTCGCAGCGCGATCTCCTGGGCGATCATGCCGCCGAGCGAGATGCCGTAGACGTGGGCGCGCTGCTCCGCGGCGGCGTCGAGCACGGCCACGGCGTCGTCCGCCATCACGGCGGTCGTGTACGGGCCAGGCGGCATGTCGCTGCGCCCGACGCCGCGGTTGTCGAAGGTGAGCACGCGCAACCCAGCGGCGGCGAGCACCGGAACGGTGCGCCACCAGCCGGTCGCGTTCATCCCAAGTCCCATCACGAGCAGCACGGGCGCGCCCGCGCCCGTGCTCTCGTAATGGAGGGAGACCGTCCCGTTGCGGGCCCGGGGCACGCGCGCGTTCGGGCTAGGCGGCGATCATCTCGCGCGCGGCCGAAACGCTGACCTTGGTGATCTCCTCGGTCAGCTCCGCGTGCGCGCCGAGCAGGCTCGCGACCGCGTCGACCTGAGACTGCTCCGCGACCTTGCGCTCGAACTGCGCAAGCCCGGAGATGTAATTCTCGACGCCGTCGAGGTAGGCGGTCGAGACCTTGCGGCCCGCCTCGAGCAGGCGCTCGTTGGCCTCGCGGGCGCGCTCGGTGGCGGCCTCGAAGTCAGGGACGGCGGTGTTGGTCTTGGTTGAACTAGTGGCCATGATCTTGTTCTCCTTGTTGTGTGGTGGGGTGCGACGGTTGGTGTTTGCAGATTAGCACGTACCTAGCAAGCACGCAGGCACGCTTAGCTAGCCTCAGCTAATCTGCACGCACGCTAGAGCGTGGCCGGCGCGCTCGGGCGTGGAGCCACCCCGCCCGAGCTGGTAGTGGGC
>DATCNP010000118.1:0-20682 GCA_036565205.1 Solirubrobacteraceae bacterium | reverse complement strand
TGCGCAGGGATCCTCGGAGTGCCAGACCTACGGTCCGGAGACGTGCGGCATCAACTCCCACAGCAGTGTTGGGAGTAACGGCTCACTTCCGTTTACCGGCCTCAATGTGGCCCTGGTAGCAGTGGTTGGCGGTGGACTTCTCGGCGGCGGTATTGCCGTGCGCCGTGTCGCTCGCCGGACGAACTGACCCGCGTCGCCGCCGGCTTGCGCTATGCCCGACGTTCGACAGCACGTCCGAGCGTCTGGCGCCGGCCTACGACCAGCCAACTTCGCGGAGATATCTGGGCTAAGGCTTAACAAAGATTGCATAATCCTGTGCGTTATGATGCACGTCAGGGCAAGCCGATACACCGCGCGACCGATTAGCCGCGCAGAGGCGGGTGTGTCTTCTATTAACGAGCTGTGTTCGCAAGGATGGCAGCTTAGGGGTGTCGTTGAAAGGAGCACGCTATATGGGCTGGATAGCAACCTCGCGAGTGGGCGAGCGAGGTATACGGAGGCGCGGCACGCCGGGGCGCGCTCTCTGGATCACTGTCGCCGGCGATTCGCCCGTTACGAGCCCACGGCTCAAACGAACGGTTGACCTCGTAGGCGCGCTTAGTCTGCTCGCGGCGATTCTGCCGCTCCTGGTGCTCATCGCTGTAGCGATCAAGCTTGACTCCAGGGGCCCGGTGTTCTACCGCGTGCGCCGCGTCGGCTATCGCGGACGGACGCTGATGATGCTCAAGTTCCGGAAGATGCGTCACGACGCCGCCGGGATTCCGCTGACCGCCAGCGCCGACGAGCGCCTGACCCGCGTCGGAAGGGTTCTGGCTCGGACGCGCCTTGACGAGCTGCCTCAACTTTGGGACGTGCTGCGCGGCCGCATGAGCCTCGTCGGCCCTCGACCGGAGGACCCGGGCTTCGTCGCACTCCATGCCGACGACTACGAGCGGATTCTCTCAGTGCGACCTGGAATGACTGGCCTGTCCCAGCTCGCCTACGCCGAAGAGCGGAACATCTTGAACGAGGCAGATCTCGTCGGAGACTACGTAGCGCGGGTCCTGCCCCAGAAGATCGGGCTCGACACTCTGTATGCGGGCTCGTATCGGATTCGGATGGACCTCGAGGTGATCTGGTGGACCGTGGTGACCTTGATGCTGCGTAGACCTGTCGCGGTACACCGATCCGATGGGCGCATGAACCTCCGGAGGCGTAAGCGACCGGCATTGGCAGCTGAGACGTTGGCGGTCACCGAGCCTGCCCTGGCGGAGGTGGCCTGAGGGACGGCCACCTCGCCCGGACTGGCATGGGTAGTTTCCACGGTCGAGGGCTGGGTTGAACTGGCCGAATCTTGGGGGGAGCGACCACTAGCACCGGAATAAGGCGTTCCGCAGAGGCGGCTTGGAGCGAGCGCGGAAGGCTGGAGCATTGGCATGTACGCCGCCGATCCGCAATCGGCGGTCGACGATCGAACGGAATCGAGATCACGATGACACCACCGCGCCTCCTCGCCCGAGGCCACCTCACCGACGCAACCCCCTGGACCGTCGAGGCCACGAGCCATCGGACTTGGTGGACAGTCGTCAAGCGCGCAATCGATGTCGCGGCCGCGCTGCTCCTGCTCACCGCGATCATGCCACTGCTGCTCATCGTGGCAGTGCTGATCAAGCTTGATTCTCCAGGTCCGGTGTTCTACCGAGTGCGGCGCGTCGGCTACCGAGGACGGCCGCTGGACATGCTCAAATTCCGCAAGATGCACGAGCATGCCACCGGGGGACCGCTGACGGCCGCCAACGACCCTCGGCTGACCCGCGTCGGGAAGCTTCTGACCCGGACGCGGCTTGATGAGCTCCCTCAGCTCTGGGATGTGCTGAGAGGCCGCATGAGCATAATCGGTCCACGTCCCGAAGACCCGCATTTCGTGCGGCTCCACCAGGCGGACTATGAAGTCATCCTCTCGATCCGGCCCGGAATGACGGGACTGGCGCAACTCGCCTACGTGGAAGAGAGCCGGATCGTCGATGAACTCAGTCCGGTCGAGGACTACATCATGCGCATCATGCCTCAGAAGCTCACTCTCGACAAGGTGTACGCAAGCCGCTCGAGCCTGAGGCTCGATCTCGCGGTCATCGCCTGGACAATTGTCACGCTGATCCTGGGTCGACCAGTCGCGGTCAACAGGTTGACCGGCCGTATGGGCGTGCGACACAGGCGGCGGGCGAGCGACAGATCCTCGACCAACGGTCGTACGGAGGCCGCCACCGGGACGAACGGTCACCCCGCCGAGGTTGCGCCAACGCTGAACGGTCAAGCCGCCGAGGCGATGCTCGCCCGGGAGGCGTCCGACTCTAGCCGGCTCGAATCCTCTGGCGGATCAAGCGCGTGACCTCTCCCCCATCCGCGCGACCCTTCGTCTCACGCATCACATAGCCGACGAGCGGTCCGATCGCCTTCATATTTCCGGCGCGGACTTTGTCGGCGGCGCCTGGATCTGAGGATATGGCGCGGTCGACGATGTCCCCAAGGCCATCTTCCTCGGCGTTCAGCGCCCCGAGTCCCTGATCTTGCACGATCGCCGTTGGATCACCGCCATCGTTTACCAGGCGCGTGAGCACCTCGCGGGCGGCGTCCCGGCTGACGTCCTTCGCCTTGACCATCGCGGCCAGCGTCGCGAAGCTCTGCGGCGAGACCTTTGACCGCGCTGGATCGGACTCCGACCCGATCCGCTCGACCAACTGCGGGATCCAGTTCGCTAGTCCGACCGCGTCCACCCTGTCTCCGCCCGCCGCCAGGGCGAGCTCGAAGTAATCCGCAAGCTGCGGCCGGAAGGCCAGGTCGCGCGCGAGACCGGCGCCGAGCCCGAGATCGGTCTCGAACCGCTGCGCTCTCGCCGCCGGAAGCTCGGGTACCTCCGCGCGGGCGCGCGTGATCATCTCCTCGGTCACGACCAGCGGCACGAGATCCGGCTCCGGGAAGTAACGGTAATCCTGTGCCTCCTCCTTGGAGCGCAGGGTCGACAGCCGGCCGGAGGCGGGATCGAAGTGCAGCGTCTCCTGTTCAATCCGGCCTCCGGCTTGCAACAGCTTCGTCTGGCGTTCGATCTCGGCGTTGACGCCGCGCTCGAGGAAGCGAAACGAGTTCATGTTCTTCAGTTCGGTCTTGGTCCCGAGCTCGGTGCTGCCGATCGGGCGGACCGACACGTTGGCGTCGCAGCGCAGCGACCCCTCCTCCATGTTGACGTCCGAGACGCCGAGGGCTCGCAGCGTCGCCCGCAGCAGCGTCAGCCACTCCCGCGCCTGCTCGGCAGAGTGCAGGTCGGGCTCGGTCACGATCTCGACCAGCGGCGTGCCGCACCGGTTGAAGTCCACAACGCTGCGGTCCGAGCCGTGAATCCGCCCGCTCGTGCCGATATGGGTCAGCTTGGCCGCGTCCTCCTCGATGTGAACGCGGTGAATCCGGACATCGCCGAGTTGCCCGCCTCGGCAGATCGGGATGTCGTACTGCGAGATCTGATAGCCCTTCGGCGAGTCGGGATAGAAGTAGTTCTTACGGTGAAAGATCGACCGCCCGGCGATCTCGCACCCCAGCGCGAGGCCGATCATCAGGGCGAACTGGATCGCGCGCTCGTTGGCGACCGGCAGCGCCCCGGGAAGGCCGAGGCAGACGGGGCACGTGTGCACGTTGGGCGGATCGCCGAAGGACAGCTCGCAGCCGCAGAACATCTTCGTCCGCGTCTGCAGCTGGACATGGATCTCGAGTCCGATCACCGGTTCGTAGCCGGCGCTCATCGAGCACCGCTCCCGTCGAATCCGATCGCCTGCTCGAGCGCGTAGGCGGCGTCGAGCATTCGGCTCTCGCTGAACGCCGGTCCCGCGAGCTGGAAGCCGACCGGCAGCCCGTCGCTGAGACCGCTGGGTATCGACACCGCCGGAATCCCGGCCAGCGGCATCGGCACCGTGCAGAAGTCGTTCAGGTACATCGCATAGGGGTCGCCGGTCTTCGCGCCGAGGGTGAACGCGACCCAGGGGCTGGTCGGCGTGACGATGAAGTCAAAGCGTTCGAAGGCCAAGCGGAAGTCGGCTGAGATCAGGGTCCGCACCTTCTGCGCCGAGCCATAGTAGGCGTCGTAGTACCCGCTCGACAGCGCGTACGTGCCGAGCATGATCCGCCGCTTGACCTCGTCGCCGAAACCCTCGGCCCGCGTCCGGCTGTACATCTCGATCAGATCCGCGTTTCCGTCCACCCGGAGGCCGTAGCGCACGCCGTCGAATCGCGCCAGGTTGGCCGACGCTTCGGCGGGCGCGATCAGGTAGTAGGCCGACAGCGCGTGCGGCGCGTGCGGGAGACGACAGGACTCGATCGAGGCTCCCAGCTCCTCGGCCAGCTCGAGCGTGCGCTCGAAGCTCGCTCTGACACCTGGCTCGACCCCCGTCTCCCCGTCGCCCGCGCCGGTCAGCTCGTCGGGAACTCCGAGCCGGATCCCATCGAGGCGCTCCGCGCTCGGCAGCGTGACCTCGCCGGGAAATGGCACCGAGGTGGAGTCGCGGCGGTCGTGTCCGACCATGTGCCGGAAAAGCAGCGTGGCGTCGGTGACGTTCCGGGCCAGCGGACCGGCCTGGTCCAGCGAGGACGCGAACGCGATCATGCCGTAGCGCGAGCAGGCTCCGTAGGTCGGCTTCAGCCCGACGATCCCGCACAGCGCCGCAGGTTGGCGGATCGAGCCGCCGGTGTCGGTTCCGATCGCCCATGGGGCCAGTCCAGCGGCGACCGCGGCCGCGCTCCCGCCCGACGAGCCGCCGGGCACCCGGGCGCGGTCCCAGGGGTTCAGCACCGGTCCGAAGCCCGAGTTCTCGTTCGAGGACCCCATCGCGAACTCGTCCTGGTTGGTCTTGCCCAGTAGCGGCGCACCGGCGGCGAGCAGCTTTGCCACCACCGTCGCCGTGTACGGCGGCCGGTAGCCCTCCAGGATTCGCGAGCCGGCCTGGCTCGGAACTCCCTCGGTGCAGAACAGGTCCTTGACCGCGATCGGCACCCCGCCCAGCGGCGCGTCGGGCTGTCCCGTCTGGGCCGGCGGCCCGTCGGCCACCCACGTGAATGCGTTCAGCTCGTCGGCCGCGGCGCGTTCACGGTAGGCCTCGAACAGCTCGCGCGAATCCAGCTCGCCTCCGCGTACGAGCGCGGCCGCGGCGGCCGCGGTCAGGTCGACCAGCTCGCTCACGCCTGCTCGCGGTCCTCGCGGTATCGGGCCACCGGGCTCAGTCCGCCGCGCCCGGGCTCGGGACGCCGAACCCGCCCTCCACCGGCTCCGGCGCGGCGGCGAGTACGACCTCGACCGGCAGGCAAGGCTCGGGCTCGTCGGGACGGAGCGCGCCGGTCACGGCCACGACGTGCGAGGTCGGCGGGACGTCGGTCAGGTCGAGCTCGCGGATCTTGTCGACGTGCTCGAGCACGTTCGAGAGCTCGACCCGCATCTTCTCGACTTCCGCTTCGCTCAGCTGCAGCCGAGCGAGACGGGCAACGTGTAGGACCTGTTCCCGATCGAGCATCGAGACCGCATTCTAGGATCCGTTCTGGCCCGCCGGCCTGACGGTCGGGATCGGAGCCACCGCGTCGACCGGAGCGATCCCCTCCTCACGCAGCGACCTCAACGCCCCATATACGAGCGCGAGGGCGGCCGCGAGGCCCACGAACGCGCCGACGCGCTGACCGATCAGATTGTCCGGCCCCGGAAGGTTGATCAGGACGCGGTAGATCACGGCGATCGCCGTGGGTATTCCCAACGCGCTTGCCACGATGCTCAGGGTCACCGGAACTGCCGGAGCGCGGAGCGCCGCCTGGCAGAGCGCGAGGGCCAGGCCCGCGAGCGAGTCGAGCAGGATCAGCCATCGCAGGATGCTCAGCGAGCTCCACCCAGTGGCCGAGCTCGAGCGCCCGAGCGCGCCCACCGCGGCGCTCGTTCCGTACCACGGCAGAAGCAGAACGGACGCCAGCAGCACGATGCCGCTGACGCCCGCGATCAGCTCGCCGCGACGCAGCCTCGAGAGCTCGAGCTCGATTCGCGGCACAGGTTGTGGCTTGATGGACTCAGACGGTCGGCGTACCGGTCGGCGTGCGGGTGACCGCTGTGCCGGCGTTGCGCGCCTGCATTAGTACGTACACCAGCCCGACGCTCAGGATGACCGCCAGCCAGAAGCCGAACCCAAAGTCGCTGAAGTGGATGTTGAACAGGAACTTGAGCACGAGAAACACCACGGCGGCGATGCCGAGGACGAAACGCGTCATCGTGCGGCTGCCACCGACGTTCGGCAACGCCGTCTGCGGTGAGAAGCGCTCGATCGCGAGATCGGCGAGCAAGGCGATCAGCGCCAGTAGAGCGAGGATTCCCAGCCATCCGGAAGGCGCGTCGGTCGCGGTCAGGTCGATTGACGGTATTGGGATGTTCCCGACCGACCCGCCACCGACCGAAAACCACGGCAGGAACAGCAGGTCGATGACCAAGAGCAGCGCTACGCCACCCAGGATCCAGTCGTCCCTCGAGACGTCGGCAGTGTTCACTTAGTCCTCCCTACGTAGGTTCACCCGGTTGCCAGGACTATGTGTTCTAGGCGTTGCGCCCCTATCCTTCGCCGTCACAGTCCCTTGGCGGCGACCGAACCCTACCGTGCATCGCCGCCGGAAGCGAATCTCCCGGCCCGTCTGGAGTGGCGCGCAGCCCCCGCACTCCCCTGTCTCTGCTCCCGAACCGAGTCCCATCCACCGAGCGCTATTCCGAACGCACACAGCAGGCCGAGGAACGCGCCGAGCTTCTGGTCCAGTACCCGATCGGAAGCCGGCAGCTCGATCAGCACCCGGTAGGTGAGCAGGACCGAGGTCAATGCACCGAACGCCGCCACCAACCTGCTCGTGTCGGTCTTGGTCCCGTGCGAGCGTTGCGAGGCCCTGAGCACCAGCGACCCGAGCGTCAGCAGGATCGTCGCCAGCATCGCCCAGCGCACGATCGGCAACCCATTCCAGGCGTTCTCGGCGGTCGACACAGCCGGACGGGCGGCCGACGGGTCCGGCACGCCGGCAACGCCGTACCACTCGAGGGCGAACATCACGATCAGGAGCGCCAGCGCGCTGGCCGAGCTCAGCACCGCGCCGCGATGGATCCGCGGCGGCGGCCGCTGGTCCTGTTCGGGCATCTAAGCGGCCGACTGCCGCCCGCGCGCCGCGATCACCGTATTGCGCAACAGCATCGCGATCGTCATCGGGCCGACGCCACCCGGCACCGGGGTTATCAGACCGGCCCGCGTCGCGGCTGCATCGAAGTCGACGTCCCCCCTGAGGCCGTCAGCAGTGCGGTTGATCCCAACGTCGATCACCGCCGCGCCCGGCTTCACGTGCTCCTCGCCGACGAGTCCCGGAACACCAACCGCCGCGACCAGCACGTCGGCTCGAGCGCAGACTGACGCCAGGTCGCGCGTTCGCGAGTGGCAGATCGTCACCGTGGCATGGCGATGGAGCAGCAACGCCGCCACCGGCTTGCCGACGAGGTCCGAGCGACCCAGAACGACCGCCTCGGCGCCCTCGAGCGGGACTCCGCTGGAATCGAGCAGCTCGATCACCCCGAGCGGTGTGCACGGGCGCAGCCCGGGCGTGCCCTGCCAGAGCCTGCCGGCGCTGATCGCGGTCAGTCCGTCGACGTCCTTCTCGGGAGCGATCTGGTTGGTGAGCGCCGCTCCGTCGAGTCCAGCCGGCACGGGGAGCTGGAGCAGGATGCCGTCGATCTCGGGGGCGGCGTTGCATTCGTCGATCAGCGCCGCGACATCCTCCTGGCTCGCGTCGCTGCCCAGCTTCCGATGATGGTCGGCGATCCCCGCCTCGGCACACGCCTCGCGCTTGTTGGCAACGTAGACGGCCGAAGCTGGATCCTCTCCGACGAGGATCGTCGCGAGGCCCGGAGCTCGGCCTGTCTCCGCGCGCAAGGCGTCGACGTCGCGCGCGACCTCGGCCCGAACTCGCGCGCCGACAGCCCTGCCGTCGATGACCGTGGCCGCCATGTCCAGCACGCTAAAGGATCTCCCGGACTCGTGGCCCCGACCGAGCCCGGGCCAACCCCCTGCTCAGCGCTTGGAAATCGGCGCCAGGTCGGCGACGAGCTTTCGCTCCGAGCGATCGGAGGCGAAGCGGATGACCACGATGCCGCCGGGCTCCACGCCCGTCACCACCCCGTCCCCGAAGGCCGCATGGACGATGTCATCGCCCAGGCGGAAGGAAGGGCCGGCATGCCCCGGCGCTTCCGGACTCCGGGATTGCTCCCACGACGCCGGCCGGCCTCGGATCGCGCCGAAGGCCCGAGGCCGCTGCTCCTGCTTGTCGGTCAGCTCGGCCGGAATCTCGTTCAGGAACCGGCTGGGAATGCCGTAGCTGCGGGCTCCGAAAACGGTCCGTGTGCGCGCAAAGGTCAGGTACAGGTCGCGCTCGGCCCGGGTGATTCCGACGTAGCACAGGCGCCGCTCCTCCTCGAGGCCGCCCTCATCGAGCGCACGCGAATGCGGGAACACGCCCTCCTCGCAGCCGAGCATGAACACGATCGGGTACTCGAGGCCCTTGGCGTTGTGGAGCGTCATCAGCGTGATCAGGCCCTCCTCGTCGGTGCGCGCGTCCGCGTCGGCGACCAGCGCCACCTGCTGGAGGAACTCGGCCAGCGATGCTTCCCCGGAGTCAGACCCGTCGTACTCGGCCGCGACGTTGACGAGCTCCTCGAGGTTCTCGATCCGGCCCTGGGCCTCGATCGTGCGCTCTGCCTCGAGCGCCTCGAGGTAGCCGGTCTCCTGGAGCAGTTCCTTCAGCAGCGTTGCGATCGACGCCTGCTGCTCGATCCGCTCGCGCAGCACGTGCATCGTTCCCATGAACCGCCGCAGCGCCTTGATCGCAGCGGCTCCGAGTCCGGGCACCTGCTCCGGCTCGGACGCCGCGTCCCAGATCGACGTGCCCATCGTGTTGGCGAACGACAGCACCCGTGAGAGCGAAGTCGAACCAATCCCGCGCCGGGGAGAATTCACGATCCGCGTAAACGCTCCGACATCCTGAGGGTTGACGAGCACCGTCAAATAGGCGATCGCATCCTTGATCTCAGCCCGGTCGTAGAACTTGGTTCCTCCGATCACCTGGTAGGCGATCTCGGCCCGGACCAGCGTGTCCTCGAGCACTCGCGACTGTGAGTTTGTCCGGTAGAACACCGCGACCTCCGCTCGCGAGACTCCTTCGTCGACGAGGCGCTGGATCTCCCCGGTCACGAACCGAGCCTCCGCGTGCTCGTCATCGAGCTCACGGATCTTGATCGGATCTCCCTGCCCGACGTCGGTCCACAGCGACTTCGGCTTCTGTCCCCGGTTGTTGCGGATCACAGCGTTTGCGGCGTCGAGGATCGTCTGTGTCGAGCGGTAGTTCTGCTCGAGCTTGACGACGTGCGCGTCCTTGAACGTGTCCTCGAACTCGAGGATGTTCGTGATGTCGGCGCCACGAAAGCTGTAGATCGAGTTGTGGGTCAGAATCCCGTTGGCGACGAAGTTGTGGGTGGCCTCGATGTTCAGGTCATACACGGCGCGGTCGAGCGAAACCGATCGCGCCGACTCCACGACGTCGTAACCGCCATCAGCAGTGAACATCACCATTCCCGGACGGACCGACGACGCCGGTGTAAAGGGCAGCGAGTTGCCCGCGAGACCCTCCGAGTTGCTCCCCAACCGGGCTGATGGGACGATCGTCACGTTCTCGAGCGCGCTCGCAATCTGGCCGGCGACACGCTGAATCGTGGCCATGTCCTTGCAACACGACTCGTAGCGCCAGCCCTCCGACCCGCGTCGAGCCGGGCGGACGCTGAGGCCGATCCGCTCGAGCGTGCGCCTGCCCTCTTCGTCATAGCCGAACAGGGCGATTCGGTGCATAGGGGTACGACCGCGCCGATCTCCGCAAAGCGAGATCGCCAGCCGCCTGCGACGCACCTCGGTTCGGGTGTACGTGCCGGGCTGGAAATGCGGCCGGTCGAAGTACAGACCCTCGTCTGCGAGTAGGCGCTGACCGCCTACGTTGGTGTCGTGCTCAGCGAACAGGCGGTCCAGCAACGCCTGGTCACCGACCAAAGACCGGCCGTCGGATCCCTCGTACCGCCGAGCCTGAAACGGGGCCGTCGGCAACCCGTATCGAGCCGCGAGCAGCGCCTCGGCGAATCGGGCGCCGGCCTCAGAGTCGTGCGTCGAGACCACCCACGCCGCATCTGCCCGTTCGCCGCGGGTCCGTAGCGCGACTCCCACCACCGGCTTGACCTGGCCGTTTGTGTATGTCCGGGAGGTCCCGATCCGAAATCCACGATCCCGACGCCACATGAGGTAGGTCATGTGGAGCTGGGGCGTGCGCCCGAGCTGGTAGCCAGCGAAGTGGATGTGCTCTGGCGTGCTCGTGAGCTTGCGGCCGGAGCGCAGCACGATCTCGATCCCGTCGGCGCGCTCGGCCTTGTGGACGCCGAGGACGCTGGCCGGGCGGAAGTCCCCGCTCCCATAGGCGGACATGACGCGATCGCCCGCCCCCACGTGCTCGATCGGGCGCTCGCTCCCGTCCTCCATCCTCACCAGCGTGCCCTCGAGGAGGCACTGGGCATCGTCTCCAACCACCATCAGGTTCCGGTGCTCCCCGGCGAGCAGCTGGAGCCAGCGGTACTGGGCGTGGTTGGTGTCCTGATACTCGTCGACGAGCACATGGCGAAAGCCGGTCGCGTAGCGCTCACGGACCTCGGGGAAGAGCTCGAGCACGTTGACGGCACGCACCAGCAGATCGTCGAAGTCCATCGCGTTCATGCGATGAAGCTCGCGCTCGTAGCTGCGGTAGACGTCGGCGACTGTCTGCTCGAAGAACGAGCCGACCATCTGGCCGTAGGCGTCGGCGTCGCGCAGCCGGTTCTTGGCGTCGGAGATCTGGGACTGGATCGAGGCCGGTGTGAAGCGCTTTGGATCGATGCCCAGGTCGTCAAGGCAGCGCTTGACCAGTCGTCGCGAGTCGGCCTGGTCGTAGATCGTGAACTGACGCGTGTACCCGAGCCGCTGCGCGTCGGCGCGGAGCATGCGAGCGCACGCGGAATGAAACGTCATCACCCACATCGCGCGCACCTGCGCTCCGACGAGCATCCCGGCGCGTTCGCGCATCTCGGCGGCGGCCTTGTTCGTGAACGTGATCGCGAGGATCTCGTTCGGCCTCGCGTGGCCGGTGGCGATCAGGTAGGCGATCCTGTGGGTGAGGACGCGCGTCTTCCCTGATCCCGCGCCGGCGAGGATCAGCTGCGGGCCCTCCCCATAGGTGACGGCCTCGCGCTGGGGCGGATTCAGGCCCTCGAGAAGGGCGTCGAGCTCGCTCTGGGTGTCGGCCATGGCGGGCAGTCAACGGTAGCGAGCACGGTGGTCGTGATCCGGACCGCCGCGGCTGGTCAATCCCGCTGCGATCGCGATCAATCCCGTTGCGATCGCGACCAAACCTGCGGCGAGCGCGACCTCGCCGCTACCTCTAGCCCTGGCCGGCTTCGATCCTGGCCGCGGCGATCGCGTCCGCCCCGGCCTGGCCGACGAGCAGCTCAGGCCGCATCGTCCCGCTGGCGACGAGGTCGATAGCCGGGAACCTGGCCGTGGCGGTCAGTCCCAGGTCCAGCGTGATCACCGTCGTCTCCCCGCCGACGGGCGCGGTGCTCGTCGCAACCACCGTCAGCGAGCCTCCATCGACGATCTTGCGCGCCGACGCCAGCGCCTTGCGTGCGGCTTGGGGTGGGGCGCCGTCGAGCGTGTCGATCAGCACGACGACGTCGGCGCCGCGAGCGGCGAGCCGCCGAGCCTGGTCGATCTCCGCCTCGATGGCCGTACCCTGGGCGTCCGGTGATGCACCGAGCGTCACCGGCGTAACCGCCGGCTTGCGCCCCTCGCTCCAGTCCGATATCTCCTCGGGCCGGATCCCCGCGATGACGATCGAGAGCTCGACGCCCTCGGTCTCGGCAAGGACGGCGGCGAGGCGCCTAAGCGTCTCTGACTTCCCGGATCTCGCTGGACCGACGATCGACACGCGTGACCCCTTGCCAAACGGCGTCAGCGATGCGATCGCCTTCACCGTCGGATCTTCGGACGGGAGCTCGAACCGCTCGCTCGGGAACGCGGTCGCCAGCTCGTCGTAGCGGGTGCTGTCGGCCAGCTCCGCCGCCGGGCGGCCGTTGATCGTGTCGATCCTGATCAGCGAGGCGAAACGCTCGGAGCGGCGCGGACGGCGCCTCGGTCCAGCGATCCGGTCACCCGATACGAGCTCGCACCGCTTGACCTGGGCCGCAGAGATGTAGACGTCGTCGTCTGAGGGATCCGGCGGATCGACTCGGACGAAGCCTGAGCCGTTGCCGAGCAGCTCGACGACGCCCTCGACGAGCTGGTCCTCGTCGGGTCCGTCGGAATCGGATTCCTTGGCGCGTTCCGGCTCCGCCTCGGCAGCTTCCTCGGCGGAGTCACCATCGCCGGTAGTCGCGGAGGCGCTGCGCCCGCGACCGCCCCGCCGTCCGCGCCGACGGCGACTCGGGGAGGGTTCGTCATCCGGCGACTCGCCGCCTGATATCTCGCCCGCGGGCTCGTCGGTGGCCTCGCCGGCGGGAGTTTCGCCGTCGCCCGGCTCCGCTTCTGCCTCGCCGGCGGGAGTTTCGCCGTCGCCCGGCTCCGCTTCGGGAACATCGACTTCGAGACCGTCCTGCTTGGCGAGGATCGCGTCGATCAGCTCGGCGCGCCTCAGACGCCGGAAGCCGTCGATCGAAAGCTCGGAGCCGAGCTCGTGGAGGTCGGCGAGAGGGCTGTCCTGCAGCGCGGCGCGATCTAGTACTGACATGGGTACTCCTTGTGCGTTTGCGTTCGGTGGGCTCCGGGTCGCGTTGAGCCAGCGACCGGCGAATCTGTGCATACCTAAATTTAGCGCGTCGCCTGGACGCCCTCGGGTGTTGCCGGCTGTCGAGCGCCCATCGTGCTCCCGGCGTCAGGCGTCGCCCTGGGCCCAGCGCAGCTCGTCGTCGAGCCGGAGCGCGGAGTCGACCTCGGACTCCGCGGCCAGCGCGGAACGCACGGCGAGGAAATCGGCGGCCTCTGCGAGATCGTGGACGCGCAGCACGTGTGCGCCCTCCTGCACGCCGTGCGAGATCGCCGCGAGCGTGCCGGCGAGGCGCTCGCTGGGAGGCCGTCCGGTGAGCGCACCGACGAAATCCTTGCGCGAGACGGCAAGCAGCAGGGGTCGGCCCAAGGCGTGAAGCGAACCCAGTGAGCGCAGCACCTCGATCGTCTGCGATGGCGTCTTGGCGAAGTCGGGCCCCGGATCGAGCATCAGCTGCTCGAGCGCCATCCCGCGGGTGGTCGCGAGCTCGATCCGCTCGGCTAGGAACTCGCGCACGTCCTCGACGATTCGGCCGTCGTAGGAGGCGTCCAGCAGCTTCTGCTTCGGTGCTGCGCGCGTGTGCATCAGGACCAATGCCGCGCCGGTCTCGGCGCACACGTCGGCCAGCTCCAGATCGCGCAGGCCACTGATGTCGTTGACGATCGACGCACCGGCAGCGATCGCGGCGCGGGCCACGGTCGGCTTGTAGGTGTCAACCGACACGATCGCCCCGAGCTCCCCGGCGACGCGCTCGATCAGCGGCAACACGCGGGCGACCTCCTGATCGGGATCCACCGCGGGCCGGTTGGTGACCCCGGACTCGCCGCCGATGTCGATGATCCGCGCGCCGGCATCGAGCAGCGAGCGCGCGAGCGCTACTCGGGCCTCCAGCGTGCGGCCCAGCCCGGCGTCGGAGAATGAGTCCGGAGTCGCGTTGACGACCCCCATCAGCCAGGGCTCGCCGCCGAGCTCCAGCTCTCCGGCACTCGTGCGCAGCGCGCGCGCCGGGGCGTTCACGAGCGCGCGGCCGCCCCGGCCTCGGGGCGCCAGGCGCGGTAGCAGACCGATGCTTCGAGCATCGCCGCGTGGGCTCGAGTGCAGGGGTCGCAATCGCCGAGGTGCTCGAGCAGCCAGGCGTTCTCCTGCTCGTCGGAGAGCTCGCCGTCCTGGCGCATCGCCAGCGCTCTCAGCGAACGCTCGCGATCGCTGCAATCGGGCGCGGCGTCCGGGCCGCCGCGCAGCTCCCGGCGTAGACGCAGGCGCGCCCGGGCGAGCAGCGGTGGGACGGCCATCGTCTCGATCCCCATCACGCGCGAGATCTCCCGGTGGGAGAGCGCCAGCAATTCTCGTAGCGCCAGTGCCTCGCGCTGACGCTGCGGCATCACTGACGTGGCCACCGCGAGCTCTCGGGCCACGGCCTGGGCAAGTGGCAGGTCTTTGCCGGACGAGTCACGGTCGTCGTCGTCGTCGGCGCGAGCGGGCTCGCCCCGTGAGCGGCAGATCGCTGCGGCGGCAGCGAGCTCCTCGATCGGGTCGCCGGCGCCCTGGCTTCGGGCCTGCTCCGCGACCGGCCCCGCATCATCGGCGCCGATCATGCGCACGCAGAACTCGTGCAGGTCGTTCATCGCCGGCCCAGATTACCGTCGCCCGGGCCCGGTCATGGCTCGACGACGATGCCCTCGGCGCGCGCCTCCTCACCGAAGCGCTCGACCTCGAGCGCAACGCGCCGCTGATCCCATCCCAGCTCGGCGCCGATCGCGCGACCGACGCGATCGGGGACCTGCGACCCCGCCGAGCACAGCTCGCGTGCGGCGAGCAGCCCCAGACGTGTTCTTCGCAACAGCACATCGCCGATGCTACGGGCCTGCTCGAAGCGCGCTGCAAACGGTGCCTCGGCGAGCAGATCCGGCAGCCCGGCAACGATCGGCTGGGCCAGCTCGTCGCGCTCCGCCGCCGTCTGCAGGACGCGCTCAGCGGCATGTCCGTAGCGACCGGCGAGCTGCTCGTAGGACCCCGGGTCGACGCCTTGGACCCGGGGCAGCAGGCCGGCGTCGACCGGTTCACCGAGCGGGATCTCGTGCGTTCGGCAGGGGGCGTTGCGCCCGTCGCGCTCGACCAGGCGGTCGACGGCCAGCTTCGCCATCCGCCGCCATGTCGTCAGCTTCCCGCCGGTGATGGTGATCAGGCCGCTCGAGGTTTCGTACAACTCCGCCTTGCGGGAGATGTCGACCGATTTGCGCGAGTCACCGGTCGAGATCAGCGGCCGCACCCCGGCGTAAGCGCCGGTCACGTCGCCCGGACCGAGCTCGGTGCCGAAGAACTCGTTGGTTGCCCGCAGGAGGTATTCGATGTCCCCGGCGGACGGCTGGACGTGGTCGATATCGCCCTCGTAGGTGTTGTCCGTTGTGCCGATCAGGCTGCGGCCTAGCCACGGCAGCGCGAAGATCGACCTGCCCTCGCCCGCGGGGACGATCGCGCCGGAGACGAGCGGTACATCGGCTTGGGCGAGCGTGATGTGCGTTCCCCGGCTCGGGACGATCGTCGGCGCCTCGGCCTCGGAGTGGAGCTCCTCCGGCGCGAGCCGGTCGGCCCAGACCCCTGTCGCGTTGACCACGTTCTCGGCCCGGACGGTAAACATGCTCTCGCTCTCGACGTCGTGCACCGTCAGGGCGACGCCGACGCGGGGATCGCTCGCGAGCTCGGTCACCTCGAGCCGGTTGGCGAAGATCGCACCGAAGCGCTCGGCTTCGCCAAGGACGGTGAGCACGAGCCGCGCGTCGTCGGTCTGGCAGTCGTAGAACAGATATCCCTCGGTGGGATTGCGTCCTTGCAACGCGGGAAGCTGTTCGACGACTTCCTTGCCAGAGATGACGCGGTGGCGCGCCGGGCTCCAGTCGTGCTCCCGTTCGCCTGGTGGTTCGGCCCGCCGGGCGCTGCGCCGTCCGCGCAGCGGCGCGAACGTCATCACGTCATACATGTTCAGCCCGATGCCGACCAGACGGTCGAGCCGGGCTCCTTCGAACGCGGGCACGACGATCGGCAGGGGCGTGACCAGATGTGGAGCGAGCTTGACCATCAGCTGGCGCTCGAGCAGCGCCTCGCGAACAAGCCCGAGGTCGAACTTCTGCAGGTAGCGCAGGCCGCCGTGGACGAGCTTCGAGGACCGGCTGCTGGTGCCGGAGGCGAAATCTGCCTTCTCGAGCAGTGCGACGCTATAGCCGCGGGATGCGGCGTCGAGCGCGACCCCGGCGCCGGTGATGCCGCCGCCGATCACCGCCACGTCGAACTGCTCGCCCGCGAGGGCCTCGATCGCGCGGTCGCGAGAGAGCATCGAACGCAGGTTATCCGGGGCCCAGCCGCCGGGCGGCGGACTGCCGGAGTCAGCCCGGCGCTGGGCTCAGCCGTGCGCCTTGTCGTACAGGGGGCGCACGATCGAGAGCATCAGCGGGCTCGTCTCCTGGAAGCCCGGGCAGCAGGTCGGTCCCCCGGGGGCGCTGATTCCGATCTCGATGTGGGGGCCCGAGGAGATGCCAACGTCGCCACATCCGACATCGGCGATCGGCTCTCCGGTGGTCACGTGGGTGCCCACGGGGACCAGTGCCGGGAGCGCATGGCCGTAGTAGATGTCCCGTCCGCGGTACGGACCGCTGTCCACCCTGAGCACCGGCGCCGCAGGGCCAAAGCCGTCGATTCCCTCCTGCACGATCGTGCCCGAGGTCATCGCGACCTCGACCACCCTCGAGCCGCAGGCATTGCCCACGGTGCTGATGTCGATGCCCTGATCGAGTGTCCAGGTCCGCGGCGGGAGCACGCGCGACTTCGGGCTCAGGGGGAACACCCAGGAACCGGGGACACCGGGCGAGCCCTGCACGGCGAGCAGCTGCGCGCCGTTGCTCGAGGTCTTGATCGCCGCGAACAGCATCGACGCGGTCTTTGCGCCCACGGTCCCGCTCGGGGGGCTCAGTGCGTGCGTGCGCTGAAACCGCCTTACCGCGGCGGTCGTCTGCGAGCCGAAGAAGCCGGTCTCCGAGACCCTGATCCCGAGGCTGGTGAGCCACGTTTGCAGCGTCCTGACGTCGTCGCCGGTGTCGCCCTTGCGTAGCACCCGGGTGAAGACCGAGCTCGCGTTCTTCAGCACCACGATCCCCTTCGGAGCGGTGGGAGTGACGATGCTCGCGCCCCCGGAGGCCGCAGACGCGACGGCGACCGGTGCCAGCACGAAGAGCGCTAGCAGCATGATGGTGCCGCGGCGGTGCCTCATTGCCCTGAGACGTTCGACGCGCGCCTGCGGCTGGCCTGGCAACCGTCCCGCATGCACACCTTGTTGTAGGAAAAGTTGCTGGAAACGGACACGCGAACGGTCTGCCGCGGTGGCGGCGTTGCACGGCGGTGCCTTTGGCCTACGGGGTTAGCTGACGGGCTAGCGCTCGGATTTCAAGCGCTTCTCGCGGATCACCGTGAGACTCGCCCCAACAATTTGGGTTCCCCGCTCCCCGGGTCGGCAAGTCCAGGGATTAGGCGATGCGGCACGGTACCAGATACCGGCGACGAGGACAGACGCACTTACTGCGCCTGCTCGAGCGCCGGAATGGCTCAGTGGCCGGGTTCGACGACTCCCGCCGCGCCTCCCCCGCGGCGCACCGGCTCGGCCACCGCCTGGACCCTGCCCTTCCCGAGCATCTGAAGTCCTGAGGCGACCCCGATCGACGCCGGGATCGTGATCGTCGGATCGAGCGGGGAGGTGTCGCTGATCGAGAACGATTGACCCAGCGCGCTGAGGCCGTTAGCCGTCGGGGTACCCAGAAAGCCCGGTTCAGCTTGCGTTTTGGCCGCGTTGCGCTGCGAGAGTCGCGGCGCGGCGATCGCAGCCGGAAGGCTCATCCCGAAGTCGATCCGGTTGAGCAGGATCTGCAGGACGGTGGTGATGATCGTCGACCCGCCGGCGGCACCGACCGCCATGAAGGGGCGCCCGTCCCGCAATACGATCGTCGGCGACATGCTGGAGCGGGGCCGCTTGCCGCCCGCGGGCAGATTCGGATCGGGGACGCCGGGCTGCGCGGGGACGAAGTCGAAATCGGTGAGCTCGTTGTTGAGCAGGAAGCCCCGGCCCGGCACGACCATCCCGCTGCCTCCGAGCTGCTCGATCGTGTTGGTGTAGGAAACGATGTCGCCGCGATTGTCGGCGACCACGAAGTGGTTGGTGTTCGTTCCCTCCTGGGGCTGGGCGGCATTCGTCGGCTGGACGGGAGTGCAGCTGCTTGCGCTCGCGAACGGGTCACCTGGTGCCACCGGGCTCGTGAGCGCGTGCGAGGGATTGATCAGGCAAGCGCGCTGGCGCGCGAAGCTCTTGGAGAGCAACTGGGCGAGCGGGACGTTCACGAAGTTGCGGTCGCCGATGTACCGATTGCGGTCCGCAAAAGCGAGGCGCGAGGCCTCGAGATAGTGATGCAGCGCCTGCACCCTGCTCTCGCCGGCGAGATCGAAGTTGCCGAGGATGTTGAGCGCCTCGCCGACGGTCGTGCCGCCGCTCGAGGAGGGCGCCATCGAGTAAACGCCGTAGCCACGGTAATTGACATGCGTGGGGGCCTGATAGGGAGCCTGATAGCGCTTCAAGTCCGAGATCTGCATCAGGCCCGGTCGCGGGACGAGCGTCGCCCCGGGCGCGAGCGGCAGCTGATGCACGGTCCGCACAACGTCCTGGCCGATCGCACCACCGTAGAGCGCGGATACCCCCTCGCGCCCGATCTGGCGGTATGTCGAGGCCAGATCCGGGTTGCGGATCGTCGAGCCGGCAGCCGGAAGGTTGCCGCCAGGGAGGAACAGGCTCTTGGTCGAGCTGAACTGGGCGAAGCGAGCGGCGTTCTCCCGGATCTCCTCGCGCAACGCGTCGCTGACCGTGAACCCGTGTCTGGCGACCCGCTCCGCCGGTCTCAGGTCGGTGGCGAGGCTGAAGCGGCCAAACCTCCTGAGCGCCTGATTCCAGGTCATCAGCGTGCCGGGCACCCCAACCGAGAGACCGCTCGTGACGGCGGTCGGGAACGGGAACGGCTTTCCCGTCTGTGGATCAACGAACAGCTGGTCCGTGGCACTCGCGGGCGCGGTCTCGCGGCCGTCGATGGTTGAGACCTGATGCGTCGCTGCGTCGTAGTAGACGAAGTAGCCACCGCCGCCGATCCCGGCTACGAGCGGATCGCTGACCCCGAGTGTCGAGGCCACGGCGACGGCGGCATCGGCGGCGCTTCCTCCGGCTCTCAGCACCGCGAGTCCGGCGCTCGTGGCGTCGGGACTGTCGGAGGCGATCGCCCCTCCCCTGCCGACGGCAGTCGTCTGCTGTGCAGTCGCGGGACCAGCCAAGAACCCCACCAGCAGGGCGGTCAGGACAGGTAAAAGAACTCTCGAGAGGGATCGCATAGGTCGAGGTTGCCCATTTGGGCCCCGGCCTATGCCTCCGATTACGACGAATGCGCGGGGTCGGCGACGCCGGCCTGGCGGCGCTCCTCGATCGTGGCCTTGATCCGATCAACCGTGTCCTCGGACATGCGGCGGATCTCCCAATGGGTGAGCTTGATCAGCCGCATCGGCGAGCTCGCGATCACGTCGGCGTTGCGCGGGCGGCGCTCGAGCAGCCCCATCTCCCCGATCAGATCGCCTTCCTTGAGGGTGGCGATCTTCTTTCCGCCCTGGATCACGTCGGCGGTGCCCTCCTCGATCGCGATCAGCTCGACCGAGTAGTCACCCTCCTTCATCAGGATCTGGCCCTCGGGCACGCTCGTCTCGGTCGCGAACGCCGCCAGCCGCTTGCCCTCCTCCGGAGAGAGCTGGGAGAAAATCGGTATCGCGGTCAGACGGTTGGGGTCCATCATCGATCCTCGCTTGCTCGGGGGTGCGCTCGGGCCCGACTCTAACCGCCCCGGCGCGGGAGCGGCTCAAAGCTTCTTACAGCGCCTGGATCTCCGATGTGACCTCGCTCACAGACGCTTTGGCGTCGCCGAACAGCATCGTGGTCTTGGGGTCGTAGAACAGCGGGTTGTCGATGCCCGCGAAGCCGGAGGCCATCGAACGCTTGAGCACGATCACCGAGCGCGACTTGTTGACCTCGAGGATCGGCATCCCGTAGATCGGCGACCCCGGCTCGTCCTTGGCCGCGGGGTTGGTCACGTCGTTGGCCCCGATCACCAGGGTCACGTCGGTGCGCGAGAACTCGGGGTTGATGTCGTCCATCTCCCGGAGCAGGTCGTAGGGCACGTCGGCCTCGGCGAGCAGCACGTTCATGTGCCCCGGCATCCGCCCCGCGACCGGGTGGATCGCGTACTTGACCTCGACCCCCTTGGCCTCGAGCGCGCGCTCGAGCTCCCGCACGGCGTGCTGGGCCTGAGCGACGGCGAGCCCGTACCCGGGGGCGATCACGACCAAGCGGGCGTATGAGAGCTGGATCGCGACATCCTGAGCGCTCGTCGAGCGGACCGTGCCGCCGGTCTCACCGCCTGCCGCCGGTGCCGCCACCGCGCCGCCGAAGCCGCCGGCGACGATCGCCGGCACCGAGCGGTTCATCGCCTTGGCCATCAGGTTGGTCAGGATCGAACCCGAGGCGCCGACGATCATCCCGGCGACGATCAGCGCCGTGTTGTTCAGCGCGATTCCGGTAGCCGCGGCCGACAGGCCCGTGAACGCGTTCAGAAGCGAGATCACGACCGGCATGTCGGCTCCGCCGATCGGCAGCACGAAGAGCACGCCGAACGCCGCGGCGCAGGCGAGCAGCACCCACATCAGCCACTGCTCCTC
>DATCNP010000117.1:0-12009 GCA_036565205.1 Solirubrobacteraceae bacterium | reverse complement strand
ACCATGGCTCCCTGCCGCAGGCGAGCCATGATGTGAACCGCGGAGTGATAGGTGCCACCGGAGAATGTGCCGCCGGCGCGGACGAATCCTTCGAGCGCGAGTGGCACTCCCTCAGGCAGGTGATCCACGGTATAGAGCGCGCCGAGGTCGTAGGGGATCGAGTCAAATCCGCACGAGTGCACCAGCCGCGCGCCGCTGCGCTGAGCCTGCTCGTTGTAGCCGAGCCACATCCGGTCGACGAACTCCGGCTCGCCGGTGAGGTCGACGTAGTCCGTTCCCGCGGCCGCGCAGGCGGCGATCACCGGCTCCCCGTAATGGATGTACGGACCGACGGTGCTGATCACGACCTTGGCCGACTCCGCCATGTGACGCAGCGAGGCCGGGTCGCCGACGTCGGCCTCGAGCAGGGCTAGCTCGGGGGCACCGCCGTCGGCCCGCGCGATCCGCTCGCGCACCGACTCGAGCTTGGCGCGGTTTCGCCCGGCGATCGCCCACCGGGTCCCGGCCCCGGCGCGCGCCAGGTACTCGGCAGTCAGCGCGCCGGTGAAGCCGGTTGCACCGAACACGACGACGTCGTATTCGCGCTCACTCATCGCCACCCACCTCGCGAGCGAGACGCATCGCCTCGTCGAGCCCGACGCCGGCCTTGGCCGCAAGCCAGCAGGCGACCGGGGCGGCGATCCGCTCCGAGGCGTGGGCGGCCTCCCCGGCCAGGTCGAGCACCGCCTTCAGCTCGGCCTTGGTCGGCGGGTCGGTGCCGAGCTTGGCGGCGAACGCCGCCAGCCATTCGGTCGCGTTCATCGCCGGAGCCTATCCACCGGCCGCCTGGCGCGACCGCCCGGGCCGAGCGCTGGCATGATCCCGCCGGCTCATCACGCGAAATCACTGGAGACCGCTCACATGTCAGTCCTGGAGGACAAAGTCGCGATCGTCACGGGCTCGGCGCGGGGGATCGGCCGCGCGACGGCCGAGCTGCTCGTGGAGCAGGGGGCGAAAGTGCTGATCAACGACCTCGACGGAGACGTGGCCGAGGAGACCGCGTCGGAGATCGACGGCGAGACGCTCGTCTTCGCCGGCGACCTGACCAAGGAAGGCGCCCCCGACAAGCTGGTCGAGAAGGTGATCGACGAGTGGGGCAAGGTCGACATCCTGGTCAACAACGCCGGCTACACGATCGACGCTCCGATCCACAAGATGAGCGACGAGCAGTTCCAGCGGATGCTCGACATCCACTCGATCGTGCCCTTCCGGATGTGCCGGGCCGTGGCACCGCACATGCGCGAGCCGGCCAAGAAGGAGCGCGACGAGGACCGCGAGGTGTTCCGCAAGATCGTCAACGTGTCCTCGATCTCCGGCACGATGGGCAACGCCGGGCAGGCCAACTACTCCTCGGGCAAGTCGGCGGTCGTCGGGCTGACCAAGACGCTCGCCAAGGAGTGGGGACAGTTCAAGATCAACGTCAACGCGGTCGCGTTCGGCTACATCGAGACGCGGCTCACGGCTTCCAAGGAGGAGTCGAACGTGATGGAGATCGACGGCAAGAAGGTGCAGCTCGGGATCCCCGACCAGATGCGCGGCATGGCCTCCGCCCTGATTCCGCTCGGCCGTCCCGGGACACCGCAGGAAGCGGCCGGCGGCGTCTTCCTGCTCTGCTCCCCGTGGGCCAACTTCATCACCGGCCAGGTGCTGAACATCACCGGCGGGCAGTTCACCGGCATGACGAGCTAGCCAGAGCGCGTCGTGCCGGGTCCGACGCCGATCGTCGTCGCGCACCGGGGCGCCTGGGGGGAGCATCCCCAGAACTCACTCGCGGCGCTCGAGCACGCGATCTCGCTCGGCTGCGAGATGGTCGAGTTCGATGTCCGGCGCACCCGCGATGGCCTGCTCGTGCTCGTCCACGACGAGCGGATCCGCGGCGTGCGCGTGGGCCAGCTCGACTATGCCGAGCTGTCCATGCGCCTCAGCAGCCCTGAGCCGCCGCGGCTCGAGGCGGCCCTCGAGGTGATCGCCGGGCGGATCGACGCCGACGTCGAGCTCAAGGAGGACGGCTACGTCGATGCCGTCGTGGCCGCGCTGCGCAGGCGGCTCGAGCCGGCCCGCTTTCGCGTCACCTCGTTCCTCGATCCGGTGCTCCTCGGCGCGCGGCGCGCGGGCCCTGAGCTCAGCACCGGGCTGCTGCTCGGTCCCCCTGGCCCCGTCGAGCTCGCGCGCCAGCGGATCGGCCCACAGGCGAGTCTGGCCCTCGGCCCCAGCCGGTGGTCCGGAGGGCTCGAGCGACGAGTGCGAGAGGCGGGCGTCGACTTCATCGCTCCGCACACCAGCCTCGCGCGGGCGGGAATCCTCGGCTGGGCCGCCGAACGTGGACTGCCGAGCTTCGTCTGGACGGTCAACGACTCGCGCTCGCTGCGCGCGATGCTGGCCGATGATCGCGTCGCAGCCGTGATCACCGACCGGCCGGCGCAGGCGATCGCGCTGCGCGACCGGCCGGCCGACGGGCGGGCGACTTGACGCCGGCGCCAAGACCGTTAGCTTTTCGCCGGTGAAGCGGTTCGCGCTCGTCCTCGCCTCGGTCCTGTCTGCCGGCCTGGCCGCGCCGGCGGTCGGCGCCGCCCCGGTGACAGTGCGCCTGAACGGCATCGGGCCGCTGAAGCTCGGGATGACCCGCGCCGCCGCGGTGAGCACGGGCTGGCTCGCTCACCAGGGCACCGGCTGCGAGCTCGGCGGCAAGCCCTTCCCGATCACCTACACGCTCTCCGGCGCCAAGGCGCCGAACGGTGTCAGCGGGACGGCTCAGTTCGTCCACGGGCGCCTGCAGGTGCTCTCGTTCTCGAAAGGCGCACGCACCCGCGCAGGCGTGGCGGTCGGGCAGACGACAACGGGCAGGATGGTGAGCGCCTACCGCCAGGCCGGTTTTTCGGCCTCGGCGAGGTTTGACCCCGTCTTCGGCGGGACATTCGTGACCGTCAAGCGCCACGGCAGGGACGTGATCATGGGTTTTGCCCAGCACGGCGTGGTGATCTCGCTCGGGATCCCGTTCATCCCGGTTTGTGACTAGGCGGTCAGGGCCCTCACCAACGCAGGTGTCGGGTCGGAATTCAGGTCACGGCTCCGAGCACGATCACGCCGGCGATTACGAATGCGACGCCCAGCCACTGCGCCCGCGTCGGACGCTCCCCGAACATCGATACGCCCATCGCGATCGGCACGATCCCATATGGCGCTGACGCCGCCGCGACGATCGCCGTCGCGGCGTGCCCCACGCCGAGGTTGAAACACACGTAGCCGCCGGTGTCCAGCAGCGCTAGCAACATGATCATCGCGACCAGCCTCCGTCGCCGGCGCGCGCGTCGAGCGCCGCCCGCTGCCGGATCAGCGCCGCCCGCTGCCGGATCCACACCGCCCGCTGCCGGATCCACACCGCCTGCCAGCACATGGCCGAGCAGGAACAGTGCCGCGAAGCCACGTGCGAGAAAGATCGGCCCGAGCCAGCCGATCCGCTGGCGGTAGTACGAGACGCCGAAAACGAACGCGCCCAGCAGCGCCATCGCGGTCAGCGCGAGCGCGAATCCGAGCGCCGAGCGCCCCTGCAACTTCGCCCGCGCGATGTCGCGGACATCCGCCGAGGCGAGCATCGCGCCGGCGATCGTGATCCCAACCGCCGCCGCCTGCAGGGCCGACAAGCGGTTGCCGGCAAAAACCACCGCGAGCAGGACCGTCACCGCCGCGTAGCCCGAGACGATCGGGCTCAGCACCGAGATCGGCCCGATCGCCAGCGCGCCGTAGAACGCGAGGTACGACACCCAACCGATCGCCCCGATCAGCACGAACACGGCGACCTGGGCGACGCTGACGCGCGCTAGGGCATCCGTCGCGAGCACCAGCACACCTAGTGGGATCAGAGCCGCAAGATGAAAGCCGAGCACGACGCGGAGAGCGCCGATGCGTCGAGAGGCGACCGCCGCGAAGTAGTCGGCTAGTCCCCAGGTGAGCGCGGCGCCGAGGCCGAGCGCGACGCCCACTAACCCACTACGCGGGCCGCGGCTCGCCGCCACTGCAGACGCTGACCCCTCACGCTCGCTGGCCGAACGCAGGCGTCGAGCCATCCTCCGAAGTGGAGCCCGTGGATTCCGAATGAGCCAGAGCCGCGACTGATCCGGCCAGATTACGGTCTCGCGGCCTCGACCGCGGATGAGTGATGTGTGTAGCTGCACGCACTGCGAGGGATCAACCCGCGAAACGTGCGGCTAGAGAGGCCGCGAGATCTGCTCTGGACGGCTGGCCGGACGCGGCGAGTGCGATATAAATTCGCGCAACAGTTTGAACCAATTCATCAAAACGAGGGGTGAGCGAGATGTCGACCGGAGACCTGAATCGCACTGCGTTCGACACGGCCCAGAGAGAATTGGGTGCGACCTGGACGGATTGGGAAGGTTGGGCCTGGGCCGCTGAGTTCGGCGACCCCGTGGCCGAGCATCAGGCGACTCGGACGGCGTGCAGCCTGTGGGACGAGTCGCCGCTGCGCAAGTGGGACCTGCGCGGCCCCGACGCGGTCGCACTTGCCGACGTGCTGTTCACCAACGACATGGCGGCGCTCGAGGTCGGTCAGGTCCGCTACGGCGCGCTGTGTGACGAGCAGGGCAAGATGGTCATGGACGGCACCGTCTTTCGCCTGGCCGGTGACCATTGCCTGTCGATCACCAGCTACGACTCTGACTTGGCCTGGTTCAAGCAGGTCGCCTCGGACCGCGGGCTTCAGGTACAGATCGAGGACCGCACGGCCCAGATGCCGCACCTTCAGGTCCAGGGGCCCAAGGCGCGCGAAGTGCTGGCGCCGATCACCGAAGGCGCCGACATCGGGACGTTGCGCTACTTCCGTTTCCTCCACGAAGGCGTGCGGGTGGGTGGCGTCCCGTGCTGGCTCTCGCGCACCGGATACTCCGGCGAGCTCGGTTTCGAGGTTTACTGCGCCGTCGATGACGCGCAGGAGCTGTGGGACGCCATCGTGCGCGCCGGGCAACCGCAGGGACTTCGCCCGATCGGATTGTCGGCGATCGAGATCCTGCGGATCGAATCCGGTCTGCTATTCCCCGACATCGACTACTTCCCCCACCAGACCGACCCATTCGAGGTCCGGCTGGACAACGTGATCAAGCTGGAGACGGCCGGGGACTTCGTGGGTCGCGACGCCTTGCGGACGATCGCGGCGCAGGGCACACCCCGGTTGCTCACGACGCTGCGGATCGACAGCGACCAGCTCCCGGAGTACGGCGCCGCCGTAACGCTGGACGGTCGCGAGGTGGGGATCCTGCGCAGCCCGTGCCAGAGCCCAACCTTTGACATGCAGGTGATCGGGATGGCGGCGATCGAGCGAGACCTGGTGCAAGAGGGTCAACAGGTCGAAGTTGCTGTCGGCGACGGCGTCGTCGGAGCCACCGTCGCGCCGTTTCCGCTCTACGACACCGACAAGCGGCGCCCGCGTAGCTGAGAGCGGCGCCGGGCCGCGGCGGCCGCCGGCTCGCGACCCCGATCAGGGCCTGCGACCTCAGGCGGGCAGGAGCTCCCCGCTGCGGACCAGCGCCTCCTCGATCAGCTCTGTCAGCTCGCGCAATTCGATCCGCTCCGCGTTGCCGGAGGTCTTGATCGCGTCCTCGTACATGGTCACGTCCTTGGGGCAGGAGACAACGAACAACTCGACGTCGGGCAGGCTGACCGCTTCGCGGATACGGTTCTCCGACGGACGCTCCTGGCCCGGCTGATCGGCGATCCAGATGCGCCCACCGCCGGCCCCGCAGCAGAACGAGTTGTCGCGGTTGCGTGGCATCTCATGCAGCCTGCAGCCCAACCGCCGGAGGATCTCTCGCGGAGCGTCGTAGCCACCGTTGTGGCGACCGAGATAGCAGGGGTCGTGATACGTCACGCGATATGAGAGGCGATCGGCCACCTCGAGAGCACCGGCCTCGATCAACTCCAACAGTAGGGCGGTGTGGTGCATCACGGTCCAGTTCCCGCCCAGGTCGGGATATTCGTTTCGCAGCGTATTGAGCGAGTGCGGGTCGCTGGTCACGATGCGCGTGAACTCGCAGCCGGCGATCGTGGCGATGTTCTGCTCGGCCAGGGATTCGAATAGCCCCTCCTCACCGACGCGCCGCACGTCGTTGCCTGAGTTGCGCTCGCCCTCATAGAGGATCCCGAAGTCAACCCCGGCCGCCCGGAACACACGCGCCAGCGAGCGGGTCACCCGCTGCGAGCGCGGGTCGAACGAGGCGTAGTCGCCAACGAACCACAGCACGTCGACGGGCATCTTGCGCGCGTCGGCGACCTCGAAGTCCAGCTCGCCGGTCCAGCGTCCGCGCTTGCGCCGATTCTCGCCGAACGAATTGCCCGACTTATGGATCACCTCGAGCGTCGACTGCAGGTTGGAATCGAGCTCTCCGTCCTCGACCAGCCGCCGGCGCAGCTGGTTGATGATGGGCGCCTGCTCAATCCCCACCGGACAGATCTCGACGCACGCGTTGCACTGCATGCAGGACCAGATCGTCTCAGCGCGCACGCCGTCCGGACCGACGACGCTCGCGGTGAAGCCGTCGCCGTCGGCGCCACCGTCGACCAGCGCACCGAGCAGGCCGCCGATGCCGGCGCTGGCACGGTTTGATTGCTCGCGCAACTCGAGGACCACGTCACGCGGGGACAGCGGGCGCCCGGTGGCGTTCGCCGGACACGCCTCGTGGCACTTGCCGCACTTCGTGCACGCGTCGAGCTGCAACAGGTGCAGCGGGCTGAAGTCGGCCAGCGCGCCGTAGCCGGCGGGTTCGGCAGCACGGTCGGGCGGGATCGGGCGAAGCCGCTTTCCGGCCAGCCGATCGCGCAGCGACAGACTCACGAAGCTGGTCAGCATGTGCGCAGCCTTGGTGTACGGAATGCTCGCTACGAACGTGATCGCCAGTAGTCCGTGAAACCACCACAGGCCGTGACGGAGCCCGGCCAGCGTGGCGTGGTTCAACCCCCCCAGTGCCTGAGCCACGACCCACCCGCCGAACTGGGTGGCGCCATAGCCCGGGTCGTCCATAGCGATCCGCACCCCCTCGAGCACGAACCCGGTCAACGCGATCACCAGCAGCGTGGTCACGAACGCCCAGTCCCCCACGCGATACACGCGCCTGTCGTATTGCGGATCGTCGGGGGCGCGATCGGGGCGCGAGTAGTCGAGCTTGGCCGGACGCGCGATCGCACGGCGGGCCATCATCACCAGCACGCCGACGACCAAGGCCGTGCCGAGCAGGTTCAGAATCTCCTTGTAGGCCAGATAGAAGTCGCCGTGGAAGTAACTCCAGCCGAACACCGGTGAGGTGAAGTCGGTGTCGAAGCCGAGGATCACCGTGCCCGCGAACAGCACGATGAATCCGTAGAAGATGCCGCGATGCGCCCACCCCGCCGTGAGGTCGCGACGCTGGATCGTCGCGTGGGAGAACAGCAGCCGGGCGCCCGTGCTCAGCCGCCGGGGCAGCTCGCGCCAAGGGCACGGCGGCCAGGGTCCGCCGTGACCGCGACGGTACTTGGCGACCGGCCGCAGGACGCCATAGACGAACACCGCGACCGAGGCCACCGCGAGCAGGTACCAGACGACCTTCAGCCACGGTACGAAGTGCCAGAAGACCGGGCGCGTCTTGGTGGCCGCGAGTAGCAGCGCCACGGCTCCTAGCGATGCCTCCGCGGCGCCCGACGAGGTGGCACCGGTGCTCCCCACCGTGAACACAGCCCCATTCGAGCGGCCCCAAGCGCGCGAAGCACTACTCCAGCACCTGCTCCAGCTCGTCGACGATTTCAAACAGGTCGGCCACAGCGCCGTAGTGAGCGACGCCGAAGATCGGCGCCTCCGGGTCGGTGTTGACGGCGATGATCGTCTCCGCCGTGCGCATCCCCGCCAGGTGCTGAACGGCGCCGGAGATTCCCAGCGCCAGGTACACGCGCGGCTTGACCGTCTTGCCCGACTGGCCCACCTGCCGGGCGCTTGGCATCCAGCCCGCGTCAACCAGCGGGCGCGACACGCTCAGCGTCGCGCCCAGCCGCTCGGCGAGCGCTTCAAAGCGCGGGATCTCGTCCTTGTCCTCGACGCCACGGCCGATCGAGACCAGGAACGGCGCCTTGGTGATGTCCACGTCGGCGTCCTGTGCCTCCTCGAAGCCGACGTGCTCGGTCTCGGCCACCCCGTCGAGCGCGAGCTCCACGGTTCGGGCTGAAGCTGCCTGCGCGCCGACAGCAGCGGGGATGAACGTGCCCGGGCGAAGCATCAGCAGGGTGCAGTCCTTGGCGGGGAACTCGAGCTCGGCGAGCAGCTTGTCGCCGTAGGCGCCGCGGCCCGCAACCGGACCGTCGTCCCAGGTGACGGAGATCACGTCGCTGGCGAATCCCAGACCTCGGCGAGCCGCCACCGCCGGTCCAAAGCCGAGCGAGTCGATCGTGTGGCCGAGCAGTACGAGTCCTGGACGCTCGGCTTCGATCAGCTCCTCGAGCACCCGCTGGGACACGTGGGCCTCGAAGTGCTCGCTCGGCGTGGGCACGAGCAGCAGCTCGTCAACGCCGTCGGCGGACACCGCCTGGGCGAAGCGCTCGGGCTCGTGGTCAAGCACGGCGACCAGCAGGCGCCCACCGGATTCGTCCTTGAGCTCGAGCGCAGCCCCGAGAAGCTCCAGCGAGACCTCGCGCAACTCACCGCGGCGCGTCTCGACTACCACCAGCGTGTCCGTCATCCGCTCATCCTCTCGCGCACGATCGCGACGATCCGCGCCGCGACCTCGGACGCCGAGCCGGCCAGCATCTCAGCGCCCTCCCCGCGGTCGGGCGGTCTCAGCCTGCGCCGCCGCGAGCCCGCCGCGGCCACCATCGCTCCGGCGTCGAGACCCAGCTGCTCCGGCGTGGTCACCTCGAGCGGCTTCTCGCGGGCCTGCTTGATCGCCCGCAGGTTCGCGTAGCGGGGCTCGTTGATCCCGGTCTGGATCGTCAGGAGCGCCGGTGTGTGCACGCGCAGGACCTCCACCAGGCCGCCCTCGAGCTCCCGCTTGACGGTCGCCGTGGACTCGGCGGAGTCGTAGTCGAGCTGTTTGACCACCGCCACGTGGGGCAGCCCGAGGTAGCCCGCGATGGCCACCCCTGTGGCGCCGTTGACCGCATCGGAGGACTGCACACCGCACAGCACGAGGTCCGGCGACTCGCGCTCGACTGCCGCCGCGAGCACCCGCGCCACGCCCAGCGCGTCGGCGTCCTGCAGCGACTCGTCCCAGATACGCGCGGCGCGATCGGCGCCCCTGGCCAGACAGCCGAGCAGTGCCTCCTCCGCCTGCTCATCGCCCACCGTGACCACCACGACTTCACCATCGCCGCCGGCTCGCTCGCGCAGCTGCAGCGCTGCTTCGAGCGAGAACGCGTCCCACTCGTTGAGATCCAGCTCGACGAACTCAGGGTCCACGCCCGAGCCGTTGTCGAGCAGCTCGAACTCGTCGTCGAGCGCCGCCACCTGCTTCACCGGGACGACGATCTTCAAGCCGTCCCCGTCCCCGGCTGCGGCGCAGGCGAGCCGGCGTGAACTCCGACTGGACTACGCCACATCTACCGTATTGAGCAGCTGGGAGCGGTAGTCGTCGTTGCTGCTTTCGCCCCACAGGCGGCGCTCGCGGATGAACGGAAGCGGCATCTCCGGATGCGGCGAGTCGATCTCGCGCGCGAGGCGGTGGCCGTCGAAGATCGAGTCGACGATCATCCGCGGCGCGGAGGCGTCGCCGATCACGTAGACGGCCTCGATCCCCTCCTGCTGCAGTCGCGCCGGGTCTGATTTGAGCTCGCGGTAGAGCTCGTCGTCGGAGATCCGCGCCGTGCACAGCACCACCGTGTCGACCTCGAAGCGCTCCTTGTGGGCGGGGTTCCAGATGTTGTAGGCGTGGCAGACGCCGGGCTCGATGCGCTCGACCATCGTGTACGGGTGGATGCCGACGCCGAGCCGGTGCAGATCACGGTGGAGCATCGGCGCCTCGAGCGTGTACTCCATGTAGCCGGCGATGTCCCCGGCCTGCGTCAGCAGCTGCACCTCGTGGCCCTCGCCGGCCAGCTTCTGCGCGACCGAGGCGCCCATGAAGTACGCCTCGTTCTCGAGCACCAGCACGCGCTTGCCTATCTGCTTGACGCCGGCCACCACCTCGTCGGGGGTCAACTGCCAGTCCAGGGACGTGTCGGCACCGGGGATCGGCTCGTGGGTCGCCGCGTTGAGCCCGTCTGTGGCGTAATGACAGCCCGTCGCCACGATCACGATCTCGGCGCCGTAGTCCAGCACCTGGTCGGTGCTCAGGCGCGAGTTCAGATGCACCTCGACGTTGCTCAGCTTGTCGAGCTGGATCTGGCGGTAGTTGACGATCCGGCTCCACTCCCCGAGGCCGCGGGCGGTGCCGCGGAACAGGTTCTCCTTGCCGTCGGAGTGCCCGAGCTTGGAGATCCAGTTGACGCTGCCGCCGATTTCCTTGGCGGCCTCGACCAGGTGGACCGCCGACATCTCGCGCTTGCCGAGCACCATCGCGCACTCCATCCCCGCCGGACCAGCGCCCACGATCAGCACGCCCTTGTCGCGGTTGGCGGCCGGGTGGAACTTCTCCGGGTGCCAGCCGCGGCGGTACTCCTCGCCGGCGGTCGCATTCTGGGTGCAGACCATCGGCGGTCCGCCGATCTCCCAGCGCGAGATGCACTGGTTGCAGCCGATGCACTCGCGTATGTCCTCGAGCCGGCCTTCGTCGATCTTGTTGGGCAAGAACGGATCCGAGATCGAGGGACGTGCGGCGCCGATGATGTCGTACTGGCCCGAGTTGATGATCGCGATCATCGTGTCCGGGTTGGTGATCCGTCCGACCCCGACGACCGGCTTGTCAGTGTGGTTGCCGCCCTTCACCTGGCCCGTGTAGGGCTTCTCGTGGTTCTCCTCGAAAAAGCGCGACGGTCCGGCATTCTGCCCCCATTCGGCGATGTCGCCGACGGTGAAATCCCACAGGTCGACGAGATCGTTGCAGTACTCGACGAAGCGAATCCCGTCCTCGCCGACCTGGATCGAGCCCGGTCCCAGCAGGTGGTCGACGGCGAACCGGGAGGCGATCGCGCAGTCGTCCCCGACCGCCTCGCGCACCTTGTACAGCGACTCGCGCCAGAACCGAGCGCGGTTCTCGAACGACCCGCCGTACTCGTCGGTGCGGCGGTTGTAGAACGGCGACAGGAACTGGAACGGCAGGTAGGCGTGAGCGCCGTACACGTAGATGATGTCGAAGCCGGCGTCGCGGGCGCGGAGCGCCGCGTCCACGTACATCTGCTGGACAGTGTCGATGTCGTCCTTGTCCATGTGGCGCGGGAAGATGTTGAGCTCGAAGTCCGAGGCGATCTGCGAGGGGCCGCGCGGAGTCGCGCGCGTTTCCATGCACGGAGCGTGTGGGCCGCCGTACCACAGCTCGATTCCGGCCAGCGCGCCGAACTCGTGCAGCCGGTCGCACATCGCGGCCAGGTTGCGCACGTCGCCCTCATCCCAGATCCGGGCCGAGACGCGTGAGGTGTCGTCCGACTCGGGATGGATCGAGCAATACTCGGTGCAGCAGGCGCCCCACCCGCCCTCGGCCTTCATCCCTCGGTGGTACGCCTGCATCCCAGGCTTCTCGGACCCAGCGCCGATGCAGTGAGGGACCTGGTAGAAGCGGTTCTTGAGCATCTTCGGTCCGATCTGGATCGGCTCGAAGAGGATGTCGTACTTGGGATCGCGCGGCACGGCTCTCTCCTCCTCGTCGATTCGGACAAATTCGTCCAGATTTGCGTGTTCTACAGCTTTTGACCGGCGATGTCCATAAGGGTCGGCGGCTGTCTGGGGCGCTCAGCCGTCGGGCGCGATCCACACCAGGCAGTCGGCATCCCGGCGCACCCGGCGGGCGGCAGCGCGGAAACGGCGTTGCGGCGTCCGCGAGAGGTCGGGGCCGAACACGAGCAGGCCTGCCT
>DATCNP010000116.1:0-7750 GCA_036565205.1 Solirubrobacteraceae bacterium | reverse complement strand
CCCGACCCCCGGCCCTGCGCTCGGACCGCCCGGCGACGTGATTCGCGATCTGATCGAGCTCCACGAACGGCTCCTCACCTCGATGCGAGTTCTGCTCGGCGCCTACGAGGCGGCGATCGGCGAGCTGCCGGCGTCGAGGGAGGGTCCCAGCGTGCGCGAGTTCACCGTGGCCGCCGGTCCGTTCGCGAGCACCGAATCGCTGCGGAGATTCGAGCGGACGCTGGCGGCGATCCCGGGTGTCCGTGAGGTGGCGATCCGTGGCTACGAGGGTGAGGATCGCGCAATTGTCGACGTGCGTTTCAACGAGCCAAGGTCGTAGTCTGTAGCTGTGGCTGACACGATCTCGTTCGCCCGCGGAGCTCCTTCGCTCGACATCGTCGACGTCGACGCGCTCCGGGCGGCGGCCGACCGTGCGTTCGCCTCCGATCCAGGGGGCATGACCGGCTATGGGACGGCGATCGGGTATCCCCCGCTGCGGGAGTGGATCGCCGATCACCACGGCGTCGACCCCAAGCGGGTGATGGTCACCAACGGCTCGATGCAGGCCGACGCGTTCCTGTTCGACGCGCTCGTGCGCAAGGGAGACGCGGTGATCGTCGAACGGCCGACCTACGACCGAACGCTGCTCGCGCTGCGCAACCGAGGCGCGGACGTGCGGATGGTCGAGCTCGAGCCGGACGGGATCGACGTCGCCGCGCTCGAGCGCGTACTCGCCGCCGGTGCGAGCCCGAGGCTTGCCCACATCATCCCCAACTTCCAGAACCCCGCCGGTTACACCCTGTCAGCCGCCAAGCGCGAGCGGCTGATCGAGCTGGCCCGCGAGCACGATTTCCTCATCTTCGAAGACGATCCGTACGTGTCGATCCGCTTCAAAGGGGAGTCGCTGCCGACGATGCTCTCGACCGCCGGGGACCGGGTCGTGTACGCGTCGTCGTTCTCGAAGACGGTTTGTCCCGGAATCCGGGTCGGGTACCTGATCGGGCCGGAGGAGCTGATCGCCGGGATCGTCAAGCTCGCCACGAGCACCTATATCTCGCCGAACATGGTCTCCCAGGCGATCGTCAACGAGTTCTGCCGTTCGGGCGCGATCGACTCCTCGATCCAGACCGTCAAGGCGGCGCTGCGCGAGCGCGCGCGGGCGCTGTGCGACGCACTCTCGAGTGAGCTCCCGGACGCGCGCTTCGTCGCCCCCGAGGGTGGCTACTTCATGTGGGTCGACTTTCCTCGCGGCACCGACGTGGGTGCGCTGTCCGCCGCCGCCGCGGCGCGCGGCGTCGTGTTCGTCAAGGGGTCGGAGTTCCTGCTCGAGGGAGGCGACTCATCGCTCAGGCTCGCCTACTCCGGCGTGACCGTGCCGCAGATCGAGGAAGGGGTCAGGCGGCTCGCCGAGGCCTACGCGGAGGTGGAGTCGGCCGTCCATGCCGCGTGAGAAGGTGACCGCCCGTGCAGCGTGACGAGGTCAAGGCTTTTGGTGAGCTCGCCGGCGCGGCAGCGGCGGGCATTGCCGGCCATGTCCGGGAGGTCCACGAGGGGATCTCCCAACGGGTCTTCAAGCTCGTGCCCGGCGCCGGCATGGTGCGCACGATCCACGACGGCGTCTCGAGCGGCGCGCATTCGGCCTCGCGTGCGTTGACCGGAGCGATCGTCAACTCGGGCGCCGGCGCGCTCGGCTCCCGCCTGCCCGAGGGCGGGCCGATCGATCGCTCGCTGGCCGGAAGGCTCGCGGTCGGTGCGCTCAACGGGATGTTCGGCGACGCGCTGCATCGCGACGGGAGCGTGCTGACGCTGAACATGTCGCTCCGGCGCGGTGGCGCCGATGTCGCGATCGACGGTCCCTCGCTCGCCGCCGCATTCCCGGATGCGACTCCCCGGCTGGCCGTGTTCCTGCACGGGCTGTGCGAGACCGACGACGCCTGGAAGCTGGGCGCTGCACGACACACCCCATATGGCGCGCGACTTCAGCTCGAGCATGGCTACACGCCGCTCTACATCCGTTACAACTCGGGCCTGCACGTGTCCGAGAACGGCCGCGCGCTCGCGCAGCTGATGCATGACCTCGTCAGCTCGTGGCCGGTCGGGATCGGCGAAATTGCGCTGATCGGGCACTCGATGGGAGGCCTGGTGGGCCGCAGTGCCTGCTACTACGACGCGGACGCCGCCTGGACCGACCGCGTCCGTCACGCGTTCATGCTCGGTACGCCCCATCGCGGCGCTCCGCTCGAGCGCGCTGCGAACCGGCTCGGCTCCGCACTCTTGCGGCTGCCCGAGACCCGGGGCTTTGCGACGCCGCTCAAGGTTCGCAGCGCCGGGATCAAGGACCTGTTCCACGGATACCTGACCGACGAGGACTGGTTCGGGTCCGACCCGGACGTGTACTTACGCAACGCCGCACGCGAGATCCCATTCCTCCCCTCGGCGAACCACTACTTCGTGTGCGCCACGCTCTCGCGCGAGGCCGACGCCCCGCTGGGGCGGATGGTCGGCGACCTGCTCGTGCTGCGGGCCAGCGCCTGGGGGCAGGGACGCGGTGAGCGGCTGCGGTTCCCGGTCGACCATTACCGCCACGTCGGTGGGGCCAACCACTTCGATTTGCTCAACCATCCGGCGATCTACGAGCAGATCCAGGGTTGGCTCGCGCGCGAGCGCGAGCTCTTATCCGCAGCTTCGCCCTGAGCCGGGCGGCTCAGCGCCCGTAGCGCTCGCGCCCGAGCACGAGCTGCTCAGGCAGCGCTGTGCGCGGCGGCGGCGAGGGGTCGGCCAGCACCGACACCGTCTCGGCGACGCTGACCGTCACGGTGGCGAGCCGGCCGCCGCTGCTGACTACCACCTGCTGCTCCTCGTTGGAGATGACTTCGCCCTCCATTCCCGGCTCGATGCCGGCTTCCTTGAGGTAGTGAAGTAGATCCTCGGCCTCGTTCTCGAACCGCAGGATCGTGACCGTGGCGCCGGGCTCGCAGTCAGCCAGCGGGACGCCGTCGATCCGGGCGCCGACCTGGATCGGGTGGCCGTGCGGACAGGTCGCCGCATCGCCCACGGAAGCTCGGACGTAGGCTTCGAAGCGGGGCGTCATCGCGTGCTCGAGCGCTCCGGCCTCCTCGTGGACGTCGTCCCAGGGAACCCCCACGACGTCGGTCAGGAACCGCTCGATCATCCGATGCCGGCTGACGATCATCTCCGCGTGCTCCCGGCCCGGATCGGTGAATTCGATCGTTCGCTCCGAGTTGCGCAGGATGTACCCGTCGCGCTGGAGCCGTCCGAGCATCTCGTGCACCGTCGGCGCCGACAGTTGCATTGCGCGGGCGAGGTTGGCGCCGGTCATCGGCAGGCCGGCTTCGTAGAGCCAGAACAGCGACTCGAGGTACTCCTCCTCGGCGACTGTCGCGTGCTCGGCGGCCATCGCCTGATCGTAGCGAGCGCCTCGTTCCGCCTAACGGCGGGCGCGACCGCGCCCCAGCTCGCGGAGGTCTACCATCGCGCCCGACGTGACGCTGCCGATCAAGCCACCGATCGATCCCTGGCTCGCCCGCTCCAGGCCGGAACTCCCGGTCGGCGATGGGTGGGCATACGAGCCAAAGTTCGACGGCTTCCGGGCGATCGCGTTCGTCGATGGCGACGAGTTCGTGATCCAGTCGCGCTCGGGCAAGCCGCTTGGCCGCTACTTCCCCGAGATCTCGTTCCCGGAGGGGAGATACGTGATCGACGGCGAGATCGTGATCGACGGCGAGGAGGGAGAGCAGGACTTCGGTGCGCTCCAGCAGCGGATCCATCCAGCGGTCTCGCGGATCACGATGCTGGCCGAGGAGACGCCGGCCCACTACGTCGGGTTCGATCTGCTCGCCCGCGACGATGAGGTCCTGCTCGAGCGGCCGTTCGCCGAGCGGCGAGCCGCTCTCGAGGCTCTGGCCGCCAACGGGATCGAGTTGACGCAGCTAAAGCGCGACGCGGCCGACGCCGAGCCGTGGCTTCACCGCGGCGAGGGGGTCGTGGCCAAGGAGCTCGACTCGCCCTACCACCCCGGCCAGCGCACCGGGATGGTCAAGGTCAAGCGGCTGCGAACGATCGACGCTGTCGTGGTCGGATGCCGACCGGGCAAGGAAGCCGACACGATCGGATCGCTGATCCTCGGCCTGTACGACCCGGCCGGCGAGCTCCACGTCGTCGGGCACTCCTCCGGCCTCAAGGCCTCGGAGAAGAAGGCGCTGGTGCAGAAGCTGGCGCCGTATCAGACCGGGAAGCGCGGTCACGGAGATCCCAGCCGCTGGAAGAGCGAGAAGGATCTCGAGTGGATCGAGCTCCGGCCCGAGCTCGTCGTCGAGGTCACGTTCGACCACGCCAGCGGCGGGCGCATCCGCCACGGCACCCGGATCCTCCGCTGGCGCGAGGACAAGGCACCAACCGAGTGCCTGCTCGAGCAGATGGACTCCTAGATCAACCGTCTGGGCCCGCGCCCGCCGCGCTGACTTTCCGGACGGGATGGATACTGCCAGCGTGCCCGCGATCGCCGGCATTCCCACGATTGTGCTCGTCGCGCCCGATTCGTTCAAGGGCACGATGGCCGCGACCGAGGTCGCCGCGGCAATTGGACACGGGCTGAAGGCCGGTGGTCGCGAGGTCGACCTCTGTCCGATCGCCGACGGAGGCGAGGGCACGCTCGAGGCTCTGCTCGGCCCGCTCGGGGTCGAGCTGCGCTTGGCCAGGGTCACGGACCCACTCGGCCGGGAGCTCGAGGCATCGTTCGCGCTCGGGGACGGTGTGGCGGTTATCGAAACCGCCGCCGCCAGCGGCCTCGGACTCGTCGCCCCCGCGGAGCGCGACGCTTTGGCGGCGAGCACGGCCGGAACCGGCGAGCTGATCCTGGAGGCGGTTCGCAGCGGCGCCAAGACGGTGTACCTCGGGGTCGGCGGCAGTGCGACGACCGACGGCGGCGCCGGGGCGATTCGGGCGATCGAGCGCGGCGGCGGACTGCGCGGAGCGCGGATCGTCGTGCTCTGCGACGTTCGCACGCCGTTCGAGGATGCCGCGCGCGTGTTCGGCCCGCAGAAGGGGGCCGACGCGGACGATGTCCGTCGCCTGAGCGATCGGCTTGGCGCGCTGGCCCGGCGTCTCGCGCGGGACCCGCGAGGCATCCCGATGACCGGCGCAGCGGGCGGCCTATCGGGTGGGCTGTGGGCGGCGTTCGGTGCTGAACTCGTCGCCGGGGCTTCGTTCGTGCTCGACGCGGCTCAGTTCGATCGGCGGATGCGCGCCGCGCGCGCCGTCGTCACCGGGGAGGGCAAGCTCGACGAGCAGAGTCTCGTCGGCAAGGCCGTCTCTGAGGTCGCGACCCGCGCGCGCCAGGCCGGCGTGCCATGTTTCGCCGTCGTCGGCAGCGACGGGCTTGGCCCATTCGACCGCCGGATCCTCGACCTCCAGGCGGTGCTCGAGGCCGGGAATCCGCGCCAGCTGCGGGCAGCGGGACGAGAGCTGGCGAAGCTGATCTAGTGACTCCCCGGCTCTAGTGCGCGAACGCCTGGCGCTTGCTCTGGGCCTGGCCGGGGAGCGGCGCGTCCAGTGACTCCAGGAACTCTGTCAGCTCGCGCAGGTGCCCCAACAGCACGTCGGCCATCTCGGTGTGCATGCCGGACCGCACGACGATTCGCAACACGCTCAGGTCCTGGAGGTTCTCGGGGAACGTGTACGCGGGCACGAGCCAGCCACGCTCGCGGAGTCGATCGGAGACGTCGAACACCGTGTAGTTCTCGACCTCAGGCTTGAGTGCGAAGGAGAACACCGGCAGCTCGCTGCCGTCCGAGAGCAGCTGGTACGGGCCGATCCCGGCGACTCCCGCGGAGATGTGACGGGCCACGTTCTGAAGGTTGGTCATCATCTGCCGGTAGCCGGTCCGGCCGAGGGTCATGAACATGTAGTACTGCGCGATCACCTCGCTGCCCGGACGCGAGAAGTTGAGCGAGAACGTCGGCATGTGTCCGCCGAGGTAATTGACGTCGAACACCAGCTCCTTCGGCAGCGCCTCCTTGGTGCGCCACACCGCCCAGCCGACGCCTGGATACACCAGCCCGTACTTGTGGCCCGAGGCGTTGATCGACTGCACGCGGGGGATCCGGAAGTCCCACTCGAGCTCGGGATCCAGGAACGGCGCGACGAATCCGCCCGAGGCAGCGTCGACGTGCAGCGGGACGTCGCAGCCCTGCTCGGACTCGAGCCGGTCCAGGGCGTCGGCGATCTCCTTGATCGGCTCGTAGCTCCCATCGAACGTTGAGCCGAGGATCGCCACCACCCCGATGGTGTTCTCATCGCAGTGGGCGATCGCCCGCTCGGCGGTCAGGTGGTAGGTGTCGCCCTCCATCGGCACGAGCCTTGGCTCGACGTCCCAGTAGCGGCAGAACTTCTCCCAGCAGACCTGGACATTGACACCCATCACGAGGTTCGGGCGGTCGGTCGGCTTGCCGGCCGCGCGCATCCGCGCGCGCCAGCGCCACTTGAGCGCCATGCCGGCGAGCATCGCCGCCTCGCTCGAGCCGGTGGTCGAGCAGCCGGTGGCGTGCTCGTGATCGGGACTGTTCCAGAGGTCGGCGAGGATGTTCACGCACCGGGCTTCGATCTCTGCCGTCTGGGGGTACTCGTCCTTGTCGATGATGTTCTTGTCGGCCGTCTCGCACATCAGCCGGGCGGCGGTCGAAGGCATCCAGGTGGTCACGAACGTCGCCAGGTTGAGCCGCGCCTGGCCGTCGAGCAGGAGCTCGCTGGAGAGGACCTCGTAGGCCAGCTCGCCGCCCATGCCGTTCTCGCCCAGGTGATCGATCGGCATCTCGCTGTTCGTGACCGGGATATGTACGGCCGCGGCCAGCGGCCGGTTGCGCCGCCCGTCTCTTCCCTGCTCCGTAAGCCCCATCACTCGACCGCGAGGATCACGTCGGACGCCTTGATCACAGCGGTGACCTTGCTGCCCTCGGTCAGCCCGAGCTCGTCCACGGCCTCGACGGTTATCGAGGCGACGAGCCGCTGGCCCTGTACGTCGAGCGCGACGTTGGCGATCGCCTCGCCCTTGTGAATGCTGGACACCGTCCCGGTGAGCTGGTTGCGTGCGCTGAGCTTCACGTCCGTCTCCTTATCTCTGGTGGATCCGCAGAGTCTGTCTGAAAAGCAGCGAGACGGCTACGACCACACCGCGTCGAGCCGCTGTGGCTTGCGGAACACGAGGCCGCGCACGACGGCCGGACGGGCTGGATCGAGACGCAGGCGCGGTAGGGCGTCGAGCAGCGCGCCGAGTGCCTCGCGCGCCTCCAGCCGTGCGAGGTGGATGCCAACACAAACGTGCGGCCCCTGGGCGAAGGCAAGATGCCGGCGCCCGTTCGGCCGCTCGAGGTCGTAGCGGTCCGGGTACTCGAATGCCGCTGGATCGCGGTTGGCCGCGGTCAGCGAGACGCGGACCAGGTCACCGCGGCCCACCGCCGCGTCGCCGAGCTGTGTGGAACTACGCGCGTAGCGGTCGATCACGGCAGCGGCCGGCTCGAGCCGAAGCGCCTCGTCGATCGCGGCGTCGAGCAGGCCGTGATCCGCGCGGACCCGAGCGAGCATCTCCGGCCGCTCGAGCAGGTGCAGGATCGCGTTGGCGATCATCCCTTCGGTCGTCTCGATTCCACCGAACAACAGCACCGCCGCGTTGGAGAGGATCTGCTCGCTCGACAGCTCCGAGTCGGCGGCGGCGGAAGCCAGCAGCGAACCGCGGGTGCCGTCGCACAGCACCGGC
>DATCNP010000115.1:0-6139 GCA_036565205.1 Solirubrobacteraceae bacterium | reverse complement strand
TCCCCAGCTGGGAACTTGCCCATCCCTACCGGATGATCGCCCACAACGGCGAGGTCAACACGCTGCGCGGCAACGTCAACTGGATGCGGGCCCGTGAGTCGCAGCTCGCCTCGGAGCTGTTCGGCGATGACCTCGAGAAGGTGATGCCGGTCGTGCGCGAGGGGGGCTCGGACTCGGCGATCTTCGACAACGTGCTCGAGCTGCTCGTGCTCGGCGGCCGCTCGATCCCACACGCCGTGATGATGATGATCCCTGAGGCCTACACGACCCGCAAGGATCTCGATCCCGAGGTCAAGGGCTTCTACGACTTCCACTCCTGCCTGATGGAGCCCTGGGACGGACCGGCGGCCGTCGTGTTCACAGACGGACGTCTGGCCGGCGCCGTGCTCGATCGCAACGGGCTGCGTCCCGGCCGCTGGATCCAGGACACCGAGGGCTACGTCGTGCTCGCGTCGGAGACCGGGGTTCTCACGGTCGCGCCCGAGCACGTCCAGCGCAAGGGGCGGCTGGCCCCGGGCAAGCTGTTCCTGATCGACCTCGAGGAAGGGCAGATCGTCGAGGATGAGGAGGGAAAGCGCCGAGTTGCTCGCCGCAAGCCCTACGGGGAGTGGTACGAGCGCTCGGTCGTCCACATCGACAACCTGCCCGACCGCGACCCGCGTACGCCGAGGGTGGAGCCGCTGCGCTCCAAGCAGCTCGCGTTCGGTTATTCGCAGGAAGACCTGCGGATGATCATCGCCCCGATGGCGGCCAACGGCGAGGAGCCGGTCGCGAGCATGGGCAACGACTCAGCCCTGGCCGTGCTCTCCGAGCGCCAGCCGCCGCTGTTCACGTACTTCAAGCAGCTGTTCGCCCAGGTCACCAACCCCCCGATCGATCCGCTCCGTGAAAGCGTAGTCATGAGCCTGCACACCGGTGTCGGCGCCGAGGTCAACCTGCTAATCGAGGATTCCGAGCAGGCGCACCAGCTGGTCATGAGTCAGCCGATCCTGCGCAATCACGAGCTCGAGAAGCTCCGCCAGGTCTCGCACGAGATCTTCGACGCGGCCACGCTCGACATCACCTGGCCGATCGAGGACGGCATCGATGGACTGCGGACGCGGCTGGACGCCCTTTGCGAGGAGGCGGCGGGCTATGTCGAGAATGGCGCCAACATCCTGATCCTCTCCGACCGCAACCTTGGGCCCGAGCGAGTGGCGATGCCATCGCTGCTGGCCATCGCTGCCGTCCACCACCACCTCGTGCGCGCCGGCACCCGCCTGCGGACCGGGCTGGTGGTCGAGTCCGGCGAGCCACGGGACATCCATCACATGGCGACGTTGATCGGCTATGGGGCCTCGGCGATCAACCCATATCTGATGTTCGAGTCGCTCGATGAGCTGGCTGATCGCTCGATGCTGCCGGTCGATCTCGACCGCGAGGAGGCCGAGAAGCGGATCGTCAAAGCGATCGGGAAGGGTCTCCTGAAGACGATCGCCAAGATGGGGATCTCGACGATCCAGTCCTACTGCGGCGCGCAGATCTTCGAGGCCGTCGGCCTCGAGCACGAGCTGATCGACAAGCACTTCACCGGCACCGCGTCGCGGATCGGAGGGGTGGGGCTCGACGTCCTCTCGACCGAGGCGCTCGAGCGCCACTTCCGCGCCTATCCGCGCACCGATCGCGACCTGCTGCCCGTCGGCGGCGTGCTCCAGTGGCGTCGCGACGGCGAGATCCACATCTGGAATCCCGACACGATCGCCAACCTGCAGCACGCGGTGGGTCCTCCGGACAACGGAGACTCGCCGCCCCACCGCGACCCCCAGTCGACCTACGAGGAGTTCGCGCGGCTCGTGAACGAGGAGACCACGCGAAAGGCGGCGCTCCGGGGCCTGATGAAGTTCCGCACCCCCGCCAATCCCCTACCGCTGGACCAGGTCGAGCCGGCGACCGAGATCGTCAAGCGCTTCACGACCGGAGCGATGAGCCTTGGGGCGCTCTCCCGCGAGGCGCACGAGACGCTCGCGATTGCGATGAACCGCCTCGGCGCGAAGTCGAATACCGGCGAGGGCGGGGAGGACCCAGCGCGCTATGCACCGGACGAGAACGGAGACCGCCGCCGCTCGGCGATCAAGCAGGTCGCGTCGGGACGCTTCGGGGTCACGATCCACTATCTGGTCAACGCCGACCAGCTCCAGATCAAGATGGCCCAGGGCGCGAAGCCCGGCGAGGGCGGCCAGCTGCCCGGCCACAAGGTCGACGACTACATCGCCAAGATCCGCAAGTCGACGCCGGGCGTGGGCCTGATCTCGCCCCCGCCTCACCACGACATCTACTCGATCGAGGACCTCAAGCAGCTGATCTACGACCTGCGCTGCGCCAACCCTAAGGCAGCCGTTTCGGTCAAGCTTGTCTCCGAGGTGGGCGTCGGGACGGTTGCCGCCGGGGTGGCGAAGGCCAACGCCGACCACGTGACGATCTCCGGCCACGACGGCGGCACCGGCGCCTCGCCGCAGTCATCGATCCAGGCCGCCGGCGTGCCGTGGGAGATCGGCCTGGCCGAGACCCAGCAGACGCTGCTCTTGAATGATCTGCGCTCGCGTATCACAGTCGAGGTCGACGGTCAGATAAAGACCGGACGCGACGTGGTGATCGGCGCACTGCTCGGCGCCGACGAGTTCGGCTTCTCGACCGCGCCGATGATCGCGATGGGGTGCATCATGATGCGCGTCTGCCACCTGAACACCTGCCCGGTGGGAGTGGCGACCCAGGATCCCGAACTGCGCAGGCGCTTTCGCGGCACGCCCGAGCAAGTGGTCAACTACCTGATGTTCGTGGCCGAAGAGGCCCGCGGGATCATGGCTGCTCTCGGGGTGCGCCGATTCGCGGAGCTGATCGGCCGCGCCGAACTCCTGGAGACAGACGAGGCGATCGATCACTGGAAGGCGCGTGGCGTCGACCTGTCGATGATCCTCAGCGTTCCCGATCTCCCGGCCGAGACCCCTCGGTCGAGGACGCGCTCACAGCTTCCCGTGCTCGATGACGCGCTCGACTGGGAGCTCGTCCAGATGTGTGCGCCGGCGCTCGAGAACTCTGATCCGGTCCGGTTCGGCCCGATCCCGATCCGCAACGTGAACCGGACCGTCGGGGGGATCCTCTCCGGTGAGATCGCCCGGCGCCACGGCGAGCGAGGCCTGCCCGAAGGGACGATCGAGATCTCGTTCTCCGGCTCGGCCGGCCAGAGCTTCGCCGCCTGGCTGGCGCCGGGCGTGACGTTCGCGCTGCGCGGTGAGACCAACGACTACACGGGCAAGGGGCTCTCAGGTGGCGTCGTCTCCGTCCGCCCGCCGGAGACCGCGAAGTTCAGAGCCGAGGAGAACACGATCGTCGGCAACACAGTCCTGTACGGGGCAACCGCGGGTCGTGCGTTCTTCCGCGGCCTGGCCGGCGAGCGCTTCGCCGTCCGCAACTCGGGTGCGGTGGCCGTCGTCGAAGGTGTCGGTGACCACGGATGCGAATACATGACCGGCGGCCGTGTGGTCGTGCTCGGCACCACGGGGCGCAACTTCGCCGCCGGGATGAGCGGCGGGATCGCTTACGTCTACGACAAGGACCGGCGTTTTGAGGGCCGCTGCAACCTCGAGCTCGTCGACCTTGAGGAGCTGAGCGAGGAGGACGAGCAGGAGGTCAAGGCGCTGATCTCAGAGCACGCCCACCGCACCGGATCGATGGTCGCCCGCAACGTGCTCGCCTCCTGGGAGCGAGGCACCCGCGAACGTTTCGTCAAGGTGATGCCCCGCGACTACAAGCGAGCGCTCGAGGAGCGTGCGGAGGAAGCGGCGCCGGTCGGAGCCTGAGCGATTGGCGCGGCGCCGGCCGCGAGCCGAATCAGCAGACCATCCGTCGCCGAGGAAGCACCTCGGTAGCTGTGCGCGGCGCTCGAGGTCGGCACAACGATGGTGGCCGCCAGCCGCAGCTCCCGTCGCAGCTACTTTGCGCGCATGTAATAGTCGGCGTTGATCTGGATGTACTTCTCCCACTCCTCCGGTAGCTGGCACCGCGAGGGGCACAAAGACGCCGCGAAAGAGCTCAAAGGCGCCCGCTTCACGCTGTGGAAAAACCCGAGCAAGCTGAGCGACGGCCAGAAGATCAAGCTCGCCCAGATCCAGCAGACCAACAAGCCGCTGTACCGCGCCTACCTCATCTCCCAGCAGCTACGCGAGATCTACCGCGTCCCCTACCAGCAGGCAATCGAACTACTCGACGCGTGGCTGGCCTGGGCCAGGCGTTGCCGGCTTCAGCCGTTCGTCAAGCTCGCCAAGACGATCACCAACCAGCGTCCCGGGATCGAAGCAGCGATCCAGCACGGATTGTCAAACGCACGGATCGAGCAAGTCAACACCCAGCTGCGACTGATCACCCGCCGCGCCTACGGGTTTCGCACCCCCGAAGCGCTGATCGCCCCCGCCATGCTCAACCTCGGCGGGCTCTGTCCACTGCTACCCCTATGACCCCGGAAACAGCAGAAGGTCCGGAAAAGCTTGTCGAGCTGGCGATGCTGCTCGCGGCCGGCGCGGTGACACGGTCAAGATCGAGGGTCTGAGCGACCTGGCCAACCCGGACCGCGACCTCTACGACACTGGTGCCCTGCCGCCCGGCGCGGAGGCCACCCTCGCCAGCCGACGTTCGAGGACTGGCGCTCGACTCCACCTCCTGACCTGCCACACCGGCTGGCCGTGAACGCTCAAGCCGCCAAGAAAGTGGGCGCGAAGCCGAACGCGCCCTCTTACCGGCGGGTTCGTCCTCGCGCCCTGACAGCTCGGCGCCGAGCGAACTGACTCAAAGCCCCGAACGAGAAATGGCTACCCGCGCTGTGGCACGCCGAACCGCTTGAATTCCAATCACGTCGGAATGCCGGTGTCCGCTCGGGGATGGCCCGCTTACCGACTTGGCGCGCTGGCTACGCTTGAAGGATGGGTCTTGATGCAAGCCGCGTGGAGAGCCTGCGAGCGCAGGCACGCCATTACCGCGCGAAGCTCGAGCGGTATCGCTCGAAGACCTACGGGCCGCGCAAAACGAGCGCTCAGCGGCTGCGCGAACTCGAGCAGCGCGCCGCGGCTGCAGATGAGCGGCTGCTCACCGCCGAGCGCGAGAACGCCGCACGTTAAACCCGCCTAGAGGCCTGGCGTTCCCGTGCGCCCGCGATGCTGTCCCAAGCCACGTCCGTGCCCCAAAGTCGATCCGCAACCGGGACGACCTGAGGCGCTCGGGCGTATATGCTCAGCGGGCCACTTTAGTCGGGCCGGTCGGTGATCGGCACGTCGCGATAGAGCGCGTGCGACGTTAGGTCACGCGAGCTCGTCGGTTGCCCCGGCGGGGATCAGCGTGACGGTGACGATTGTGGCGGCGCCGAATAGGCCGGCGGCGATCAGGGCCTCGGAAGAGGCGCTGGCTGGACGGGAAATCCCTGCAAACAGTTAGGTTTGGGCGGTGCCGGGCGGCGTGCCATCCCCACGGATCCCGGCGCTTGCCGGGGGGTTTAGGACTCGCCGGGGTACTCGGAGTCCTATTCATCGGCGTCCCTGGGTCGACCGGTCCTCGTCTCCGCGACAGCGCAGAGTCGGAGGCTTGTCATCGAAAATAGACGATGTACCGGAACCTACCGAAAGCGATCCCTGTCCCGCAAGGTCGTCGCGGCTGATTACACTTGAGCCCATGGTTACCGCTGACGACGTCACCGACGCGCTCCGAGATGTGATCGACCCCGAGCTGGGTCTCGACTTCGTTGAGCTTGGGTTGATCTACGGCGTCGACCTTGACGGCGGTGCCGTCCACGTCAGCTTCACGCTCACGAGCCCCGGTTGTCCGATCGGGCCTCAGGTCTCGGAGCAGATCCAGGAGTTCGTGGGTGAGCTCGACGGGGTCGAGGATGTGCAGTCAACGATGACCTTCTCGCCGCCTTGGACTTCCGAGCGGATGAGCGAGGACGCCAAGTTCGCGCTCGGCTTCTGACGGGCGAGCGAATCGAGCCGCCGGGTAGCTCGCGAATCGATCGCGTGCTCGGGACCGCCCACGCTGGGCACGACGCAAGAGTTCACTGTGCGGACGGTCGATCGGCTCTCGGGCCGCGCGGCCGATCGGCTCGCGCACCTCGTCAGCG
>DATCNP010000114.1:0-5142 GCA_036565205.1 Solirubrobacteraceae bacterium | reverse complement strand
CCGTTCGGGCTTCACCTCGAGGAGGTCGATCACCGCCTGTCGCTGGGCGCGATGACGCTTCCGCACCAGCTGGCCCGTGTGGTGCTGCTCGAGCAGCTCTACCGTGCCCACAAGATCATCGCCGGCGAGCCCTACCACTACTGACGCCTTGCCCCAGTCAACGCAACGCAACGCAGTGCTCGAGCAGCGTAGGCAGGCGCGGCGCGAGCTGCGGATGTTCACCCGGCGTCTCGGCCTGCTGCTGGGTGCGCTGGTGGTCCTGATCGCCGCCGGGACGATCGCCTTCTCGCTCGCGGAAGGGACCTCAATCGGCTACGGCTTCGTCTGGACGCTCGACACGGTCACGACACTCGGCGCGATCCAGGACCCGCACAACACGGCCGGGAGGGTGGTCGTCGTCGCTCTGGAGCTGCTGGGCATAGGTACGCTCTTCTACGGACTGGCGACGGTGGCCGAATTCTTCGTCTCGGGTCAGCTCACCGGCCTGCTCGAGGAGCGGCGCCTGCAGCGGATGATCGACTCCTATTCAGATCACTACATCATCTGTGGCTTCGGGCGTGTGGGGCGTCAGGTCGCCCGCGATCTCGGCGCCGCGGGGCGTGCCCACATCGCGATCGATCACAACCCCGAGCACCGTGAGCAGGCCCGTGAGCTCGGAGTGCAGTACATCGAGAACTACGCAGCTGAGGATGAGGTCTTGTTGCGGGCCGGGATCGAGCGCGCACGGGGCGTGATCGCCTGCGTGGACTCGGACGCCGAGAACATCTTCATCACGCTGACCGCGCGCGGCCTGCGGCCCGACATCCTGATCATCGCTCGTGCGTCAGCGGAGGATTCCGAGACGAAGCTGCGCCGCGCCGGCGCCGATCGCGTGATCTCGCCCTACAAGACCTCGGGCACCGAGATGGCGCGGGTGGCGCTGCACCCGCAGGTTGGCGGCGCGGTCCAGGTCGCCGACTACCGGATGGAGGAGATCGAGGTTTCGGCACCCTGCGAGGGGATCGGAAAGACCGTGGAGCAGGTCCGCGGTGACTCGGTGATCGTCGCGCTGCGGCGAACCGACGGCCGGCTCGAGCCCCAGCCCGCGCCCCAGTCCGTGATCGACGAGGGTGACATGGTCGTCGCGATCGGCACGCCCGCCTCGCTCGAGCGGCTCGAAGGCGTGTTCCAGCCGATCGCGCTGCGCAGCCCATGAGCGACCCGCTGAGCGAGTTGCGCGCCGCCGTCCTCGGCGCGGCTGGGGCGATTCGCGGCGCCCGGGGCGCGTTCTCCTCACCGCCGAAGCTCGAGCGACCCAAGCGCGACGGCCAGGGCGACTACTCGACCAACGCGGCGATGCTGCTGGCCCCGGCTCTGGGCGCGGCGCCGCGCGAGATCGCCGCTCGGCTGGCGAGCGAGCTCGAGGCCGGGCTCGGTGGCGCGCTCGAGAGAACCGACGTAGCCGGGCCGGGATTCCTCAACATGACGCTCTCGGACTCCTGGCACCGGGGAGCACTGCGCGGTGTTCTCGAGGCCGGCACGGGGTTCGGCTCGGGCGGCGCGTGGCCGGCGGAGAGGATCCTGCTCGAGTTCGTCTCGGCCAACCCGACCGGGCCGCTCGTCGCCGCCAGCGGCCGGCACGCCGCGTACGGGGACGCGCTCGCACGGATCCTCGCCCATCATGGCCACGAGGTCTCCCGCGAGTACTACTTCAACGACGCCGGCGGCCAGATCCGACGCCTCGGCGAGTCGGTGATCGCGCGGGCCAGGGGCGAGGAGGTCCCTGAGGGTGGCTACCAGGGCGATTACGTGCTCGAGCTGGCCCACGAGATCCCGGGCGTCGCCGAGATGGATCCCGATCAGGCCGCCGGCGCGGCGGTCGAGCTGCTGCTGGCCCGGATCAAGCGAACGCTCGAGCGCTACGGGGTTCTCTACGACCGTTTCTTCAGCGAGCGGACGCTGCACCAGGGCTCTCCGAGCGAGGTGGCTCAGGCGCTCGAGCTCGTGGACAAGGCCGGCCACACCTACGAGTCCGAAGGAGCTCTGTGGCTGCGCACAACCAGCTTTGGCGACGACAAGGACCGCGTGCTCGAGCGCACCGGCGGCGATCCGACCTACCTGGCCGCCGATCTGGCCTACATGCTCGACAAGCGAGAACGGGGGTTCGAGCGTCAGCTCGTGCCCGTCGGCGCCGACCACCACGGGTACGTCGCCCGCATGAAGGCGGCATTCGCGGCGTTGGGCAACGATCCCGAGATGCTCGAGATGCCGCTCCTGCAGTTCGTCCACCTGATCGAGGGCGGCGAGCGGGCGGCAATGTCCAAGCGCCGCGGGGACTTCATCACGCTAGACGAGTTGCTCGACGAGATCGGCGTCGACGCCGCTCGCTTCTTCATGCTCCAACGCTCCCACGACCGTACCGTCGACCTGGACCTCGACCTGGCGCGTCGCGAGTCCGCCGAGAACCCGGTCTACTACGTCCAGTACGCCCACGCGCGAATCGCCTCGGTGCTGGGACGCTTTGACGAGCGGCGGCTGGAGGCCGCGCTCGCGCCCGACGCCGACTGGGGCTCGGGCCCGCTCGATCCGGCCGAGCGAGAGCTGGTCAAGCAGCTGGCGGCGTTCCCCGAGGAGGTGGCCGAGGCCGCGGCGCGGCGCGCGCCCCACCGGATCGCCGCCTACGCGCTCGAGACCGCGCAGGCGTTCACCGCCTTCTACCGCGACTGCCGGGTGTTCGGCGCGACTCCGGAGACCGTCGAGTCCTTCCGGGCGGCGTTGTCGGTTGCGGCGCAGACGACGATCGCGCTGTCGCTCGGGTTGCTTGGGGTCAGCGCGCCGACGTCGATGTAGCTATCGCGAGCCCGCGCTCGCGGGGAGCGGGATCGTCAATGGCTGCCCGTCGCCCTGGAGCGTCAGCTCGGCGCGAGCCGAGCCACGGCCGCTGCGGAGCATCAGCACCGTCACCCGACAGCCCCTGCCGGCCCGTAGCGTGGTGCGAGCACAGCCGTTGGCCGTGAGCCGGAAGCGCCGAGAGTCGGCACCCTTGAGCGCGGTTCTGGCGATATGGACGGGAGCCGGCAGTGGATTCGCGACGTCGAACACCAGCCGGCGGCGACGTCTGAGGCTTGCCGCCGTGCCCGTCGCGCTGCGCCCGGCGCTGAATACGAGCTGGGGGATGAGGCTCGAGACCGATGGCAGGACGCCGCTGACGATCACGTTGAGCGCACCCGAGTCCGAAGGCACGGTCAGAGCGGCCGCGGCAAGCCCTGCAGCCAGGGGATGGAAAGAAAGCAGCAGCCGGCAGGCCTGGCCGGGAACCAGGATGGGCGGGCAGCTGTCCTGCTGGATTGCGAGCGCAGTCGAGGCTCCCGGGGCCAGAGCGGCCGGTCCGAGCCGTAGCGGCCGTGGCGCCCGGGTCTGAGACCGTGACCACCGAGACCGTTGTGCTCCCGCGCCTCGCGGTCATCGCGGCCGAGCTCGGGGTCGCCACCGGCGGCGTCCCCGGGCAGCCCCGCGCCAGGAGCAGATAGCACGCGGCGACGCCCGCGACCGTCGCGTAGGACGGCTTCTCCACCGGCTGCGGATCCTCGCTCGGCGGGTCGGACACGTTTCCTCCGAGCACGCCCTCCGAGGCGTACGCCCCGCTCAGGTCGTCACGCTCGGTTACGAACACCTCGCTCGCTCCCGCGTCGACGAGTGTCGGGATCGACGCGGCGAGGTACGCGGCCTGGGAGGCCGGGCCGGAGGTGTATCCGGGGTCGTACTGGTAGGCCGGGTCCGACGGGTAGCCGTGCTCGGTCACCCACAGAGGACCTAGGAACCCGTGCCCGGCAAGGAACAGCTTCCAGGCGGCGATCGACGGGGCGAGGGAGATCATTTGACCGCGCTGGTGCACGTTGGCGATGTCGAAGGCATGGGCCGCGTCGGCGCCCGGCGTGGCAAATACCTGGCCCAGCCAACTCATCCCGGCGGGGCGCGAGATGCCTCCGAGCAGCACGTTGGCCTGGGGGTCCACCTGCTTGATCGCGTCATGAGCGGTGCGCAGCATGCGCGCGTACTGCTGCGGTGTGCCGTTGAAGTAGTCGCCGGTGTCGGGCTCGTTCCAGATCTCCCAATCGCGCACGACCGGGTCGGCGTGGCCGACGATCTGTGTGATCATCGAGCCGTAGTCGGAGAGGTCGTCCGTGGCGCACCGCACTTGGGCGGACTGTTCCGTCGGGGTCTGGCAGTTGGGCGAGCCAGGTTGGGACCGTGAACAGGTCGGCCACGACCCGCATGTCGTACTCCTGCGCGAGCGCTATCACCTCGTCCAGGCCGGTGTAGTTCGGGGCTGAGGAACGGGTGGGGAATATCGCTGCCGGGGCCACGTCGAGCCGGATGGCCGAGGCGTGCATGCCCGCCGCCTCCGCGAACATCGCCCGCTTCAACGAGTACGGGCTGCTCAGCTGCAGCATCGAGTGAGCCCCGACGGGATCGACAGCCGCCGAGGCCGCGCCCGCCCCCGCGAAAGCAAGGCCGGACGCGAGCAAGCTGGCCGTCGCCACGCGGCGTGCGAAGCTCGGCAGTCGCGCAGGCGAACGAGCATGGGTTTGAGCGCCCCTCATCTGCTGCTCATCGGCGGGCCGCGCGTCCGGCATTACGGAAAGCCGGCGAAGTTGGAAATAGCGCGCGAGCCGGCGGCACCGGCCGGCGCCCGCCGGCCGGCCACTGGCGATTTTCGGCGTTCGGGCGCAGAGCAGTCGTTTTGCGGCAAACCGTCCGGCGCCGCGGCGATTTTCCGCGTTATGGCTGCTGAGCAGTCGTTTTGCGGCAAACCGTCCGGCGCCGTGGCGATTTTCCGCGTTATGGCTGCCGCTCCAAGTCGCGGACCCCGGGTGCTCAGGTGCGCCCGCCACCCTCAGATGCGCCCGCCACCCTCAGGTGCGCCCGCCACCGTCACATGCGCCGCGCCAGGTCCTCGTCGAGGCGGCGGGCATCGCCCGGGTCGAGCGCCGGACCGGGGGCCAGCGGCTCGCCGGCCGCTGCTCTCGTTCGACGGCGCCACCTCGGAAGCACCACCACAAGCGTGCCGATCCCCAGCACCAGGAGCGCCGGCGGGATCACGTAGACCGCCAGGTTGAAACCGTGGGCGGGGGGGAGGGCCAGCACCGCGGTCCCGTAATT
>DATCNP010000113.1:0-12620 GCA_036565205.1 Solirubrobacteraceae bacterium | reverse complement strand
GATGCCGCGGGCGGTCGCCACGGCAGCCACCATCCGCCCGTCGCCGAGCGTCAGGATCCGGCCCAGGGTCGCGCCGGCGAGCCCGCCGACCAGCGTCCCTGCCGGACCGAACGCCCCGTTCGGAGCCAGGCTCACCGCCTCGGCCGAGCTGCAGCAGGCAAGCGACGGCGGGCTCGAGCCGGTCACGAGCTCCAGTGACGGCCCGTCGTAGCTCAGGCCGAGGACCTGCTGTGCGCCCGGGATCGGCTGTGGCGCGCCCACCACGCCGCTCGGGTTGCGAACCGTCACGAACGCCTGCGAGGACGCAGGGGCGTCGAGGTTGAACACGCCGTAGGCGACCGCCACCGCTCCCCGGCTCGAGAACGCGATCTGGCTCGGCAGCACGTCGAGTGTCCCGGGTGGCGCGAACTCGAACGGGCTGCTCCACGCCGCCTGTGCGGTCGGCGCGCTGAGTGTCAGAGCGGCGAGCGCTAGAGCTGCGGTCCGCGCCAGACGCGACCACCGCGGGCCGAAACCCACAGCCCGGCGATCACGCCGACGATGATCGCGATCAGGACTCCGAGGACGATAATCGTGCTGTTCGTCCCCCCGGGCCGCGTATAGCCGACGACGACGGCTGGGATCGCGATCGCGGTGAACACTCCGATCGCCGTGGCCAGCGGATTGAACCCGGGATCCGTCGGCTTCGAGGGTCCCCGCGCCGGGGGCGGTGTCGGACCGGGCTCGCCCGCCGGCCAAGGATCCGGCTCCTCGGTCAAAGATCGAGCGAGATCGTCGCCTCGAGTTGTCCGCTCGGGGCACGGATCTCGAGTGTCAGCGGTCGGTTTGCGTACACCGACGTGCTGAGCTTGAACAGCACCAGGCCGCCCTGGGTAGGGTCAAAGCTGGCCTGCGTGTCCGGCCCGGGCTCGATGGCGAGCGGCTGGAGGCGCTGAGACGCCCACGCGTAGCCGTTGATGTCCGAATCGAGCTTGATCGCGGAGTAGTGGTTCCCCTGCGTGTCGACGATGTCGAAGTTGTCGGTGGTTGTCTGCGGCTGCGAGGTCTGGTTCTTCGCCCACAGGAAGACGCCGTACCAGAGCTGTCCCGGGGTCGGCGGCGTCGTCCCGGCCGCAAGGCCCCTGACGTACTGGGAGTCCTCGGTCGCGTACTGGTTCAGCTCTCGAGAGATCTCAAGCTGATAGCTGATCGGCCCGCCGTCGACGTAGAAGCCATTGTTGTTCGCGTCTGCGTTGCGCGGGTGGGCTTTCTTGTTCCCGACCGCACACGCCGTCAGCCCCAGCATCAGCGAGAGCGCACAGGCGAGGATCGAGTACCGACGCGCAGCCACGGGCGGCAGTCTAATCAGCGTGCCGCCACGGATGTCCGGCGGCCGCGGCCGCGGTCCTCCTCGAGGATCGACCTCAGGCGCCGCATCGCCTTCGCCGCCTGGTGCCGGCTCCACGCACGTCCGCCGAGCGTGTCCATCAGGCGGTCGGAGATCTGCGCGGGCACGGTCTCGAGCGTGTACTGCACCTTCGTGGTCTCCCCGGGACCGGGCGAGAGCGTGTAGGTGCCGAGCATCCGGATCCGGTTGAACTTCCCGCCGCGACCGTGTTCGACGATCCGAAACGGCGGCTGGCACTCGGCGATCGTCACGTCGGCCCACGAGAATCGGTTCAGCGGCGCCTTGATTCGAAAGCGGGCGCCGGCGCCGGAACCGTAAGGATCCACGCGCGTCAGGTGCCAGTCGACCAGGTAGTGGTCGGTGAATTCGGCGTGGTTGGCGATGTCGGCCAGATACTCGAAGACGAGCTCTCGCGGCGCCGAGATGGTTGTCGTGACCGTGAACGGATCCACGGCCGGCATTCTACGGCGAGCGGCCGGCGCTCAGGCCGCGTGGCGCTGGTCTGTGATGCGCATCGTGTGGCCGAATTCCGGCCCGTGCACGAGTTGCGAGGACACCGGCGTCTCACGTTCGAGCGCCCGGCACAGCTCGCACAGCAGCACGTCCGAATCGTAGACGTAGACGCGTTCGCCGATCAGCGGTGTGCGGCCGCAGTGGCCGCAGTGCTCCCGCCCCGCCGCCCGAGCGTCGATACCGCGCCGGAGCAGGGCCAGCGCCAGCTCGTCGATGTCCTGAACCGGTCCCTCCACGGTGAATTGTTCGTCGCCACCGGCGCCGTTCCTGCTCTTCTCCAGCCGCGGGAGGCGGCTGCATCCGCGCACCCAAAACGCCCGCATGCGCGAGCAAAACGCCCGCATCCGCGCCCCAAAACGGCCGCATACGCGCCGGACCCGGCGTCGCAAAACGGCCGGATCCGGGCTCGCAGGTCGACCTGATCAGCGCCCGGAAATCGTCCCGGGCCGCCGTCGTAGATTCGTCCGCTGCCGCCAACTTCGTGGTTTGGATTTTGACGAAACGGCTATCATGGAGCGCGCCAGGGGACAACGCGTCCAATAGCGCTTGTGGCCTGGGAGGGGCAAACCCGTAACACAGGAGAGGGCCCAGTGAAAGCTTGGATGACGGGCAGCGTTGCGGGGACCGGTACGTTCCGATGCACCGAATGTGACTATCCGGTGTCCCTCGACGCGGTCGACGAGCTGCCGGCGTGCTCGAACTGCGGCGGGACCGAATTCGTCCGGGCGTCGCTGTTCACCACCGCGCCGACGACTGTCGTCGACCCGGCCCCGCAGGTCGAGGATCGCGCCTGGCTGGATGAGCTGCGCGACGGCCTCGACGAGCCGGGACAGTACCTCGCGCATCGGACCGGGGAGGAAGTGATCGCCTACACGCTGCAGCGGGAGTGGACGCGCATCGGTCGCAGCCTCGCGGCCGACATCCGCTTCGACGACCCGACCGTGTCGCGGCGGCACGCGCTGATCGTCCGGCAGCCCGACGGCCTGCGAGTCCTCGACGACCGGAGCCTCAACGGCGTGTTCGTCAACGGTGAGCGCGTCGAATGGAGCACGCTGGCCGACGGCGACGAGATCGTGATCGGGCGCCATCACCTGCATTTCGTGGATGTCCCGGTGATCTCCGGGATGCGCTACGGCCACACCGCGGAAAGCGGCGGCACCCGGGCCAGCTGAGCAGCCGGAAGGCGCCGGCGGCGGCCTCTGAATCGGGTGGTGCGTCGGAGCAGCGGCTCGCCCTCGCCTGTCCTATAGTCGGCGCCGATGTCGACGACGATCGCTGTTCTCTCCCAGAAAGGCGGAACCGGCAAGACGACGGCTGTCAGGACGCTGACCGATGTCTTCCGGCGAGTCGGCCTCAGCGTGCTCGCGGTCGATCTCGATCCCCAGGGCAATCTGTCCGACTACCTGGACGTCGACCCGGATGCCCAGCCGACGATCGATGACGTTCTTTCCGGTCGGGCGAGCGCAGCGCAAGCCATACACGACGGGGTGATCCCGGCAAATCTCGGCCTCGCCGAGTCCGAGCTGGCCCTGGGGGGCAAGATGGGACGCGAGCTGACCCTGAAGAAGGCGCTCCGCAAGGTCTCGGACGACTACGACCTGGTCCTGATCGACTGCCCACCGGCACTCGGCCTGCTGACGGTCAACGCGCTCGTCGCGGCCGACTACGCGCTTCTGTCAGCCGAAGCGCAGTACTTCGCACTCCAGGGAGTCGAGCAGGCGCTCGAAGTGATCGAGCTCGCTCGCGACAGCCTCAACCCCGATCTGGAGTGGCTTGGGGTCGTGCTCAACATCGCCGATATGCGTACTCGCCACTCACGCGAGGCACTCGAGTCGCTGCGACAGCACTACCCGGAGAAGCTGATCGAAACGACGATCCGGGCCTCGATCGCCTACGCCGAATCGGCCGAGCGGGCGGTCTCGATCCTCGACTATCGCCCCGATCTCGGCACCGACTATCTGCATGTCGTCGACGAGTTGATGGCCAGGCTCGAGATGGCCGGTCCGCGCAAGCGGCTCGCCGAGCTGATCGCGGCGGCTGAGCCGGCTCGGGCCAGCGCCTGACGCCCGTTCACATCTCGCGCACGTCAGCGCCCTGCGACTCGAACGGGGCCCTGAGCACCGTCGCCCATCCGCGAGTCTCGCGGCTCAGCCGCTGCACCAGTGCTCCGGTCTGTTCGTAGCGGCACCAGAACAGCACGCTCGGGCCGGCGCCGGAGACGGTCGCCCCGAGCGCGCCGAACGAGGCGGCTCGCTCCAGCAGCTCGGCCGAGCGTGGATAGAGCTTCGCCCGGTAGGGCTGGTGCAGCCGGTCGTGCAGGCCTGCAGTGATCAGATCGAGATCGTTCTGCGCCAGGCCGAGGGTCAGTATCGCCCCGTGGGCGACATTGAACACGGCGTCGGCGATCGGAACGTGCTCGGGCAGCGCTGCCCGGGCCTGCGCGGTCGGGACCGCGTCCGAGGGCACGACGATCACCGCTTCGAGCCCCATCGGCGGCTCGAAGCGGTGGATGCTCGAGTCGGCGCAGATCACGAACCCGCCCCGCAGCGCCGCGCCGACGTTGTCGGGGTGCCCCTCGAACGCGGCGGCCAGCCCCTGGATGTCGGCGTCGAGCTCGAAGATGTGATCGGCCGCGAGCAGGCCGGCGAGCACGGCCGCGGCACTCGAACCGAGACCGCCGCTCAACGGGATGTCCGAGGCAATCCGGAATTCGAAGTCATCCGCCGGCGCCAGCCGCTCGAACGCGCGCACGACGAGATTCGAGCGATCAAGCGGCACGTCGAGCTCGCTCACCACGGCGAAGGTGCCCGTTTCCACCACCTCGAGCTCGAGGTAGAGCGACAGGGCCGCCGCAAACGTGTCAAAGCCGGGTCCAAGGTTGGCCGAGGAGGCGGGAACCCGGACCAGGCGGCGGCGCCCGAGCGTCATCCAAGCACCGCGCGCTCGAGCGCGCCGATCTGCGGATCGCAGGGGACAACCCCGCCGGCGTGGGCGAGCGCTGTCTGGGGATCCTTCAGCCCGTGTCCGGTCAGCACGCACACGACACGCTCAGCCCCGCCCGCTCCGTGGGCCAGCAGCCCGGCGACGCTCGCCGCCGAGGCCGGCTCGCAGAAGATCCCCTCGCTCGAGGCGAGCAGGCGGTAGGCCGACAGGATCTGCTCGTCGGTGACCGCGCGCACGCTGCCGCCGGAAGCGGTCATCGCGTTCATCGCGTCCTCCCAACGCGCGGGATTCCCGATTCTGATCGCGCTCGCGACGGTCTCGGGATGCTCCACGATCACCCCGTGGACCAGTGGCGCCGCGCCGGCGGCCTGGAACCCCAGCATCTTCGGGCTCGCGCCCGCCTCGGCGAACCCCCGCCAGTATGCGGTGATGTTGCCGGCGTTGCCGACCGGGATGCAGAGCGCGTCGAGCTCATCGTCGAGCTCCTCGAGCAGCTCGAATGCCGCCGTCTTCTGACCTTCGATGCGGAACTCATTGACCGAGTTGACCAGCGCGATCGGGTGGCGCCCGGCGAGCTCGCGCACGAGCTCGAGCGCCTGATCGAAGTTCCCGCGCAGCGCGATCACGCGGGCCCCGTGCATCAGCGCCTGCGCCAGCTTTCCGGTCGCGATCTTGCCCTCCGGCACGATCACCGCGCCGCGCAGGCCGGCGCGGGCCGCGTACGCAGCCGCGGACGCTGCGGTGTTGCCCGTCGAAGCGCACACGACCGCCTCGGCGCCCTCTCTGACGGCGGCGGAGACGGCGCACGTCATCCCCCGGTCCTTGAACGATCCGGTCGGATTGGCGCCCTCGAGCTTGAGCCAGACCTCGGCGCCGGCCAGCTCGGAGATCCGCGGCGCCGGAACGAGCGGCGTACCGCCCTCCTGCAACGAGACGACGGGATCGCCCTCAGCGAACGGCAGGCGGTCGCGATAGCGCTCGATCAAGCCGGGCATTCGCGCGCAGCATGCCAGAGCCGCGCCGGCGAGCGTCGCCGCCGGCGTTCGGCGGCGCGGCTTCAGCTCGCCTGTACGGGCTCGAGCACGACCTTGCCCGTCGCCCCGCGTCCGTCGATCAGCCCGAGCGCCTCGGAGGCCCGCTCGAGCGGGAAGCGCGCCCCCACGATCGGCCGCACGAACCCGCCGTCGATCAAGCTCTGGATCGCCGCGCCGATCGAGTTCGTGACCTCTGGCTCGCCCAGCACGTAAGCCCCCCAGCCGGCGCCGATCACCTCGGTGTTCCCGAGCAGCAGCCGATTGACCTTGACCTCGGGGATCGAGCCGCCGGTGAACCCGACGACGACGACGCGGCCGCCGCGGCGCAGGGCACGCAGGCTGTCGGTGAAGCGATCGCCGCCGACCGGGTCGAGCACGATGTCGACGCCGCCGTCGGAGAGCTCCTTGGCATCGTCCTTCCACGCGCCGTCGGAGCGGACGACGTGATCGGCGCCCGCCTCCCGGGCGACTGCCTCCTTCTCCTCGCTCGAGACCACGGCGATCGTGTTCGCCCCCAGGCCCTTGGCCACCTGGAGCGCGGCCGTGCCGACGCCACCGGCGGCGCCGTGGACGAGCACCGTCTCGCCCGCGCGCATGCGACCGCGCAGCACGAGCGCGAAATACGCGGTGTGGTAGTTCAGCACCAGCGCGGCCCCCTGGGCGAAGTCGAGCTCGTCGGGAAGCGGGAAGCAGAAGTAGCTCGGCGCGACCGCAAGCTCGGCGAACCCGCCGAGCATGCAGAACGCGGCCACCCGATCGCCCTCGGAGACCGCCGCGTCGTCCGGGGCCGAGCGGACGATCCCGCCCACCTCGCTGCCGGGAACGAACGGCAGCGGGGGCTTGACCTGATACTCGCCGCGGGTTTGGAGGACCTCCGGGAACGAGACCCCGGCGGCGTGGACCTCGACGATCACGCCGCTGCCCGGCGTCAGCATGTGCGAAGCCTCGGGTTCGGGGACCTCGGCCAGTGCAAGCGCGGAGTCGGGCCCGGTCAGCTCGGTGATCTGGAGCGCTCGCATCAGCCGCGGCATCCTACAGGCCCGGCGCGCTCAGAACTCCTCTTCGAGTACCCGAATCGACCGTGGCCGGGCGCGCATGATCTCGAGTCCAGCGATCAGATCCATCGCCGCCTGAAAGCGCGATTCGAGCACCGGGTGCACAACCATCACCAGCCGTGCTTGGTTTCCCAGCCCCTTCTGGACGACTGACTTGACCGACACGTCCTGGAGCGCGAGCACCTGGGCGACCTCGGCGAGCACCCCCGGCTCGTCGGCGACTTCGAGGTGCAGGTAGAAGGGCGAGACGACATCCTGGACAATCTCGAGCACGGTCGTCGCCGGTGGGGTCGAGGCGGGCGGGATCATCGCGCTGATCACATCGCCGAGCACCGCGCTTGCGGTCTGCGGACCGCCGGCGCCGGGGCCCGACATCGTGATCTCGGTGATCGCCTCAGACTCGACGGTAACGGCGTTGAAAGGCCCGTTGACCGATGCCAGCGGGTGTTCGGGGTAGAGGAATGCCGGGTGAACCCGAACCGAGAGCCCGTCGCCGATCCGCTCCGCGGTGCCGATCAGCTTCAGGCCCAGCCCGAGCTCGCGGGCGTACTCGAGGTCGTCGGGCTGGATCTGCTCGATGCCCTCGTAGCGGACCTGGTCGATGTGCACCGGCGTGCCGAAAGCAAGTCGCGCGAGAATCGCCATCTTGGCCGCTGCGTCGCGCCCGTCGACGTCCTCGGACGGATCGGCCTCGGCATAGCCGAGCCGCTGGGCTTCCGCCAGCGCGGCCTCGAACGTGGCCCCCGTGCGTGCCATCTCGGTGAGGATGAAGTTGGTGGTGCCGTTGACGATCCCGTGCACGCGGTCGATCGTCGCTCCGGCCAGCGACTCCTGGAGCACGCGGATCACCGGGACCACGCCGGCCACCGCTCCCTCGAAGCGCAGCTGCACACCGTTCTCCCGTGCAGCGTCCCAGAGCTCCTCGCCGTGGTGGGAGAGCAGCTGCTTGTTGGCGGTGACGACGTGCCGGCCGGCCCGCATCGCCCGCAGCAGGTACTCGCGTGCCGGGTCGATTCCGCCGATCAGCTCGACGATCAGCTCAGAGCGCTCGAGAATGTCCTCAAACGTCCCCCGGCTGCGGGTGAGCACGCCGGACAGCTCCGGCCTCAGCCCGGTGATCCGCCCGATCTGCTCCGCGCGCTCGGGAAGCAGCTCGGCGAACGCGGCGCCGACCGTCCCGTGTCCGAGCAGGCCAACCCTGAAGACGGTTTCCTGACTCAACCGGCTGCCCCGTCGTCGACGTCACGCGCCGTGAGGTCCCCGTAGCTCTCGCGGCGGACGACCAGCCGGGCAGACCCATCGCGGCAGAAGACGACCGGCGGCCGGGGGATGCCGTTGTAGTTGTTGGCCAGCGCGTGGCCGTAGCCGCCGGTGGCTGGAGTCGCGATGACGTCGCCGGGAGCGGGATCCGCGAGCAGCAGATCGCGCGCGAGCACATCGCCCGACTCGCAGTGCTTGCCCGCCAGGTGGCAGCGCACCTCCGCCGCCGCCGAGGCGCGATCGGCGATCAGCGCCTCGTACCGGGCGCCGTAGAGCATCGGGCGAAGGTTGTCCGACATGCCCCCGTCGACCGCCACCCACGTCGAGACGTTGCGCTTGACCGTCTCGACCGTGTAGAGCGTGACCGTCGAGTTGGCCACGAGCGCACGCCCAGGCTCGAGCAGCAGGCGATTCCCGGCGCCGAGGTGCTCGTGCACGGCGTCCACGATCGCATCGACCCAGGCGGCGATCGCCGGCGGATGCTCGTCCTCGGAATAGGCGGCGGCGAGCCCACCGCCGAGGTTGTAGACCGGGAACTCGCCTAGCGTCGCGACCGCGCGGACGGCGGCAGCGAACGGCTCGAGCGCAAACAGCTGTGAGCCGATGTGGGCGTGGATTCCGACCAGCTCGAGGTGCGGCGATGAGCGCAGGCGCTCGATCGCATCCGGCGCCGCCCGCATCGAGAACCCGAACTTGGAGTCGGCCTGCCCGGTGGAGATCGCGCTGTGCGTCTCGCCGGTCACGTCCGGCGTGACGCGGATCAGCACCGGCTGCGCGACGTCGTGCTCGGCCGCCAGCGGCTCGAGGCGCTCGATCTCGTCGAGCGAATCGACGACGATGTGCCCGACGCCCGCCATCAGCGCCTCGCTCAGCTCCGCCCGTGACTTGGCGTTGCCGTGGAGATAGATCCGCTCCGGCGCGAAGCCGCCCCGCAACGCCAGTGCGAGCTCGCCGCCCGAGGCGACGTCGCATCCGAGCCCCTCCGCGGCGAGCGTCCTGTAGACCGCCGTGCATGGAAAGGCCTTGGAGGCGAAAAGCACCTCGAAGTCGTCATGGCGGGCGGACATCGCGTCGACGAAGGCTCTGGCCCGGGCACGCAGATCGTCCGGCACGACCACGTACACCGGGGTGCCGAATTCGCGCGCAAGTTCGACCGCGTCACAGCCGCCGATCTCGAGCCGCCCGCGCTCGGTGACGCGCGAGCGGAGCGGGTAGGCGTGCGATAGCTGTCCTGTGGTGGCGGTCACCAACATGAAAGATATGGTCTGAGGCCGTGATCGGGCGCTCGCTGCGCACCATCGAGCCGACGTTGCCGGCGCACACGGGCCGCGAGACGGGGCTTGCCTACACGGTTTGGCTGCCGCCAAAGGATCCGCAGGCCGCTCGCGGCGGGGTCATCGTCCTGCACGGCGCCGGCTCGTGCAAGGAGAACCACTACGACTTCATCCGGGCGGCGCTCGCGCTCGGGCTCGGGGCGATCGCCTTCGACCAGCGCGGCCACGGCGAAAGCGACGGGCCGATGGACGCCGGCGCCGTGGAGGACGTCGTGACGATGGCCGGCGTCCTCAGATCGGCCCTCGGCGACCAGCAGGCGCCGCTCGCTCTGAGGGGGTCGAGCATGGGCGGCTATCTGGCGATCCTCGCCGCGGCGCCGGTCAAGGCCAGCGCCGTCGTGGCAATCTGCCCGGCCAGCGCCGAGGGGTTGCGCCGCGGGCTCGAGCGCCGCGCGTTCACGTTCGACGTCGATGTCCCGGCGCTCGGCGACTGGCTCGACTCCAACCCGCTCGAGCCCGCGGTGCGAGCGCTGCAGGCGCCGCTACTGCTGCTGCATGCCGAAGGCGACGAGCAGGTCCCGGTCCAGCATTCCCGTGAGCTCTCGGCGATCGCGACCGCTCCCGGCAGCCGCCTGATCACGGTGCCCGGAGGGCACCACCGATCGGTCCAGCACGACGAGGAGCTCCAGGCCGTGAGCCTGAACTTCATCGTCAAGGTCTTTGCTGGGGGAATTCATCGCCGCGGTTGATCGCCCGCTTAGCCGGTCTGGCAACATTCGCAGCATGGCGCGCTCCACATCATTCGGCCGCGATCGCGGCCTTCAGGCCCGGATGCTGACGACGATCTTCCTGCTCGGGCTGGTCTACGCCGTGCTGATCGGGGTCCTGATCGCCGCGGGGACGGGCGCCGTCACCGTCGCGGTGATCGCCGGGGCCTTGTTCCTGGTCCAGTTCTTCACCTCGGACAAGATCGCGCTCTATTCGATGGGGGCACGCGCCGTCTCCCCTCAGGAGGCGCCGCAGCTGCACCAGATCATCGAGCGCCTCTGCGTGCAGGCCAACCTTCCCAAGCCCCGCGTCGCGATCGCCGAGACCCCGATGCCCAACGCGTTCGCCGTCGGCCGCTCACCGAAAAAGGCGACGGTCTGCGCCACCACCGGCCTGCTGGACCTGCTCAGCCCAGCTGAGCTCGAAGCTGTCCTCGGCCACGAACTGACCCACGTGCAGAACCGCGACGTGCTAGTGATGACGATCGCCAGCTTCTTCGCCTCGGTCGCGTCATTCATCGTCCAGATGGGGTTCTGGTTCGGCGGCGCATTCGGAGGCGATGACAACGAGAACGGCCCGGGATTCATCGTCGTGCTGCTGGTCTCCGCGGTCGTCTACATGGTCTCGTTCGTGCTGCTCCAGGCGCTCTCGCGCTACCGCGAGTTCGCCGCCGACCGTGGCTCGGCGCTCATCACCGGCCGTCCGAGCGCTCTGATCTCGGCGCTGATGAAGATCAGCGGCACGATGCAGCAGATCCCCCAGCGCGATCTCCGCGCCGCGAACTCGGAGCTGGCCGCGTTCTACATCTTCCCGCCGACGGTCAAGAAGTCGATCTCGGGCCTGTTCTCGACGCATCCGCCGCTCGAGGCGCGGATCGCAGCGCTCCAGCGTCTCGAGGCGCAGCTCCAGGGCACGGCCTAGCCGCGCGCCGGGCGCCGACGCCTCGGTTTCGGCGACAATCCTCTTCACATGGGCTTCCTCGACGTCCTACTGGGCCGGCGCAAGCTGGCGGGTCCCGCCCCCGATCGGCTGTTCGCGATGAGCACGGCGTACGTGACCCTCGAGACGTCGCTCGGCATCAAGTCCCGCGGCGTCGCGGCGATCGTCTTCCAGCCGCTGGCCACGGCCGACTTCAACTCGATCGTCAAGGAGATGGAGGAAGTGGTGAAGGCGACCGCGTCGGACAGCGACACCAAGGTCGAGAGCTCCGACGACAGCTACGGCTTCCGCTGGCTGGTGCTGCGTGGCCAGAGCTTCGACGATCTCGTCGTCGGCATCAACGCCGTCAGCAGCGCGCTGGAGAGCGGCGGTTACGGCGAGCGCGTGCTGTGCGCCGTGTTCGCGTTCGAGGACGAGCAGAAGCGTCCTCTGTACTGGATCTACAACTACAAGCGCGGATCCTTCTACCCGTTCGTCCCAGCGAGCGGCGAGCAGCAGCGCGACACCGAGCGCGAGTTCGTGCTCAAGGCTCAGATCGGAGCCGAGCTCCCGGTCGAGCAGGAGCTCGAGCGCTGGTTCCCGCTATGGGGAATCCCGATCTGAGCGCCGGCCCAGACCGCCGCGAGTGACCCCGGGAACCGAGGTCGTGCTCAACGGTCGCGTCGGCCAGCGCTCGACGGTGACCGGCGTCGAGCGCTGGACGGCCGAGCTGTTCCCAAGGCTGGTACGCCGCCGGCCCGATCGCTACGCCCTGCTCGAGCCGCCCGCGCGCGCCAGCAGCCGTGCTTCGGGCCATGCCTGGGAGCAGCTCGTGCTCCCTGTCCGGACCATGCGGCGCGGAGCGTCGGTGATCTTCTCGCCCGCCAACCTCGTGCCGCTGCTGTGGCCGCGCAACCTGGTGCTGATGCACGATGTCGCCGTGCTCAGGGAACCGGACGCGTACTCGCGCTCGTTCCGGCTCTGGCACCGCTGGGTGGGCCTCGGCGGCGCCCGGTGCGCGCTCAAAGTGCTGACGGTGTCGGAGTTCTCAAAGCGGGAGCTGGTCGCGCTGGCCGGCCTTGATCCCGAGAAGCTGGTCGTGATCGCCGGAGGCGTCGGCCCACGGTTCACTCCCGCCGCCGACCACGAGCGCGTGGCGGCGAAGCTCGGGCTGGGACGACCCTATGTCCTGACCGTGGGCACGAACGACCGGCGCAAGAACCTGGGCAGCCTGGTGCGGGCCGGGTCTGCTCTCGATCAGCTCGGGATCGAGCTCGTCTGGGCCGGCGACGCTCGGCCCCAGTTCGCCCAAACCGCCCCCGTCGCGGGCTTGCGGAGGCTCGGCTACGTCGAGGACATGGACCTTCCGGGCCTTTACGTCGGGGCGGCCGCGTTCGTGCTGCCTTCGCGCTACGAGGGGCTCGGGCTGCCCTGCCTGGAGGCGATGGCCTGCGGGACGCCGGTGGTC
>DATCNP010000112.1:0-8815 GCA_036565205.1 Solirubrobacteraceae bacterium | reverse complement strand
GGCGCCGGCGCCGGCGCGGGCGGCTCTGGCGCGAACTCGGCGTGAGGCGGGAGCTCGGTCGCCGGCGCGGGCTCGGGCGCGACCGGCGTGGGCGCGACCGGCGTGGGAGGGACCGACCCCAAGGCACGCCCGCGGGTCTGGCGGAGCGCCGCTCCACGGACGAGCTCGATGACCAGCACGAGCCGTTCGGCGATCTCGGTGATCTGATCCACGTCGGGAGCGCGGAGCTCGTCCCGGATCGCGCTCCACACCACGGCGTGGAGCGCGTCGGCCGCACGAGAGGCCCCGTCCGGGTCCGGCGCACCGGCCAGCTCGCCAACTCGAGCGACGAGCCGCTCGAGCGCTCCGCCGGGCTCGAGCCGCCGCAGGTCGGTGTCGTCGGCAATCGCTCTGACGACCGCGTCACATACGCGCGGCCCATCGCGAGCGAGGTCCGCGGCCAGGATTCCCGGCGATTGCTCAAGCGGCGCCTGCTCGAGCAGCGCTAGCAGCCAGCCCTTGGCGAGATCCTCGGTGCGCAGGAGCAGCGCTTCGATCGGGGCATCCGCCACCGGCCTGGCTCGACGGCGACGGGGCGGGGCGGGCTGCATGGCCCACTTGTACCACGCATCGCAGTCGAATCGCACGGCATGCTCCGCGCGCGCCCGGCCGCTCGGCGCGCGCCCAGCGTTGCCCGAACCTCGCGTCGGCGAGAATGCCGACTGCGATGTCCAGCCGCCTGATCAGCATCTCCGAGGCCCGGCAGCTCGTACTCGCCGCGGTCACGCCGCTTGGCGAGGAGGAAGTTCCGATCCGCGACGCCCTCGGCCGTGTGCTCGCCGCCGATCTGATGGCCGCCGGCGACGTGCCGCCGTTCCCGTGCTCGGCGATGGACGGGTACGCGGTCATTGCCGAGGATGGCGGCGGCCCGCTCACCCTGACCGGCGAATCGCGCGCCGGCGCCCCCTCGCAGCTTCGGCTCGGGCCGGGCGAGGCGATCCGGATCTCCACCGGAGCCGCCGTGCCTGCGGGCGCGACGGCGGTCATCAAGCAGGAGAGCGTCGACGTCCAGGACTCGACGATCGTGCTGCGGGCCCCGGTCGCAGCCGGAGAGAACATCCGGGGCGCGGGCGAAGACATGCGCGCCGGAGCCCGGGTGCTCACCGGCGGCAGGCGGCTCGGGCCCGTCGAGCTGGGCGCCGCGGTCGCCGCCGGTGGCTCGACGGTCAGCCTCGTGCGGCAGCCGCGGGTGAGCGTGCTCTGCACTGGCGACGAGCTGCGCCCAGCTGGCGCCGTCCTACGTCCGGGGGAGATCCACAACTCGAACGCGCCGATGCTGAGCGCCCTGGCCGCGCATGCCGGCACGCTGTGCGATGAGGCGGAGCAGCTACCCGATGACCCGGCCGAGACCCGGACCGGACTGGAGCGAGCGCTCGAACGCTCGGAAGTGGTGCTGATCACGGGCGGTGTGTCGGTCGGGCCGCACGATCACGTCAAGCCGGCGCTCGTTTCGCTCGACGTTCGGGAGATCTTCTGGGGCGTGGCGCTCCAACCGGGGAAGCCGACCTGGTTTGGAGCCCGTGGCGAGACGCTCGTGTTCGGGCTGCCGGGCAATCCGGTCTCGGCGGTCGTCGCGTTCTCGCTGTTCGCGCTGCCCGCACTGGTTGCGATGCAGCGCGAGCGCCGCGTCCGCAAGCTCGAGCCGGAGGCGACGTTGGGCGCCTCCGTGAGGCGAAACCCCCGTCGGGAGCAGGCCGTACGGGTCCGCCTGCAACGCGGCCGCGGAGGGCCGGTGGCGATCCCCAACGGGCCGCAGGGCTCTCATATCCTGAGCTCGCTACTCGATGCCGACGCGCTCGCGATGATCCCGGCCGGCGAGGGGCAGCTCGAGGAAGGCTCGCCGGTCACGCTCGAAGAGCTGGCCTCTTGAACGTCTGGCCGCCCCTGCCGCTGCGACCAGGCAGAATCAGCTCGTGCTCGCACCGGCCCTGACGTTTGCCCTCGCGGCGCTCGCGGCAGTCTCGACGTGGTGGCGGCGGGCTCGCCGGCGCCGCGCACGGGCGGTGATCGTCTCGCCCCGCGGGTCGACCGTGATCGCCCGGGACGGTGCCGTCCGATCGGTCCAGTCCGCCGAGCTGACATTGAGCGAGTCGGACCTCGAGCAGCTGTGGGGCGCCGCCAACCTGGAGAACCTGGCGCGCACGTACTGGCGCTTCCTCTCGCGCGTCACACTCGGGCTGATCCGGGTCGTCTACGGACACGACGAGCGCTCGGTCGTGTTCCTCACCCGCCCGTTCACACTGCTGCGGTTCGAGGCCCCGGAATACGAGCTCGGGCCGGATCGCGGAGTCGTGCGGTGGCGGATCCGGGACGGCCTGCTCGTGGCCAGGTCGGGCCGCAGGTGCGGCTTCCTGGCCCTGGATGTCAGACGTGAGTCGGTTGCCCCCGGCGGTCCCGCCAAGCTGCTGATCGAGGTCGAAGTGGCGAACTTCTACCCGGCGATCGCGGTCGGGTTCAGTACCCCGGTGTACGAGGCCACGCAGTCGGCGATCCACGTGCTCGTGACGCACGCTTTTCTGCGCTCGCTCGACACGCTGGATCTGGCCGAGTCGAAGGTCGGCACGCTGGCTGAGTCCCAGCCGGCGCAGACGGCTCAGCCGTAGCGGACGCCGGTCAGCTCGCGCAGCTTGGCGCGATCGTGGCGAGCCGAGACGCGCCGGACCGTGCCCGAACGCGAGCGCATCACCAGTGACTCGGTCGTGGCACCGCGATTGCCCTGGTATCGGACGCCCTGGAGGACATCGCCGTCGGTGACGCCGGTGGCCGAGAAGAACACGTCCTGCCCAGAGACGAGCGTCTCACAGTCGAGCACGCGTTCGAGGTCGTAGCCGGCCTTCAGCGCGGCGTCGCGCTCCTCGTCGTCGCGCGGCCACAGGCGGCCGATCAGCTGGCCGCCGATGCACTTGATCGCCGCGGCCGAGATCACTCCTTCGGGAGTGCCGCCGATGCCCCACAGCAGGTCGACCGGAGAGTTGTCGCTGACAGCGAGCAATGCCGCCGAGACGTCGCCGTCGAGAATCAGCCTGACCCTGGCGCCGGCGTCGCGGACCTCCTTCATCGCAGCGTGGTGGCGCTCGCGATCGAGCATCACCACCATCACGTCGCGGATGTCCCGCTGCTTGCGCTCGGCGATCAGACCGAGCGTCTCGGGCAGCGGCCGATCGAGATCGAGCAGGTCGGCGATATCCGGGCCGCCGGCGAGCTTCTCCATGTAGAACACGGGACCGGGGTCGAACATCGTTCCGCGCTCGGAAAGGGCGATCACCGCGAGCGCGCTCGGCATCCCCAGCGCGGTGAGCCGGGTGCCCTCGAGGGGATCGACCGCCACGTCGACCTGGGGCAGGCTGCCGTCGCCGATCTTCTCGCCGTTGTAGAGCATCGGGGCCTCGTCCTTCTCCCCTTCTCCGATCACGACCACGCCGTCCATCGAGACCGAGTCGAGCACGTTGCGCATCGCGTCCACGGCGGCTTGATCCGCAGCCTCCTTGTCCCCGCGGCCCACCAGCCTGGCCGCGGCGAGTGCAGCCGCCTCGGTGACCCGAACGAGCTCGAGGGCCAGGTTCCGATCCGGGCGTGCGTTCGGCTGCGGGGAGCTCACAGCACTCCCGGGGGCTTTCGCTTGGCCCCACTCTCCTTGGCCCGCCAGACCGAGCCGAAGAGGATCAGCAGCCCGCCGCCGAGGGCAACGAACCAGCCGAGACCGATGCTGATCTCGCCTCTGGGCATTCCCGGTTTGTCGAGCACGCCAACGAACAGGATCTGCGCCAGCGCCACCAGCGCCGTCACCGCAGTCAACTCGCCGCGCGGCCAGGAGAGCGCGTGCCCGCGGATGATGATCCAGGCCAAGATCGCCGGCGCAATCGCGGCGAGCAGCAGCAGGAAACGCAGGATCGGCAGCGCGGCCCAGCCGGAGCAGGCGACGTTCGGGCCACGGCAGCTCCCCAGCGTCGCGTGGCGGTTGCCGAGCTCGAACCAACTGAGGGCGAGCGAGATGGCGAGCAGGACGCCCCCGATGGTCGCCACCAACTCGCCCCGGCTCAGCTCCCTGAAGTTCATCGCGGCGGAGCCTAACCGGTTTCGGTGCCATCGAGACTGCTGTCGGAGGCCGCGCGAGCTTGCCGATCGCCGTTCGTCGCCACGTTCACACCGAGTTCAGATTCGCGGTGAGCCGACCGTGGAACAATGGGCAGGAATGGCCACCCAAACCGCAGCGTCGGTTGCCCGGACCGACGCGGAGGCTGTGCAGGCCCTTGGCGAGGCTCGCGAGCGGACGCTCGAGCTCGTGGCCTCGGTCTCCGACGACGATCTCGAGCGGGTCCACTCAACGCTGATGAGCCCGCTGGTCTGGGATCTGGGACACATCGCCGCCTTCGAGGACCTGTGGCTGGTACACCGCTTCGGCGGCCACCCGATGCTGCGGGAAGAGCTCGGCGACGTCTACGACGCGTTTGAGACTCCGCGGGCTGGCCGCGGCCAGCTCCCGTTCCTCCGTCCCGCGGAGGCCCGCGAGTATCTGGACCAGGTCCGCGAGAAGACGATCGAGGTGACCGTCCGGCGCGGCGTGGAGGACGGATCGATCCACGAGCTCGTGCTCCGCCACGAGCAGCAGCACAACGAGACGATGCTCCAGACGCTCCAGCTGGCGCACCTGAACGGGTACGAGCTCCCGATCGCCGCCGGCGCCCGGCGCCACCCCGCCCGGGAAGACGTCGCGTCCAGGCCGGGCGGCGACAGCGTCGCCGGAGCCACCGGGCTGGATACGATCGAGATTCCGGCCGGCTCGTGCACGATCGGCGCCCCTGCAAGCGGATTCGCCTACGACAACGAGCGGCCGAGGCACCGCAGCGACGTGCGTGCCTATCTGATCGGTCGCACGCCGATCACCAACGCGTCCTATCTGACTTTCGCCGAAGGCGGCGGCTACGAGCGGCGCGAGTGGTGGAGCTCGGAGGGCTGGGCCTGGAAAGAGGAATACGACATCACCCGTCCCGCAGGGTGGACGGCGGATCACCGCGCCGAGTGGCGACTCTCGAGACTCGTGCGGTTGCATCCGGAGCGGCCCGTCGTCCACGTCTCCTGGTTCGAGGCCGACGCCTTCGCAAGGGCACACGAAGCTCGGCTGCCCACCGAGATCGAGTGGGAGAAGGCGGCGACCTGGGACCAGGAGCGCCAGATCAGCAGGTCTTACCCCTGGGGCGAGGAGCCACCTGAACCCGGCGTTCACGCCAACGTCGACCAACTCGGCGGCGGTCCGCTGGACGCCGAGTCTCACCTCGCCGGCGCCTCGCCGTACGGTTGCCTGGGGATGATCGGCGATGTCTGGGAGTGGACGGGCAGCGACTTCGCCGGCTACCCGGGCTTCGTGGCCCATCCCTACCCCGAGTACTCCGAGGTCTTCTTCGGCACCGCCCACAAGGTGCTCCGGGGCGGTTCGTGGGCGACCCGCGCCCGGGTTGCGACACCGACGTTCCGCAACTGGGACTTCCCGGAGCGCCGCCAGATCTTCGCCGGCCTGCGGATCGCGAGGGACGTATGAAGCCGATGGTGGTCACCGACGAGATTCGGATCGAGTCGTGGCTTTCCGACGCTGATGAGCGGGTCCTGGCCAACGACGTCCTCGATGGTCTGACGCGTCCGTTCAAGGAGCTTCCGCCGAAGCACTTCTACGACGCTCGCGGTTCGGAGCTGTTCGAGCGGATCTGTGAGCTCCCCGAGTACTACCCAACGCGGACCGAGATCGCGATCCTCCGTGTACGGGCGCGCGAGATCGTCGAGGGGACGGCCGTCGGCGAGCTCGTCGAGCTCGGTTCGGGCGCGGCGGACAAGGCTCGGCTGCTGCTCGATGAGATGGCCCGCGCCGCCACCCTCCACCGCTACGTCCCGTTCGACGTCTCGGAAAGCGTCGTCGAGGACGCGGCCCACCAGCTGATCCAGGAGTACGACGACCTCAAGGTCCACGGCGTGATCGGCGACTTCCAGCGTCACCTTGACCGGATCCCCTCCTCGGGCGGCGTGCCCCGCCTGGTGGCACTGCTCGGCGGCACGATCGGCAACCTCCCGCCCGGCACCCGGCGCGGACTGCTGAGGGATATCGCGTCGCTGCTCGGGCCGTCCGATCGCCTGCTGCTCGGTACCGACCTGGTCAAGGACCCCGCGATGATCGAGGCCGCATACGACGACTCGGAGGGCCTGACGGCCGAGTTCAACCGCAACGTGCTCCACGTCGTCAACCGCGAGCTCGGCGCCGACTTTTCCCCCGAGAGCTTCCAGCACGTGGCCTTTTTCGACCGCCGCCACGAGTGGGTCGAGATGCGGTTGCGCGCCACCCGGCCGTGCTCGGTATTGATCGCCGACCTCGGCCTGCGGGTCGAGTTCGCCGCCGGCGAGGAGCTCCGGACCGAGATCAGCGCGAAGTTCACCCGCGCGCGCGTCGAGGCGGATCTCGCGTCTGCCGGCCTCGAGCTCGAGCGCTGGTACACCGACGAGCAGGATCTGTTCGCGCTCTCGCTCGCCCGGCCCGCGCGGCAGTGACCGAAGAGCTGTCGCCGGCCGACCGCTCGTCGCTGGCCGCGGAGCACGGTCCGGTCAACATGGCCGTCGGCGGGCTCCTCGTCTTCGACTCCACACCGCAGCTGACCAAAGCGATGCTGGCCGAGCGGATCGCGCAGCGAATCCACCTGTTGCCTCGGCTCCGGCACCGGCTCGAAGAACCGCCGCTCGGGCTGGCGAACCCGATCTGGACCGACGACGTCGGATTTGACCTCGATTGGCACCTCCGCCAGGCGAGCCTTCCCCGCCTGGGTGGGGAGGCTGAGCTCGGCGCGTTCGTCGGCCGCGAGTTCTCGCATCGGCTCGATCGGTCGCGTCCGCTGTGGGAGGCGACGCTGATCGAGGGGATGCAGGGCGGGCGCCAGGGGCTGCTGATGAAGATCCACCACGCCCTCGTCGACGGGATGGCGGCACTCGGGATGGCCGCGATGGTCCTCGATCCGGGCGAGCAGCCGCTCGAGATCCCGCCGGCCGAGAAGCAGTGGGAGCCACGCGGGTACGACATGCGCCGTCACGTCGCTCGCCTCGCCATCCGGCCGCTGGCGCGGGCGCAGAAGCTGATGACCGACCAGATGCTCCGCGCGCTTGATCCCGACCCCCGGCGCGCCGCCGCCGAGATGCGCCGCGCCACCGAGGTGGCGCTCGAGCTCGCCCGCACGCGCCCGCAGGCCCCGATGACGGCCCTCAACCGCCCGATCTCGCCGAATCGGCGCTTCGCCAGCGCACGCGGCAACCTCCAGTCGGTGAAGCTGGCCAGCCGCGCCGCCGAAGCGACCGTCAACGACACGCTGCTGGCGATCGTCGCCGGGATGCTCGGCCGTTACCTCGGCAGCCGCACAGAGGCCGGGGGCACCGGTCCCGTGCGCGTACCCGTGGCGCTGGTACCGGTCAGCGTTCGCGCAACCGACGCCGAGACGGGCGAGCTCGGCAACCGGATCTCGACCGTGTTCGTCGACCTGCCGGTCGATGAGCCCGACCTGGGCGCCCGGATCAAGGCGATCTCGGCGCAGACGCGCGAGCTGAAGGAATCGGCCGCCGTGCGTGCCGGGGCGCTGATGGTCGGCGCGTCGGGGTGGGCGCCGCCGCTGCTCTCGGGACTGCTGGCCCGCGCGATGGGTTCGGTGCGCGCGTTCAACCTCGTGGTCTCGAACATCCCCGGACCTCAGCAGCCCTTCTATCTGAGCGGCACACGCCTGCTCGAGGTCTATCCGATCGTGCCGCTCAATCCCGCGAGCCAGGGTCTGGCGGTCGGAATCGTCAGCTACGACGGACTGCTCTGCTTCGGCCTGCTCGGCGACCGTGATCTCGACCCGCCGCTCTCGGAGGCGGCCGACGGGCTGGCGCAGGAGCTGGCCGAGCTTTCGTGAGGCGGGGCGGCTGGGCGCGGGTCGCGTTCGTGATGTTCGCCGTCGGCTGGGGCGCCAACCAGTTCTCGCCGATCCTGATCGTCTACCGGCACGAGCTGCATCTCGGCACGGTCACGCTCGCGGATCTGTTCGCGATCTACGCCGCGGCACTGATTCCCGGCTTTCTCGCCGGCGGTCCGCTGTCCGATCGCTTCGGCCGCCGTCCGGTCGTGATCCCGTTCGCCGCGCTCTCGCCGGTCGCGACGCTGATTTTGGTCCTGGCCCCGCGGTCGGTCGCCGCCCTCGGGGCGGGTCGAGCTCTGGCCGGCCTGTGCTCAGGGGTCGTGTTTGGTGCCGCGACCGCCTGGGTCCGCGAGCTCTCGAGCGAGGAGGCAGTGAGTGCCCGGCGCTCGGCCCTCGCACTGAGCGCCGGCTTCGGGACCGGGCCGGTGGTGGCCGCGCTGCTTGCGCAGTGGGTGGCGCACCCGCTCGTCGTGCCCTACCTGCCGCACATCTTGATCGGAGCAGTTGCCGCGGTCGCGATCCTGGCCGTTCCCGAGACGGCGATTCCAGACGCCGGGGGCACGCGCTCCTGGCCGCCTGCGGCGATACGGAAGCTCAGCTTCTGGCTGGCGATCGCACCGGCCGCGCCGTGGGTTTTCGGATCGGCCTCGCTGGCCTTCGTCGTCCTCCCCCAGGAGGTGACGAGCGCGAACAGCCTTTCGGTGTGGTTCGCCGGCCTGGCCACGGCGCTGACGCTCGGCAGCGGTGTGGCAATCCAGGCCCTCGCGCGGCGGCTCGAGGCGCGGCGGCCGCTCGGCGCGAGCGTCGCCGGGATGCTGTGCGCGGCCGCCGGCACGGGTACCGGGATCGCGGCGATC
>DATCNP010000111.1:0-19854 GCA_036565205.1 Solirubrobacteraceae bacterium | reverse complement strand
CTGAACATACGAACGCGCCACCAGAAGCGCACGCTGACGCCGCATACGCTCAACGGCACCGCGGTCGCGGTGGGGCGCACGATCATCGCGCTGCTCGAGAACGGCCAGCGCGAAGACGGGTCGGTCGTGCTGCCGGCGCCGCTGGTCGCGGCGGGCGCGCCCGCGGTATTGCCCCCGGCGAGCTAGAGCTAGACCGCGCGCAGGCGTGGCCGGGGACGACTCTCGAGCACGACGAGCGCCGCCCGCGGGGGCCCGCAGGTGGCGATCCGTGCCCGCATCCGAACACCGAACGTGTTCCACGGCCGCACGAAGCTCTGGGTCGAGTCGAGCGGGTTCCCCTGAGCCGCTTCGGCGACCGCCGCCGCGAAGCCGGTCCGTCCCTGGGCCTCGGCGTCGGCGGGGACGAGCAGCTCGGCGATCGGCGTGTCGATCGCGACCTCCTCCTCGATTCCCAGCAGCGCCTGCGCCTCGCGCGACATCGCCTGGACCAGCAGCGCGGAGTCGACGACCAGGAACGCGTCGTCGGCCTGGGGAACCGCATCCTCGCGCGTCTCCAGCAGCAGGCCGAGCCCGCAGGACGAGCACACGCGTGCGCTCGGACTGGGTGGGGCGCCGCCCGGAGACGGCGCCGCGCAGTGGCCGCAGAACCACGACCACGTAACGGCCTCGTCGAGGCCGCCGTCAAGGACTCTGAGTAGCGGACGTTCGAATGCGGTCAATGATTTAGGCGGTCTTCCGTGGCCCCTACAACCCAGTGACGCCTCCTGAGCGCGGAGTGTACGTAACGCCGGGGCTCGGAGTCAAGCGCGCGCCCCCACGTGAAGCAGGTATCGGTCACATCTCGCTGAGCCGCGAGAGCAGGTGGACGCTGTCCGCGAGCGCCCGCTGCTCCTCTTCGGAGAAGCCCTCCTCGATCGCCCGGGCCAGCCATCCCTCGCGCCGGCGACGGTCCTCGTCGAGCGCCCGATGGCCTTCGGCGGTCAGATCGAGCAGCGTGCGCCGCCCGTCGCTCTCGTCGGGCGAGCGAGCGATCAGGCCCTGATCCTCGAGCTCGCCGAGGGTCTGCCCCATCGATTGCGGCCGCACCCGCTCGGCCGCGGCGAGATCGGCCGTGCTCCGTGCGCCCTCACGATCCAGCCGGCCCAGAACCGCCGCGTGCGTGAGCGGGAATCGGTACTCGGCCCGGAGGCGGCGAATCAGCCGCCCGAGCACCACTCGGAGCTCGCTGGCCAGAGGGCCTGCGTCCACGCGCTGGGGCATGGAGAGGACTATAGGCACTGGAAGGCAAACTGCACAGGTTGCCTGTGTAAGCTCTTGGGAGTCGTGGAGCGCCGAACGAGCATCGTCCCAGCAATTGCCGGTTCGGGCGCCGGGCCCGCGCACTCCGATAGCGGCGATCGCTACAAGTGGGTCGCCCTGTCGAACACGACGCTCGCGGTCCTGCTGGCAACGCTCGACGCGTCGATCACGCTGATCGCGATGCCTTCGATCTTTCGCGGCATCCACCTTGACCCGCTGGTCGCCGGCAACAGCTTCTACCTGCTGTGGATGGTGCTCGGCTACCTGGTCGTCTCGAGCGTCTTGATCGTCAGCCTCGGTCGGCTAGGCGACATGTTCGGCCGGGTTCGGATGTACAACTTCGGCTTCGTCATCTACACGGTGGCTTCGCTGCTCCTGACGATCGACTGGCTGACCGGACGCGCCGGCGCAACCTACCTGATCGTGTTCCGGATCTTTCAGGGGATCGGCGGCGCATTTCTGCTCGCCAACTCAGCGGCGATCCTGACCGATGCGTTCCCGGCCAATCAGCGGGGGATGGCACTCGGGATCAACAACATCGTCGGCGTCAGCGGGTTGTTCATCGGCCTGATCCTCGGCGGCTTGCTGGCCCCGATCAGCTGGCGGATGGTGTTCCTGATCTCGGTGCCGGTGGGCTTGTTCGGGACCGTCTGGGCCTACATGAAGCTGGAGGAGCGAAGCAAGCCGCGGCCCGCGCGCGTCGACTGGCCGGGCAACGTCACGTTCGCGCTCGGGCTGATCCTGATCATGGTCTCGATCACCTACGGAATCCGGCCCTGGGGGTCCCACGCGACGGGTTGGACGAGCCCCCGCGTGCTGATCCTGCTGGGGCTCGGCCTGGTCAGCCTGGCCTCGTTCGTGGCCATCGAGCGTCGCGCGCCCGAGCCGATGTTCAGCCTGAGCCTGCTCCGGATCCGGGCGTTCACTTTCGGAACGCTGTCCACGTTCCTGGCTGCCGTGGCCCGGGGTGGGCTGATGTTCATGCTGATCATCTGGCTGCAGGGCATCTGGCTCCCCCAGCACGGCTATACCTTCAGCGACACGCCGCTGTGGGCTGGGATCTACATGCTTCCGCTGACGATCGGGATGCTGATCGCCGGTCCGACCTCGGGCTTCCTCTCGGATCGTTTCGGCGCGCGGCCGTTCGCGACCGGGGGGATGATCGGCGCCGCGGCCAGCTTCGTGCTGCTGTGGCTGCTGCCGACGAACTTCTCCTACCCGGTGTTCGCGCTGGTGCTCGTGGTCAACGGGGTGTCGATGGGCATGTTCGCCTCGCCCAACCGCGCGGCGGTGATGAACAGCCTGCCGGCGGGCGCCCGCGGCGCCGGCGGCGGCATGAACCAGACCTTTCAGAACTCGGCCCAGGTGCTTTCGGTGGGCATCTTCTTCTCGCTGATGATCGCCGGGCTGGCCTCGACGCTGTCCCGCACGCTGTACGCCGGTCTGCGGGCCCATGGCGCCAGCGTCTCCGCTGCGCTCCACGTGGCCCACACTCCGCCCGTCTCGGTGCTGTTCGCGGCCTTCCTCGGCTACAACCCGATCCAACACCTCGGGGGTTCGCATCTGAGCTCACTGTCTGCCCCCGCCCTGGCGACGGTGACCGGGCGCAGCTTCTTTCCGCAGCTGATCTCGGCGCCGTTTCGGAGCGGGCTCCACGCCGCGTTCGCGTTCGCGATCGTCGCCTGCCTGATCGCCGCCGTGGCGTCGTTGCTCCGCGGCGGCCGCTACCAGCACGAGGAGCCTGGGCAGGCTGAGCCGGCCATGTCCGCGACCGGCGCCAACGGCGGACCCGATCATGACGGCGCGCACCTCGCGCCCAAACCGACACGAGAGGAACAACATGCGAGTTGAATGGCACGGACAGTCGGCGTTCTCCCTGAGCAGCGCCACAATCGCGGTGTTCATCGATCCGTTCGGCGACATGTCACCGCTGGCCGAGCGTGGGATGCAGTTCGACTACCCGGCGATCACCGGTGTGAGCGCCGACCTGCTGTTGGTGACGCATGAGCACCTCGACCACAACGGAGTCGAGGCGATCTCCGGCGAGCCGCAGGTGATCCGCTCGACCGCCGGCCGGTTCGACTCGCCGATCGGCGAAGTGGTCGCGATCGCCTCTGAGCACGATCGGGCCGCAGGGACGGAGCGCGGGCCGAACAGCATCGTCGGCTTCGAGCTCGACGAGCTGCGCGTCGCCCACTTCGGCGACTTCGGCCAGACCGCGCTGCGCGAGGAGCAGCTCGAGGCCGTCGGATCGGTCGACCTGCTGTTCCTGCCGGTAGGCGGCGGCCCCACGATGGACACGGCCCAGGCCTTCGTGATCGTCGAGCAGCTCCGCCCGCGGTGGGTCGTGCCGATGCACTACCGCACTCCGCGGATCGGGTTCCTCGAGACCGCCGACGCATTTCTCGACCTGTTCGCGGACGTGCATCGGCTCGAGGTCTCGCATTTCGATACCGCCGATCTGCCGGTCCGCGAGCAGACCGTGGCAGTCGTGCCCGCCGCGCCCTGATTCAGGACGCGGCGGCGGCCTGCTCGAGCCCCGTCCGCACGTCGTCCGGCGTCATCACCGGGAGAATCTCGATCTTGGCGTTCAAGGTCGAGAACAACGGCTCCGCGATAGACGGGATCTGAGACGGCTCCTTCATGTCGAAGAAGATCAGGCCCGTGCGCATACCGTCCATCGCCGTGAAGTACGCCGCTTCCGGTTTGAGCTGATCCATCACGCGCTCGAGTGTCTGCCCCAGCGACCCATCCTGGATCGCCTTGGTGCCGGCCTCGACCTCCATCTGAACCTCAAAAGCATCCGGATTCGTCTGTCCCCTCGCTCGGTTCGAATGACCCCCCTGGGTGACCCCTAATTGATCGTGGCCGGCTTGCGGTAAAACGGCCGTGAACCGAGGTCTGGTGCCTACGTGCACTTCAGGCCACGCGCGGCCGCGGTTCCGAAGGTGTGGCGTGGAGCGGCCGGAATCCGGGCGTTCTGCGCCAAGCCCCCTGGCTTCAGCCCACCGGTGGCCTGAGATGCACGCTTCGGCTCGCAAGACACGATCTGCTCGTCGAGCGTGAGCTCGCGCGCGATCAGGATGCGATGCTGCGGGGCGGCCACCCCAGGCGGGCCTCGGCCACGGCTGAACCGCGCCAAGCCGACCGACAAGCCCGACTCGAGACGGAGAGGGGGGGATTCGAACCCCCGAACGAGGTCACCCCCGTTACGCGATTTCCAGTCGCGCCCGTTCAACCGCTCCGGCACCTCTCCGGGACGGTGAAGCCTAGCCGAGCAGCACCCCTGGGTTGAGGATCCCCGCCGGGTCGAGCGTCGCCTTCACCGCTCGCAGCGCCTCGGCTGCCACGGCTCCGATCTCGCGCTCGTAGAACTCGCGGTGATCGGTGCCGACTCCGTGGTGGTGGGTGATCGATCCCCCTGCGGCAAGGATCGCCTCGCTCGCCGCGGCCTTGGCCGCACGCCACTGGGACACCGGGTCTGCGAGCTGCGCGCAGCCGACGGTGAAGTAGAGCGAGGCTCCCGCCGGGTATACGTGCGAGATGTGGCACATCACCACCGGCGGTGTGCCCATCTCGCTCAGCGATGAGCGCAGCGCCTCGCCGACTGCCGCATAGAGGCCCGGAAGCGATGACCAGAACGTGACCGTCTCAAGCGTCTCGACCAGCGCGCCGGCGTCGAGCAGCGCGTCGCGCACGTAAGGCCCGCGGTAGCGATCACGCGCCCAGCTCTCGCCCGCCTCGGGAACCGGCGCCGCGCCCGCCGCTTCGAGCACCGCGGAGGCCCCACGGCGCCGCTCGGCGACGTCCGTGGCAGTTCCCTCGTAGCCGGCGATCGCCAGGCACCCGGCTTCCCCGTCGCCGGATCCGATCTCCGCCGGCCGCGCCAGGTTCAGCGCCGTCTCGGCCTCGTCGGACATCCGCAGCACCGTCGGCCGCGGCCCATCTTGCATCAGCCGGCGCAGCGCTCCCGCGCCCTGATCGAAGGACGCAAAGCGCCAGCCGTCGTAGACCCGCTGCTCGGGTAACGGCCGCACCTGGACGGTCAGCGAGGTGATCACGCCGAGCGTCCCCTCGGAGCCGAGGATCAGCTGGCGCAGGTCGGGTCCTGCGGCCGAGCGCGGAGCGCGCCCGGCGGACAGCGTCCCCGTCGGCGTCGCGAGACGGAGCGCCAGCACCAGCTCGTCGAAGCGGCCATATCCGGCCGAGGCCTGACCGCTCGAGCGCGCGGCGGCAAAGCCGCCCAGGGTCGCGTACTCGAACGACTGCGGGAAGTGGCCGATCGTGTACCCGCGCTCTCCCAGCAGCGCCTCGGCCTGGCGGCCGCGCAGACCGGGCTCGAGCACGGCGAGCCGCGAGACCTCGTCGAGCTCCACAAGCGCGTTCATCCGTCGCAGGTCAAGCGCGACGGTCCCGGCGAAGCGCTCCGCCTCCGGAGCCAATCCGCCCACCACCGAGGTGCCGCCTCCGAACGGCACCACCGCGACTCCGCCCTCGGAGCAGGCCTGAAGGAGCTCGAGCACCTCCTCGTGCGTGCCCGGCGCGACCACGAAATCCGGCGCGTCGGCGACGTCCCCGGCGCGGAGCCGGAGCAGGTCCGGCGTCGACTTCCCGCGCGTGTGCCTGACCCGGGCCTCGGCCTCGGCAGCTGCATGCCCACCGACGATCGCGCTCAAGCGCTCGACGACCGCGGCGTCGAGCCGGCTCGGCGCGAGCCGGAGATCCTCGAGCGCCACGGCGCCGGCCTCGGGCGCATGCACGCCGAGCGCGCTGGAGAGCAGCTTGCGCAGCGCCTCCGGCAGCTCCGTGCGTTGCGCCGGATCGCCCCAGCCTGACCACGACAGCTCCGGAGTGGGATCGGCCGGAATCGAGCGCGTCATCGCAGCAACGTATCGGTACCCCGGAGCCGCTTGCATCGGGGCGGGTGGAGAATCATGCTTTCGGGTACCCACGACGTGATCCCGGCCGAAGGAGAGACATGAGCGACACGGCGCTGAACGGGCTGATGATGGACGACTACCAGCTGTCGCTGACGGCCGCGGTGGAACGCGCCGAGCGCTACCACGATCAGCGCGCCGTCGCCTTCCGACGGCCCGATGGCAGCGTCGGCCGCACGACGACGGGTGAGTGCGTGAGGCGCGCGCGGCGCCTGGCGACCGCGCTGGCCGAGCTCGGCGTGTCCTCCGGCGATCGCGTCGCCACGATGATGTGGAACCAGCCCGAGCATCTCGAGGTCTATTACGCCGTCCCCTCGATGGGCGCCGTGATCCACACGCTCAACCCGCGGCTCCATCGCGACGAGCTGAGCTTCATCGCCGAGGACGCCGACGACAAGGTGATCGTGATCGATGAGACGCTGCTCGAGGTGTTCGAGTCGTTCCGCTCCGCGCACGACTTCGAGCACGTGATCGTCGTCTCGCGCTCGGGCTCGGCTCCCGACGGGACCCATGACTACGAGTCGCTGATCGCCGCCGCGGAGCCGATGAGCTGGCCGGAGGCGGACGAGCGCCGCGCGGCGGCGATGTGTTACACGTCGGGCACGACCGGGCGGCCCAAGGGCGTGCTCTACTCGCATCGCTCGCTGGTCTTGCACTCGCTGGTGGCGGCGCTCCCCGACGCCAACAGCATCTCCTCTCGCGACACGGTGCTCCCCGTGGTGCCGATGTTCCACGCCAACGCCTGGGGGCTGCCGTACGCCGCCGCGATGATCGGCGCGGCGCTGGTGCTGCCAGGACCAAAGCTCGACGCCGTCAGCATCCTTGACCTGCTCGCGGACGAGCGGGTGACGATGACCGCCGGGGTGCCGACGGTCTGGATGGCGGTGCTCGAGGCCCTCGACAAGGAGCCGGATCAGTGGGACCTGAGCGCACTGCGTCAGCTGCTCGTCGGCGGCTCCGCAGCGCCCAAGAGCCTGATGCAGGGCTTCGACCGCCACGGCCTGACGATCGTCCACGCCTGGGGGATGACAGAGATGTCGCCGCTCGGCACCGTCTGTCGCCTCCCGGTCGAGCTCGACGATGCGTCCGAGGAGGAGCAGTACGCCTATCGCAGCCGCCAGGGAACGGCCTCACCGTTCGTCGAGCTCAGGGCTCGAGGCGAGGATGGCGAGCTGATTCCGTGGGACGACCAGGCGATGGGCGAGCTCGAGGTCCGAGGGCCCTGGGTGGCCGCGGGATACCACCGTGGCCAGGGGGCTGAGAAGTTCACCGACGACGGCTGGTTCCAGACCGGCGACGTCGTCGCGATCAGCGCCCAGGGCAACATCCGCATCTGCGACCGCTCCAAGGATCTCGTCAAGTCCGGCGGGGAGTGGATCTCCTCGGTCGACCTCGAGAACCTGCTGATGGCCCACCCCGCCGTGGCCGAGGCGGCGGTGATCGCGATTCCCGATGAGCGCTGGGGCGAGCGTCCGCTCGGCGTGGTCGTCGTCCGCGAGGGCCAGAACGTGAGTCCCGATCAGCTCCGCGAGCACCTCGGCAGCCAGTACGCCAAGTGGCAGCTCCCCGAGCGCTTCGAGTTCATCGACGAGATCCCGCGCACGGCGACTGGGAAGTTCAAGAAGACGGAGCTTCGCGAGCGCTTCGTCACGGGCGCCGCGGTTTGACCGACCGGGGCGGCACCGGCTCGCTGTTCCCGGTGCCGGCCGAGGAAGAGCTCCCCGAGAACCTCCAGAAGCTGTTCGCCAAGGCGCGCAGCGTGCTCGGCTTCGTGCCCAACGTGTTCCGGGTCTATGCATTTCGTCCCGAGCGCTTGAGCGCCTGGTTCGCGCACTACCGCCAACTGCACGAGCCGACGGCCAACCTCAGCGCCGCCGATCGCGAGATGATCGCGGTGGTCGTCAGCTCGGCCAACGGCTGCCTGTACTGCCTGGTCGCTCACGGCGCGACGTTGCGTGAGGAACTCGGGGACCCGGTGCTCGGCGAGCGGATCTCCTACGACTGGCGGCGCGCCGGACTCGACGGGCGTCGAATTGCGATCTGCGAGTACGCCGAGAAGCTGACCCGCGATCCGCGCGCGGTGGACGACAGCGACCTCGATCGGCTGCTGGCCGCCGGTCTCACGCGCGAGGAGGCCTGGGACGTGATCGAGATCGCGGCGATGTACAACTTCACCAACCGCCTGGCGATGGGCACCAACATGCTGCCGAACGAGGAGTACTCCGCGCTCGCGCGTGCTCAGTCGCCGGCCGGGCGCGCCGGTCCGGCCCTGTAGACGAGTCCCGGCAGATCGCGCCCGAGCACTCCGGCCAGCCATTCGGATGTGGCGATCAGAGCGTCGAGGTCGACGCCTGTCTGCACCCCCTCGCCGTCGAGCAGGTACACGAGGTCCTCCGTGGCGATGTTGCCGGTCGCTCGCGGTGCGAACGGGCAGCCCCCGAGGCCACCGATCGACGCGTCGAACAGCCTCGCCCCGGCTTCGAGGCCGACGACGGCGTTGGCGTATCCGGTGTTGCGGGTGTTGTGGAGGTGCAGACCCACCGGCGTCTCGCCCGCCTGGCCAAGGGCCTCTGGCAGCAGTCTGCGCACTTGCGCCGGGACGGCGACCCCGATCGTGTCGGCGAGCATCAGCTCATCGGCTCCGGCCCCGGCCATCCGGGCCACGTTCGCGAGCACGGTCTCCGGATCGATCGCGCCCTCGAACGGGCATCCGAACGCGACCGAGAAGGTCACCGTCGCGCGCACGCCCGCCTCGTGGGCGACGCCGATCATCTGCTCGGTTGCCACCGCGGCCTGCTCGACCGTCATGCCCTGGTTTCGCTGCCCGAAGGTGTCGCTCATCGCGTAGGAGAGGTGGAGCTCGTCGGCATTGGCGGCCAGCGCCCGCTGAACGCCGCGCGCGTTGAGCGCCAGGGCCGCGTAGACGGTTTCGTCGGTCGGCCCCAGCGCAGCGAACACCTCTTCAGCGCCAGCCATCTGCGGCACCCGCTCCGGATTGACGAAGCTCGCGGCCTCGATCCGCGGCAGGCCGGTGGCGGCAAGCCGCGTACAGAGCTCGGCGCGAGCCTCGGGCGAGAGGATCTCCGCTTCGTTCTGCAGCCCGTCGCGCGGGCCGACGTCGCATAGGGTCACGTGCACGGCCTTGTTCTCCCTTCCACCACGGGCGGGTCCGAGATTAGCTCGCGGGTCCTGCCCCGCGGGATCGAAGCCGGTCTACGACGCGTGCACGGGGTCGCCGCAGCCGGCGAGGTCGTAGCCCGCGAACATGGCAATGCGCTCGGTGAACGCGCTGGAGGCGAAGAGATTGCCTAGCGCGTCTACGCCCGGGTGATCCAGCCATCGCTCCGCGAACCAGATCTCGACGGTGTGGTCTTCCAGCGCGCGGAAGCCAAGATCGAAGGCTTGCGCGGCTGCTTCGGTTGTGACCGCGGCGCCGCTAAGGATCGCCGCGAGCCGAGCTGCGTCGATGTGACCGGTTGCCCGTGGGCCGGACGAGCGGGGGGCGATCCCGGTCTGGGCCGCGGCGCGTTCGAATGCTTGTTGGCTCGCTGCGGCTGGATCACGCTGCGCGACGGGAACCTCGCTGCTCAGGACTGCTTCGAGCGAGTGGCCACGAAGGTTGGGCGCCAGGGCAAGACCAACCTGCCAGCGCGCGAGATGCACCCGAATGACCGGAACGGGTGGCTCCGGAAGCTCGCTGGGGAGCCCGTGCACGACGGCGGCGTGCACGCCACCTCGAGCCAGCGCGCGGAGCGCGGTCCCGGTTGGCGCCGAGATCGCCAGCAGGCTGTTCGGGCCGAGGCCCTCGAGCATCGCTTCAGCGACGCCGATTGCCGGGTCGCAGCCCGCGAGCACGAAGCCCGCCGGAGCCGCAGCGGGAAACAACCGCAGCTCACCGTCGGCCAGGACGCCGTCAGGCTTGGCCCAGCTCGCCCCGGCGATGCCGTGATCAGCCAGCTCCGCGGCGACGAATTGCCCGCCAACGCGGCCGATACGTAGCGGCGCACCGTCGCGCAAGCGGCCGCCGAGCGCCGCGACGATCTCGACCGGTGTAACAGCGAACAGTTCCTCGACGCTCGTCGCGAGCGCCCGGGCCAGACCAATCGCAGCATCCACGGCGGGCGTGTTGTGTCCTGCCTCGACCGCTGCCACCAGCTGGCGGCTCACGCCGGCGCGCGCAGCCAGCTCGGTCTGCGTGAGCCCGGAGTCAAGGCGACGCCGGCGTAGGGAGGAATCACCCTTGGATGCCATGATTTTTGTAGGATGCCAGGATTCTGGCGTTTGACAAGGAGACGATCCTCTTGCGTGCACCTTGGTCTCGGCGCTTTTCGGCGACCGTCATCGTGATCGGAGCATCGGTTCTCGCTACCGCATGCGGCAGCAGCAGCGCCTCGAGCTCGAGCGCGTCGCAGGCGGCTGCGTCATCGACGAGCTCCGCGACGGCAAGCTCCACGCCGAGCACGATCGGGTCGGGGCCGACGGTGCTCGCGGCCGCGTCGCTGACCAAGGTGTTTCCCAAGATTGACTCTCGGGCGCGGTACACGTTCGGTGGCTCCGGTGCGCTGGAGACCGACATCGAGCAGGGCGCCCCCGCGGACGTTTTCGCGGCTGCGAGCCCGAAGCAGCCTGCCGCGCTGTATTCGAAGGGTCTGGTCGCCAAGCCGGTCGAATTCGCCACCAACACGCTCGTGCTGATAGTGCCCAAGCGCAATCCGGCTCACATCACGTCGGTCAACGACATCACCAAGCCTGGCGTGAAGCTGGTGATCTGCGACGCCACGGTGCCATGCGGTGACTATGCCCGCACCGCGTTTGCGAATTTGGGCATCACCGCCGCGGCGATGAAGAACGTGGTCAGCCAGACGACCGACGTGACCCAGACCGTGGCGGACGTCGCGCTCGGCCAGGCCGACGCCGGCTTTGTCTACATCACCGACGCGAAGGCGGCAAAGGGGAAGGTCAGCGTGGTTCGCCTACCCGCAGCCGCCAAGCCCGGTGCCAAGGACTTCATCGCCGTGGTCAAGTCGGGCAAGAACCAGTCCGCGGCCAAGGCCTTCGTCGCCACCGTGCTCTCGGCCGCGGGTCAGGCGAAGCTCCACGCTGCCGGCTTTGGCAAACCGTGAGCCCCGCCGCGGATAGCGGCGCACCGATTCGCGGGAAGCGAGCGGGGGCCGGTCACTCCACGCTCGGGCGCGTCGCCATCGCGGGTGCCGCCGCGACGGTCATCTCCCTGGTCATGGCATTCCTGATGCTGCCGATCATCGCACTGGTCACCTACCAGCCGGTACACGATCTGATCGACGGCTTCGGGTCGAAGGTGGCTACGGACGCGATCGAGGTCTCGCTGAAGACGAATGCGATCGCGTTCGCGCTGATGATCGGGCTGGGAACGCCGTTCGCCTACGTCTTGGCCCGAACGCGCTTCCGCGGACGAAGTGTCGTGATCACGCTGGTCGAAGTACCTCTCGTGATGCCGCCCGCAGTCGCCGGTCTCGCGCTGCTGGTGGCATTCGGCCGCTTGGGGTTGCTCGGTAACACGCTGAGCGCGCTCGGGATCGACCTCGCCTTCACCCAGGCGGCGGTCGTGATTGCGATCCTGTTCGTCGCGAGCCCGTTCTATCTCCGCGGGGCGATCGCCGCGTTCGAGAGCGTCGAGGGAGACCTGATCGACGTCGCCGGCACGCTGGGCGCAGGACCGGTTCGACGGATGCTGAGCGTGGCCGTGCCGCTCGCTGCCGGCGGGCTCGGGGCGGCCGCGGCGGTCGCGTTCGCACGCGGGCTCGGCGAGTTCGGCGCCACGATCCTGTTCGCCGGCAGCTTCCAGGGCAGCACCCAGACGTTGTCGCTCGCGGTCTACTCGCTGTTCGACGCCAACCTCGATCAAGCGATCGCGATCGGCGTGTTGCTCATAATCATCAGCGCGGCGATCCTGCTGACCTCCAAGCTGCTCCTGCGCTCATGGACCTCCTCGAAATCGACATCGCTCTGGCCCGGCGGTCGTTCGATCTTCGTGTCGCGCTGAATCTCGGCGCGGAAACGATCGCACTGGTCGGAACGTCCGGGGCCGGGAAGACGTCGCTGCTGCGAGCCGTGAGCGGACTCGAGCGCCCACAGGCCGGGCGGATTGCGCTCGGCGACGAGCTGTGGTTCGACGCGGGACGAGACGTTCACCTGAGTGCGGAGCAACGCCGGGTCGGCTACCTGCCGCAGGACTACGCGCTGTTTCCCCATCTCACCGTGGCCGCGAACGTCCGCTTCGCCGGCAAGCGCGACCGCCCGGACCTGCTCGAGCGCTTCGGCATCGAGCATCTCGCCGGCGCACGACCCCGCGATCTCTCGGGCGGTGAGCGCCAGCGCACAGCGCTCGCGCGGGCCGTAGCCCGAGAGCCTCGCGTGTTGCTGCTCGACGAGCCGTTCGGCGCGCTGGACGCAATCACCAGGAGCCAGGTGCGCGACGAACTCGCCGGCGTCCTCCCGGAGCTCCGCCTCCCGACGCTGCTCGTGACCCACGCCTTCGATGATGCCACCGCTCTCGCCCAGCGGATCGGTGTGATCGACCTCGGCCGCCTTGTGCAGGTCGGGACCGCCGATGAGTTGCTCCGCCGCCCTGCGGATGTGATGGTCGCGGCGCTCACCGGCGCCAACATCCTTCAGGGCACCGCAGCACGATCGCAATCCGGATCGATTGTGCACCTCCTCGGAGGTGGCGAGCTCCGAAGTGCCGCGCCCGCCGAGGGCGCCGTCCAGATCGCGATTCATCCCTGGGAGCTCGAGCTCGCCGATCCGGCCGGCAGTCCATTCACCGACACGGTCGTAAGCGTGCGTGACGATCGCGGGGCGCGAGTCGTTCGACTCACGCGCCTGACGATCCGGACGCCGCCCAGCGTGAACGGTCGCCCTCCGGTAAGCGAAGGGTCGACTGTGGGGCTACGGGTTTCACCCCATGACGTCCATCTATTCCACGCGGCCGGGCAGGACGCGAGCAGCGAGTCCTGAGTGCGGCGCGGCTAACGAGCATCACGGCGCTCGGTGTAGCGTCCCCACCCACGATGCCGAACGACCTCTCGCTTGGCCAGGCCGCCGCGGCGCTCGGAGTCAGTGTCGACACGCTGCGGCGCTGGGACCGCGCCGGCCAGATCAAGACGAGCCGCGACGCGCGCAACCGCCGCATGGTTCCCGTCTCGGAGATCCGGCGCCTCACCACCCGCCCCGAGCGCCATCGGACAGGCACCGACCGCTCGGCCCGCAACCGGCTCGCGGGCGTTGTGCGCTCGGTCGAGTCAGATGGCGTGATGGCGCTCGTCGAGGTCGAGGCGGGTCCCTACCTGATCACCGCGGCGATCACCCGCGACTCGATCGAGGAGCTCGGACTTGCGCCGGGGGTGAGCGCGACAGCGGTGGTCAAGGCCACCTCGGTGATGATCGAGCGGGGCGGCGCGGCGTAGAGGTCAGCCGAGCGCGAGGCTCGCTGCGCCGCAGGCGATCAGAACGCTGGCGAAGGCTCGCCGCTTGGGTAACCGCTCGTGGAAGAAGACGGCGCCCAGCAGGGCGGCAAAGACAACACTCGTCTCTCGGAGCGCAGCCACGACCGCGAGCTCGCCGCGGGTCTGCGCCCACAGCACGAGTGCGTAGGCAACCAGCGAGAGGACGCCGGCCAGGAGTCCCCGCGTGATCAGCGCTGAGGGGATGTGCAGCGGCGCTCCGGAGCCAATTCTGGCCGCGAGCAGCGCGAATGCGGTCAACAGCCCGTTGCCCAGGAACAGCCAGCCGGTGTAGCCGAGCGTCGATCCGGATCGGCGCACGCCGACGCCATCGACGACGGTGTACGAAGCGATCGCCAGGCCGGTCAGCAGGGCGAAGCCGACCGCCCGCCTGGTTCCGTGGCCGTGGGCCGCCGCGAGGATGAAGAGCCCCGCGCTGACGCCGATTACGCCAAGCGTTTGCACGGGAGTCAGGGTCTCTCCGACGACGAGCGCAGCGGCGAGGGCAACGGTTGGTGGGGCGGTGCCGCGAGCGATCGGATACACCTGGTTGAAGTCACCCTCGCGGTAGGCCTCGATCAGCAGCAGGTTGTAGACGGTATGCAGCAGCATCGAGGCTCCGAGCTCGGGCCATGCGGCGGCTCTCGGAGCATGCGCGAGCACCGTCACCGGCAGGCAGATCGCAGCCGAGGCGGCGCCCATCACCGCCATCAATGCCAGCCGGTCGCCCACCGGCTTGACCAGCGCGTTCCACGACGCATGCAGAACTGCGGCGAACAGGACAACCGGTACGACTGGCACGAGGACCTCCTGGCAGGCGGGACTGGAGGCCCTCGGGGCTTTTATCCCGTCAGGTGTGGCCGACCGCACTGGCCGGCTGGCGCCGCTCGGTCCAGGCTCGCGCGTCCTTGTGCGTGTGGACGGCGACGGAACCCTAGGCGCAACCGCAAGCTGCGGCGCAGCCTACCACCGCCACCCGGGTCGGCTCCGGCGCAAGGACGTGGTCCTCGGCGCCCACGGGCGCTAGGCTGCAATGCGTGGACGATCCTGGAGTCAGCCACGTGCCGGGTGTCGAGGGCTGGAGCTACGGCGCCTTTCGCCAGGATCACGAGAGCGAGACGATCACCGTCCCGGTGCTCCGCGATGACGGCGGCTCGGCTGAGTTCACGGTCCCGAAGTTCGTCGAGGACCCGGAGGACCTGCGCGGCATCGCGGCCGTGGTTATCGGGGCGTTCGAGAAGTGGCAGGCCGTACAGGGGCTGGGTGGCTGACGCTCTTCCGGCCGGACATCGACCGCGGTGCTGAACGGTCTGCAAACCGACCGGCCGTTTGCGCGAACGGCCGGGGTTTTCTAGGCTTAGACCAATTCGTACTCGCCCTTTGGGCCTGGAGTGGACGAGGGGAGGTGATTGGATGCGTAAGCAACGTGGCCGGCTGACGGAGCCGCTGGTTCGAGAGCACGGAGCGCTTCGCCCCGCGAGTTGGGACGAGGCGCTCGATACCGCAGCCGCCGGGCTGGCTCGAGCCCGAAGCCAGGACGCGACGCGATCGTTCGGCATGTTCAGCTGCTCGAAGGCGTCAAACGAGGTCAACTTCCTGGCTCAGAAGTTCGTCCGCTCGGTGATGGGCTCGAACAACATCGACTCGTGCAACCGCACCTGACACGCTCCTAGCGTCGTCGGTCTGGCGACAGTGTTCGGTGCGGGCGGCGGAACGTCGTCCTATAGAGAGGTCGAGGAAACGGATCTGCTGATCCTGTGGGGCTCGAACGCCCGCGCGACCCATCCGATCTTCTTTCACCATGTGCTCAAGGCCGTCCATCGGGGAGCTTCGCTCTACGTCGTCGATCCACGCCGGACGGGCTCGGCGCAGTGGGCCGATACGTGGCTCGGCCTCGACGTTGGCAGCGACATCGCGCTGGCCAACACGATCGGCCGCGAGATCATCCACGCCGGGCTGGCCAACGAGGCGTTCATCAAGCGCGCAACGTCCGGGTTCGCCGAGTACCGCGCTTCGGTCGAGCATTGGACGCTCGAGGAGGGCGAGCGGGTGACCGGCGTTCCGGCGCCGACGATCCGTGAGCTGGCCCATGCCTATGGGCGCGCCGAGCGGGCGATCCTGTGCTGGACGCTCGGGATCACCGAGCACGTCACCGCGGTCGACAACGTGCTGTCACTGATCAACCTCGCGCTGCTGACCGGGCATGTCGGGCGCTACGGGTCGGGCCTGAACCCGCTGCGCGGCCAGAACAACGTGCAGGGCGGCGGTGACATGGGCGCGATCCCGAACAAGCTTCCGGGATTTCAGGATGTCCAGGACGATCACGAGGCCCGCGCCCGCTTCGAAGCGGCGTGGGGGACGAAGCTCCCCCCGGAGCGTGGCTGGCACCTCTCGCAGATGTTCGAGGCGATGGAGCGGGGCGAGCTCCGCACGCTCTACGTGATGGGCGAGAACCCGGCGCAGTCCGAGGCCGACTCCGCGAAGGCGCTGGCGCTGCTGGACGGACTCGACTTCATGATCGCCCAGGACATCCTGATGACCAAGACGTGTGAGATGGCCGATGTGGTATTTCCGGCCTCGGCGTCGTGGTGTGAGGCCGACGGCGGCACGGTGACCAACAGCGAGCGACGGGTGCAGCGGATGCACAAGGCACTCGATCCACCCGGCCTCGCGCGCGATGATCACTGGATCATCCCCGAGCTCGCTCGCCGTCTCGGCCACGACTGGGGCCAACCGACGCTCGCTCAGGCCTGGGACGAGCTGCGCTCCCTGAGCCCGATGCACCGCGGCATGAGCTATGAGCGCCTCGAGCAGTCCGGAGGGCTGCAGTGGCCGTGCCCGAGCGAGGATCATCCCGGCTCGCTGTTCCTGCACGGGCGGCTGTGGGAGGACCCGATCCAGGGACTGCCGGCGCCGTTCTCGGTCACTCCCTGGGCCCCCCCGATCGACGAGCTCGACGACGAGTTCCCGGTTCGACTGACGACGGGCCGGCGCCTGGACTCCTACAACACCGGCGTGCAGTCAAACCTTTACAGCTCCCCGCTTCGCCGCGGGGAGACGCTCGACCTATGCCCCGAGGACGCCGCGAGCCTGGGCGTCGAGCCCGGCGAGGTCGTGCGGATCAGCTCTCGCCGCGGCTCGATCGAGGCCCCGGTGCGACTCGATCCAGGACTGCGCCCCGGCCTTGCCTTCATGACCATGCACTTCCCGGATGACATCGACGTCAACGTGCTGACGATCGATGCCACCGACCCGAAGTCCGGAACGGCGGAGTTCAAGGCCACCGCGGTTCGGGTGGAGAAGCGGGACGGCCATGCCCGCGAGGAGGCCGGGGTGGCCAGCGGGGAGGCCGGCGGCTAGCGTGGACGTCCATCTCCTGGACGCCGAGCCGACGACGGTCGAGCGCGACGCCGTCGACGCCTTCCTCGGTCCCCCGCTGTCGAGCTGGGTCGGGGCCGACCGAGGCGAAGATGGACACTCGGCCCATGGCGGCCACTCGGCGCGGGCCGAGCGCCATCAGCTGCTGCCGACTCTTCATGCGCTGCACGAGCGCGCTGGATGGGTGAGTCCGGGCGGGTTGAACTACATCGCGCAGCGTCTGACGATTCCGCCTGCCGATGTCTACGGCGTCGCCACCTTCTACGCGCTGTTCTCGCTCGAGCCGCGCGCGCCACGCGTGCTGCATGTCTGTGACGACCTGGTCTGCCGGTGCGCCGGCTCGGAATCCCTGATCGCCACGCTGACCGAGCAGGTCGGCCCGCCGGGGACCGAGCTCGACGGCAGCACCTGGCTGCCCAGCCCATGCCTCGGCCAGTGCGACCGTGCGCCGGCGGCACTCTTGATCGAGTCCGGCGAGGCGCCGGCTGAGCGCGAGCTGACAGCGATCGACGCCGACCATCTGCTCGAGGTCATGAACGGCTTGACGCCTGAGCCGCCCGCTTCGGCGGTGCCCTCACAGGCCGGGCAGGCGGGCGTTCGGTTGCTGGGCCGGATCGGCGTCGCCGATCCGGAGAGCCTCGACGACTATCGCGCCCATGGCGGTTATGCCGCGCTTCGGCGTGCCTTTGACCTGGGTCCTGACGGGGTGATCCGCGAGGTTCTCGACTCGAAGCTGATGGGCCGCGGCGGAGCGGCGTTTCCAACCGGACGCAAATGGGACGCGGTCGCACGCCAACCCCGCCGGCCGCACTATCTGATCTGCAACGCGGATGAGTCTGAGCCGGGGACCTTCAAGGACCGGGTGATCCTCGAGGGCGATCCCTTCTCGGTGATCGAGTCCATGACCGTCGCCGCGTACGCAACCGGGTGCGAGCGCGGCTACATCTACCTGCGCGGGGAGTACCCGCTCGCGCAGCGCCGGCTGGAGCTGGCGATCGACCAGGCGCAGGCGCGCGGGCTCCTGGGCGCCGACATCCTCTCGCGCGGCTTCGCTTTCGACATCGAGCTGCGCAAGGGGGCCGGCGCCTACATCTGCGGCGAGGAGACCGCGATCTTCGGCTCGATCGAGGGCTACCGAGGCGAGCCGCGCAACAAGCCGCCGTTCCCCGTCGAGCGGGGACTGTTCGGCCTCCCGACGGTCGTCAACAACGTCGAGACGCTCGTCAACACGCTGCCGATCGTGCTCGAGGGCGGAGAGGCATTTGCCCGGATCGGCACCGAGCGCTCGACCGGCCCGAAGCTGTTCTGCGTCTCGGGAGCGGTGGCGCGACCGGGCACCTATGAGGTGCCGTTCGGTACCACGCTCCGCGAGGTGCTGGAGCTGGCGGGCGGCGTGCTGTCCGGACGGAGCCTGCGAGCCGTGTTGCTCGGCGGCGCGGCCGGCAGCTTCATCACTCCCGAGCAGCTTGACCTGCCGCTGACCTTCGAGGACACGCGTGCCGCCGGGACGACGCTCGGGTCCGGTGTGGTGGTGGCGATCGACGAACGCGTCGACGTCGGCCGGCTGCTGATGGTGATCGCCGCTTTCTTTCGCGATGAGAGTTGTGGCCAATGTGTCCCATGTCGCGTGGGCACCGTCCGACAGGAAGAGGCAATTGCCCGCCTGCTCTCTGGCAGTACGCGAGGCGAGGTCCACGACGAGCTGGCGTTGATCGGAGAGATCGGCGAGGCGATGCGCGACGCATCGATCTGTGGGCTCGGCCAGACCGCCTCGGCCGCGATCGAGTCGGCGATCAATCGCCTCGGCGTCTTCAACGGAGGAGCACCCGCATGATCGAGCTGCCGATGGTCGCCCCTGTACCCGCCGCGCGAATGGTGGCGCTCACGATCGATGAGCAGTCGGTCGAGGTCGCCGAGGGCTCGACGGTCCTGGACGCCTGCAACAAGCTGGGGATCGATACTCCCACGCTGTGCTACGGCGAGACTCTGAGTCCGGCCAACGCCTGTCGCATTTGCGTGGTCGAGATGGAAGGTGCGCGTGCCCTCGTGCCCGCATGCTCGCGCAAGGTCGAGGCGGACATGGTCATCCGGACCGATTCCGAGCGCGTGCGCCATAGCCGCAAGATGGTGATCGAGTTCCTGGCCTCCTCGGTCGACCTGTCGATAACCCCGGCTGCTCGCGACTACCTCGATCGTTACGGCGCGCATCCGGAGCGCTACGGTCCGCCGGCGCCGCCGGACGCCGAGCGAGACCGCAAGCGCACTGGCCACCACGAGCTGCCCGACGGTCAGACCGCCGCCACGGTACACGCGCCGACGAAGGTCGACAACGACCTCTACGTGCGCGACTACTCCAAGTGCATCCTCTGCTACAAGTGCGTCGACGCCTGCGGCGAGCAATACCAGAACACGTTCGCGATCACCGTCGCCGGCCGCGGGTTCGACGCACGCATCTCTACGGAATACGCCAACCCGCTGCCCGAGTCCGCGTGCGTGTACTGCGGGAACTGCATCGCCGTTTGCCCGACGGGTGCGCTGATGTTCAGCTCCGAGCACGAGCTCCGCGAGGCCGCTTCGTGGGATGAGTCCCGCCAGACGCAGACCGAGACGATCTGCCCGTACTGCGGGGTGGGTTGCAATCTCACGCTCCACGTGCAGGACAACCAGATCGTCAAGGTTTCCTCGCCGGACGATCACGACATCACTCGCGGCAACCTCTGCATCAAGGGCCGCTTCGGCTTCCAGCACGTGAGCCCCAA
>DATCNP010000110.1:0-27328 GCA_036565205.1 Solirubrobacteraceae bacterium | reverse complement strand
CTTGGCGGCTGACCGAAGTAGGCCTCGAGCAGCCGTGCTTCGGCGTTCTCGCCGAAGGCGTTGTTGACGGCGATGTTGCCGAGATCGAACAGGCGGTGGCCCATGCCCGCGTACTCCCAGTCGACGAGCATCGCGCGCCCGGGCTCGGTAGCGCGCGCGAGAATGTTGCCCGGCAGCAGATCGTCGTGGCAGGGGACCGGCTCGGACAGCGGCAGCGCGTTCGCGATCCTCGCCACCAGCTCCTGCGCCGGGGCGTAGCCGGGTGGAAGCTCGCCGCCGCGCTCGGCCACGATCTCGGCGTAGCGCTCGAGCAGCTCGGGCACCCAGAAGCGCACGGGGAGCTCGAGCCCGCTGTCGTGAAAGCACCGCAGCGCGGCGGCCGCGGACTCGGGGGCGGCGCGAAGTCGCTCCCCGTCCATCGGGCCGCCGCCGAGGTACTCGGTGACGAGAAAATCCTCGTCGGCGACGAGCACCGCCGGCGCGATTCCCAGTTCTGCCGCGCGCTGGCTCGCCAGTCGTTCTGCGCCGCGGCTGATGCCGAGCAGCGCGGTGTCCCTGCCCGGGAGCCGTACGACGCACTCGCGCCCGCCGAAGCGCATCCGGTAGTTGCGGTTCGTGATCCCGCCGTCCAGCGGCGCCGGCCCCTCGTCGATCGTCCCCAGGGTCTGCGAGATCCGCTCCACGATCCGGTCGAGATCGCCCACGGCGTGAAACCTAGCGTTTAAGGCGCGGGTCCTATACCTTCAGCGCGCGTGAATCTGACCGAGCTCCGAGCCAAGGTGCAGGCGGGCGAGATCGACACTGTCCTGCTCGCGCTCACGGATATGCAGGGCCGCCTCCAGGGCAAACGGTTCACCGCGGGGCACTTCCTGGAGGAGATCGCCGACCATGGCGCCGAGGGCTGCAACTACCTGCTCGCCGTCGACGTCGAGATGAACACCGTCGACGGGTACGAGATGTCCTCCTGGGAGCGTGGCTACGGAGACTTCGTGATGCGTCCAGACCTCGAAACGCTGCGGCCGGTGCCGTGGCAGGAGGCGACCGCGATGTGCCTGGCCGACCTCGCCTGGGCCGACGGCTCGGACGTCGTCGCCTCGCCGCGGCAGATGCTCAAGGCTCAGCTGGCTCGACTCGCGCAGCGTGGCTGGAGCACCAACGCGAGCACCGAGCTGGAGTTTCTCGTCTTCCGCGACTCCTACGAGGAGGCGTGGCACAAGGGCTACCGGGAGCTCGAGCCGGCCAACCTCTACAACGTCGACTACTCGCTGCTCGGCACGGCTCGGATCGAGCCGTTGATCCGCCGGATCCGCAACTCGATGCAGCACGCGGGGATGTCGGTCGAGAACTCCAAGGGTGAGTGCAACCTGGGCCAGCACGAGATCAACTTCCGCTATGCCGACGCGCTGCGCACGGCCGACGATCATTCGATCTACAAGAACGCCGCCAAGGAGATCGCGGCCCAGGAGGGGATGTCGATCAGCTTCATCGCCAAGTTCGACGAGCGCGAGGGGAGCTCCTGCCACATCCACTTCTCGCTCTCCGACGAGGGCGGCCTGTTGTTCGCGCGTGACCGCGCCGTGTTCGAGGCGTTCCTGGCCGGCCAGCTGACCTGTCTTCGCGAGCTGACGCTGATGCTTGCTCCGAACGTCAACTCCTACAAGCGATTCGCCGAGGGCTCATTCGCGCCCACCGCGGTCGCCTGGGCCCACGACAACCGCACCTGCTCGCTGCGGGTCGTCGGCCACGGCTCGGCGCTCCGGTTCGAAAATCGCGCCGGCGGCTCGGATCTGAACCCCTACCTCGCGCTGAGCGCGATCATCGCCGCCGGTCTGCACGGCGTCGATCAGGGGCTCGAGCTCGAGCCCGAGTACCAGGGCAACGCCTACCTCAGCGACAAGCCACGCCTGCCCGGGACGCTGCGCGAAGCCCGGGACCTGTTCGCGGCAAGCGAACTCGCGCGCTCGGCGTTCGGCGCCGAGGCCGTCGCGCACTACTGCAACGCGGCCGACGTCGAGCTCCGGGCGTTCGAGTCCGCGGTGACCGACTGGGAGCGCGTGCGCGGATTCGAGCGGCTGTGAGCGCCGGGCGGGCATCGCCTGCCGCCGCAACCGGGGCCGAGGTGCCGGGTCCTGCGCAGGCGATCATCTCGCTCGAATCGGCCGTGTCGGTCGAGACGGTGTTTGCACCGGTGCACTCACAGACCGCGTTCGAGGAGACGGTCGAGCGTCTCGGCACTGCGATCAAGCTCGGGATGCTGCCGCCGGGAACGCGACTACCGGCCGAGCGCGAGCTGTGCTCAAAGCTCGAGATCGCGCGCTCGACGCTGCGTCAGGCGCTCCTGGCGCTGGCCCAGAGCGGTCATCTGCACGCGACCCGCGGGCGCGGTGGCGGCACATTCGTCGCCGATCCGCAGCCGCCCGGCGAGCCCCCGTCCCCGGAGGTGCTCGCGTGCTGGCGCGACATCTGCGACGAGCGCATGGCGGTCGAGGTCGGTGTCGCGGTGCTGGCGGCGGAGCGAGCGCAGGAGGAGGTGCTCGATGCGCTCGACGCGCTCGTGGTCGTGTGCGACCGGTTGCTCGAGGATTTCCCGGCCTACCGCCAGGCGGACGTCCGGCTGCACATCGGGCTCGCCGAGGCGACGCGCAGCTCGCGCCTGGTGACGGCGATGACCGAGACGCAGGGGGCGATGTCGGGGCTGATCTCGCTGATCGCCCACCCGCCCGAGGTGCTCGACTCGGCCAACGACCAGCATCGCCGGCTGCTGGCCGCCGTGCGCCGGCACGACCAGGCGGCAGCCGCGCGCGAGATGGCGGAGCACCTCCGGGGCACCGAGCACGTGCTCGCCGGCCTGCTCCCGTCTGCGTAGGAGCGCTCCGGAGAGCACTTGACTTCCAACGCTGCGCGGGTATGTTGCCGCGCTAAGGACGGTTCATCAGACCTTTTACCAGGAGGGGCCGGAATGACGAGCAGCGCGGAGGCACTGTCCAGCGACGAGCAGCGGCTGGCCGAGCTCGGTTACAAGCAGGAGCTCAAACGCGGGTGGAGCGGATTCTCCAACTTCGCGATCTCGTTCTCGATCATCTCGATCCTCGCCGGCTGCTTCACCACCTACGGTCAGGCGTGGCTCAACGGCGGTCCGGTGGCGATCTCGATCGGCTGGCCCGTGATCAGCATGTTCATCCTGCTGGTGGCGTTCTCGATGTCCGAGCTTGCTTCGGCGATGCCGACGGCGGGCGGGATCTACTACTGGTCCTCCAAGCTCGGCGGCCCGGCCTGGGGGTGGTTCACGGGCTGGTTCAACCTCGTCGGCCTCGTCGCCGTGACGGCGTCCGTTGACTACGCGGCGGCGACCTTCCTGAACTCGACGCTGTCCTTCTACGGAGCCCACATCCTCGGAGTGAACTTCGCGACCTCGAGCGTCCAGTCCTCGCTGCATCACGTGTTCCTCCTATTCGCGCTGATCCTGCTCCTGCACGCGGTGATCAACATCTTCTCCTCACCGCTCGTGGCCCTGCTCACTCGGATCTCGGTCTGGTGGCACGTGATCGGCGTGCTGGTGATCATCGTGCTGCTGGTCGCCGTCCCGAGCCACCACCAGAGCTTCGCCTTCGTGTTCGGCCACCGCATCAACCTCTCGGGCTTCAGCCACGGCATGTACTGGTTCTACGTACTGCCGCTGGGCTTCCTGCTGACGATGTATACGATCACCGGCTACGACGCCTCGGCCCACATCTCCGAGGAGACGCACGATGCCGCGATGGCGGCGCCGAAGGGCGTCTGGCGCTCGGTGTTCTACTCGGCGGTGTTCGGCTGGATGGTGCTGCTAGCCCTGACCTTCGCCGCCACCCACGTGAGCGCTATCACCGCGGCCGGGGGGACGTCGCAGTCGATCATCGAGTCGGCGCTGAGCTCGGCTTCCGCCAAGGCGGTGCTGGTGATCTCCACGATCGGCCAGATCTTCTGCGGCATGGCCTGCGTGACCAGCGCCTCGCGGATGACGTTCGCGTTCTCGCGCGACGGCGCCGTTCCCGGGCACAACCTGTGGCGGCGGCTGAACAGCCACCGCACGCCGACCTGGGCGGTCGTGTTCGTGGCCGTGTTCGCGCTGATCATCACGCTGCCGGCCTACAAGGGCAACCACGCCGGCCTACCGGTGGCGTTCCTCGCCGTCACCTCGATCTCGGTGATCGGGCTCTACATCGCCTACACGATCCCGGTGTTCCTGCGCTGGCGGATGGGCGATGCGTTCCAGCCCGGCCCGTGGACGCTGGGCAAGAAGTACAAGTGGGTCAATCTGATCGCGATCGTGTGGGTCGGGTTGTGCGTGATCATCTTCTGCCTGCCGTTCACGCCGGCGGCTGTCCCGTTCAGCAGCACCTTCAGCTGGTCGGCGGTCAACTATGCCCCGATCGTCACGGTCCTGGTCATGCTCGCCGTGACGATCTGGTACTACACCTCGGCGCGGCGCACCTTCAAGGGCCCGATCCGAACGGTCGAGTTCGGCGGCGCCGGAGCAGAGGTGGCCGGCACGGCGCCGGCCGGTCCTTCGACGCTCTGAAGACACGGTGACCGACACACTTGCCGTTATCGAGCCCGCCACCGAGGCGGTGCTGGAGGAGATACCTCGCGCCGGTGTGACGCAGGTGGACGAGGCCGTCGCCCGCGCGAAGGCGGCCTACCCCGCGTGGCGCGCCGTCGCCCCGGGAGAACGCGCCGAGCATCTCCGCGTCCTGGCCGAGGCGATCCGTGCCCGCCACGAGGAGCTGGCACAGCTCGAGGCGCGAAACGCCGGCAAGCCGATCGGCGACGCCCGCGGTGAGATGGAGATGGTCGCGCAGACGATCGGCTACTACGCCGGGGCGCCCGAGCGGCTGCTCGGCGACACCGTTCCGGTGGCCGGCGGCCAGGCGTTCACGGTCCGCGAGCCGCTCGGCGTCGTCGGCCTGATCGTGCCGTGGAACTTCCCGTTGACGATCGCGGCCTGGAAGCTCGGCCCGGCGCTCGCGGCCGGGAACACGGTCGTGCTCAAACCGGCCGAGCTGACGCCGCTGACGGCCCTGCGGTTCGCTGAGATCGCCCGCGAGGCCGGAATCCCGGACGGCGTCGTGAACGTCGTCGTCGGCCCGGGGCGCACCTGCGGCCGGCGGCTGGTCGAGCACCCGGACGTGGCGAAGATCGCCTTCACCGGCTCGACCGAGGTCGGACGCTCGATCGCCGCCGGCGCGGCGGAGACGATCAAGCGGGTGACGCTCGAGCTGGGCGGCAAGTCGCCGAACATCGTGTTCGCGGACGCGGACGTCGAGGCGGCCGCCGCATCCGCTCCGGGCGCGGTGTTCGGCAACGCCGGCCAGGACTGCTGCGCGCGCTCGCGGATCCTCGTTCAGTCGCAGGTCCTGGATCGGTTCATGGCCGAGCTTGAGCGCGCGGTCAAGGGGATCGCCGTTGGGGACCCGCTCGACGAGTCGACCGAGATGGGGCCGCTGATCTCCGCCGATCAGCGCGAGACGGTGGCCTCGTTCGTAGGCGAAGACGCTCCGGTGGCGATCCGCGGCACCGCGCCCACCGGTCCAGGCTTCTGGTTCGCGCCGACGGTGCTGTGTCCGGTTGACCCGGGCGCGCGGGCCGCGCGCGAGGAGATCTTCGGTCCGGTGGCCACGGTGATCCCGTTCGACGACGAGGCGGAAGCGGTCAGGCTGGCCAACGACACGATCTACGGACTGGCGGCCTCGATCTGGACCCGGGACGGCGGCCGCGCGCTGCGCGTCGCCCGGGCGCTCGAGGCGGGCGTGCTCTCGATCAACTCCAACACCTCGGTCCGCGTCGCCACGCCGTTCGGAGGCTTCAAGCAGTCGGGCTACGGCCGCGAGCTCGGGCCCCACGCGCTCGACGCCTACACCGAGGTCAAATCGATCTTCTTCTCGACAGCCGGATGACTCACGCAGCTGACGTTCAGGCGAGCCCGGAAGGCGAGCGGAGGCGATCAGCGTGAGGAGGGTCGAGGGCAAGGTGTGCGTGATCACCGGCGCCGCCGGCGGGATCGGCTCGGCCGCGGCCGAAGTGCTCGAACGCGAGGGCGCCACGGTCGTGGGGGTCGACCTGCTCGAGCATTCGGTGGGCGAGCTCTCGCTCCAGGCCGACGTCACCGATGAGTCGAGCGTTGCCGAGATATACGCCCGCGCGCGCAACGAGCTCGGACGGATCGACGTGCTGTTCAACAACGCCGGCATCAACCCCACCGACGACGGGTCCGTGCTCGAGACCTCGTTCGAGTCCTGGGACCGGGTCCAGTCGACCAACCTCCGCAGCGTGTTCCTGTGCTGCAAGCACGGGATCCCGCACCTGCTCGAGAACGATCCACCCGGCCGCGGGTCGGTGATCAACACAGCATCGTTTGTCGCCCTCCTGGGCTCGGCGACCTCGCAGGTCTCCTACACCGCGTCCAAGGGCGGCGTGCTCGCCCTCTCGCGCGAGCTCGGGGTGCAGTTCGCTCGTGAGGGCGTCCGGGTGAACGCACTCTGTCCCGGCCCGGTCGACACCCCGCTGCTGCGCGACCTGTTCGCGAGCGATCCCGAGCGCGCGCAGCGCCGGCTGGTGCATGTCCCGATGGGGCGCTTCGCGCGCGCCGAGGAGATCGCCAACGCGGTCCTGTTCCTGGCCAGCGACGAGTCGAGCTACGTCAACGCCGCGAGCTTCGTCGTCGACGGTGGCATCACCAGCGCTTACACGACGCCACTCTAGGAGCCCTCGAGCTCGAGCAGGGCACGCTTGCGCTCGATGCCGCCGCCGTACCCCGTGAGCGAACCGTCGGCGCCGAGCACCCGGTGGCACGGCACGACGATCGGCGTCGGAGTGCGGCCGACCGCGGCCCCCACGGCTCGTGGCCCGAACGGATCGCGGCCGAGCTCCTCGCCGAGACTCCGGGCGAGCTCGCCGTAGCTTGTGGTCACGCCGTAGGGAATGCGCTGAAGTGCCGCCCAGACGCGCCGCTGGAATGCCGTGCCCGACAGCGCCAGCTTCAGCTCGAACACGCGTCGCTCCCCGGCGAAGTACTGCTCGAGCTGAGCCACCGCCTGGCGCAGGACGTCCGGCAACGCGGCGCGCGACCGGTTCGCGCCGGAAGGCGAGACCTCGCCGGGGAAGCAGACACGCCGTAGGCCGGCGTCCGAGCCGATCAGCGTCAGCTCCCCGATCGGGCCCTCGACAGTTGTACGGAAGTCGGTCATCGGGGCTACCTCTTTTCGCATCGTTCTCGGCTCTCTCGCCGTCGTCGGACATGAAACGCCCGGCGCTGCCCGGTTGTGAGATCCGCGCCTCTCACAGCGGCCAGTCGTCGCTCGGGGTGTCGACGATCCCCTGAGGCGATTCGAGGATCCGGAGGTAGCGGACCAGCGAACGGTCCACCATCGCCTTGGCGTCGGAGCGCTCGAGGCCCCAGAAGGCGCCGTGCAGCACCTCGTAACGAAGCGGCGCCAGTGCGCGGCCGATCCGCCTGACCTCCTGTGCCGGCAACGGCACGTAGTTGGGGTAGCTCCACATGAAGGTCACGTAGCGCCGGTCGGCGACCGGTGCCACGACGTCGCCCACCAGCAGCGTGCCGCGACCGCCCGCGCCGCCTTCCCAGAGCAGCACGGTCGCGCCCGGAAAGTGCCCACCGCAGCGGACCAGCGTCAGTCCCTCGCCGAGCGCCAGCGACTCGCCGTGCCACAGCTCGATCGATTCGTCCGGTCGCATGATCCAGCGCGCGTCGTCGGCATGCAGGTACACCGGGCAGTCGAAGCGGTGCGCCCACTCCACCATCGTCGTGTAGTAGTGCGGGTGCGAGATCGCGATCCCGCGCAGGCCGCCACGACCGTCGATCTCGGCCGCAGGCGCCTCGTTCAACAGGGGCACGCAGTCCCACAGCAGTTGGCTGTCCCCGAACGGAACGAGCAGCGCTCGCTGGCCGATCGCGAACTGGGGCTCGATCCCGATCCCGGTCAGCTCGCCCTCCGCCGCGACCCGGTTGCGATTGCTTTGGCCGAGATCGGCGAGAGTCGTCCATCGCTGGCCCTCGGGCGGCACGTACTGGCGAGGGTCCTCGCAGATCGGACACCTCTCCGGCGGCTGCGGCGAGGACTCGAACTGGGTTCCGCAGGTGACGCAGATGAAGCACTCCGGTGAGGCCCGCGCGTGGGTCGGATCGCCGGCTCCCGGCATCGCTCTCAGGCGGCCGCGGTGGCCAGCCCGCCGGCGGGTGTCGGCACCGCGCTCGCCTCCGCAAGCGGGTCGCGGGCCAGAGCAGCGCCGATCCCCAACAGCGCCCACGTGACCGGATCCTCCAGGAAGTCGGCGTACAGCAGGGTGTGGAACGCGAGCGCGATGAACGCGGCAGCAATCGCGGTCCTGACCGGATCCCCGCGAGCGCGACTGAGCAGGCAGGCGAAGGCCGCCAGCACGAGCCCGATGTACGCGACCTCCCCGATCAGTCCCTGCTCGGCGGCGATCGTGATCGGGATCGTGTGCGAGGCCGAGAGCGTGTTCGCGCCGCTGTTGTGGTGAGCGCGGTATTCGGTGACGAACGACCCGGACCCGAACCCCCAAACCGGTCGATCCGCGAACAGCGACGCGCCGCCGCTGATCAGGCCGCCGCGGCCGCTCGACGCGCCGTTCAGGCCCTGGTTGAGCCCGAAGGTGTTTGGCGAGAGCGCCACAGCGGCGGCGCCGAGGGCCACGACCACAACGGCGACGACCAGTGCGCGGGACGGCTTCCAGCGCATCGCCGCGAGCACCCCAAGCCCGACCAGCAGAGCGGCAAGGCTCGAGCGCGAGAGGGTGAGCACCAGGCCCACCCAGAGGACCGCCAGCACCGCTGCAGAAGCGAGCTGCTCGCGCCGGTCGCGACCGAACAGCAGCACGCACGCGAGCAGGATCATCACCAGCGCGAGGAAGCGTCCGAAGATGTCGGGGTCGAAGAAGACGGAATTGACGGTGAAGTACGTGTGGAGGTCGTTGGCGACCACGAGCTTCGGGTTGAGGATGATCGTCTTGGTCGCGTACTCGACGAACGCGAGCCCGGCGAAGGCCAGCGCGAGGACGGCCGCGAGCCGCACGGCGCTCCGCACCAGCCGCCGCGTCCATCGGACCTCCCGCAGCAGCATGTAGAGCAGTGCAAACGGAACGTAGAAGAACACCATCTGCTGGAGCGCGGTCTCGAAGCTGGGCGAGTAGATCGCCTGCACGGCGTAGAGCACGACATAGATCGCGAGCAGCCGCTCGAGCAACCGCACGGCGGGGGGGTCGGTGCCGCCGCCCGGGTCGCGCGCGCGGCCGAGGAGGACCGGCACGATGTAGGCCAAGGAACCGGCGGCGACCACGAGGTAGAGCGGGACGAGCAGGTTCGACGTCGCCCCGCCAGCCTGGATCGGCACCCGGAACGGGAGCGCAGCGATCGCCAACGGCGCAAACACCGCCGGACGGCCGCCCAGCCATCGCGACGCCAACGCCAGCAGCGCGATCGCGATCACCGCGCCCACGAGCGCAAGCAGCGGATGGCGGTGGACCAGGCGCAGCTGCGGTGAATGCCAGATCGCGGCGAGCAGCAGGACGGGCGCAAGCACAACCGCTCCGAGCATCGATCCCGCCCGCAGCCGGCGATCGCCGGCGATCAGGGCCGACGCCGTGAGCACTGCGATCACAACCACGCCGGCCTTGGGGAGAGGTCCGGTGATCGCCGCGATTGCGCTCACGCGCCCATCATCCTCTACCCTGCCCCGGCATGCCCAGCGCGAACCGCGCGGCGGCCGCGACGCTCGCCGCCATGTCTCTTGCGGCGTGCGGAACGACCGCCAAGCCAGTAGCCGGAACGCTCCGCGCCGACGCCAAGGCGCGCAAGCAGGTCGACGATCCGCGCACGAAACACATCGCCTGCCTGCGCGGGGCCAGGATTCCGGTCGTGACGGTCGGCCAGACCGAGCTCGAGGTCGGAACTCCCCCAACGCAGGCCAAGATCGTCTACACCCCCACCCCCGGGTCCGGGCAGCAGGCGCAGATCGGCGGCGATGCCCCCGGCGCCGAGGTCATCGGCAGCGCGCTGCTCTACCCCGAGCAGGACTCGGACGCTCAGCTTCAAGTGATCGAGGGCTGCCTGACCATCGGCGTGAAGGGCTAGGGCAGGCGGGCAGCGGCCACCCGCCGGTCGCCCAGCGGCGCTCTACAATGCCTCGGCTGAACCCGTTCCCTTGCGCGGGCTCCTGCGTGTCCAGCGTCCGCGCGCGTTCGGGACTGCCGGCTCGCAATCGTTCCAACCGCGCTGGTCCAGCGCCACACAACAGTGCCTCGACGACCGCTCGCCAACCTGCTTTCTGCGTCCACCGCTGAAATCGCGGCACCGCGCACGGCCGGCGCTCGAGTCCGGACTTCCGACGGTGCCGCCGCGCGCCGGCCCACCAACGCCCAGCTCTACGTCGGCCTCGCGATCACGGCGCTGCTCCTGGGCGCGATCTCGCTGCTGTTCCCCTCGACACCGAGCTACGACCCGTGGGCCTGGCTCGTGTGGGGACGTGAGATCCTGCACGTCAATCTGCAGACGACCGGCGGTCCGTCGTGGAAGCCGCTGCCGGTGCTTTTCACCACGGTCTTCTCGATCTTCGGCAAGGCCGAGCCCGACCTGTGGCTGGTGATCGCCCGGGCGGGAGCGCTGGTGGCGGTGGCAATGGTGTTCAAGCTCACCTACCGCCTCACGCGAGAGCTCGGGAGCCGGTTCACCGAAACGCCGCGTGACCTCGATCGCTTCAGCCGCCGAGCGCCGGCGCTGCTCGCCGGTCTGATCGCCACCCTCGGGCTTGTCTTCTCGGGTGGGTTCATCAGCGACAACGCGCTCGGCTACTCGGAGGGGCTGATGGCGGCCCTGGTGCTGATCGCGGTCGAGTTCCACATCGATGGCAAGCCGCGCCACGCATTCGCGATCGGCTTCTTCGCCGCCCTGGACCGCCCCGAGATATGGCTGTTCTGGGGGCCGTACGGGCTCTGGCTGTGGTGGCGCGACCCGGGCGCCCGCAAGCTGGTATTCGGCCTGTTCGCGCTGATCCCGGTGCTGTGGTTCCTGCCCGAGTACTGGGGTAGCGGCCACTTCCTGCGCGGCGTCAACCGCGCCCAGCACCCTCGCTCCAACAGTCCGGCGTTCGCCAAGTGCCCGTTCTGCACCGAACTCGTCGACCACGCCTTGCCGACGATCCTGTTCCGGATCAAGATCGCCGCGGCACTGCTGGTGGGCGTGGCCGGCACCGACCTGTGGCTGCGCCGGCGAAGGCGCCCCACCGGCGCCGTTGCCACCGCGCGTGACCACGCCGAGGCTGTCGCCTGCTTCGCGGGCGTGCTCGGGCTGGCGTGGTTCGTCGTCATCGGGGTGATGACGCAGATCGGATTCTCGGGCAACAACCGCTACCTGGTGCTCGGTTCGGCGCTGGTCGAGATCGCCGGCGCCGTCGGATGGGGCTGGGCGGCCCAGGAGCTGGGCAACCTGGTCCGTCGCTGGGGGCCGGCCGCCCGCGAGCCGGCACGCCGCGGACCAGCGCTGATCAGCAGCTGGATCGGAGTCGGAGTCGTCGGGCTCGCCTTCCTGATGCTCCCCAGCTGGGTCGGTGGGAACCTGATCGACGTCCAGCGCACACACCGCGCGCTCGTCTACCAGGCCCACCTGCGCCAGGACGTGACCCGGATCGTCGCCAAGGCCGGCGGCGCGAGCAAGCTGCTGGCCTGTGGCTCGGTGATGACCGAGGGCTTCCAGGTGCCGATGGTCGCATGGGCGCTAGGCGTCCACACGCTCGAGGTCCAGGCCTCGCCGACCACCGGCGCCCCGCTCCCGCCGCCGCCGAACGTGATCCTGCAGACGCGCGCCCAGCGAAATGCGACGCTGCTCCCGATCGTCCACAGCTGGAAGACGACGTCCTACACATACGCACTACATGAACGCACGTTCAGACTCTTTACACACTGCCGCGGGTAATCTGGTTGCCGCGATGACCCCGAGGACCGAGAGCTAGTGGCCACCGTAACCGCCCCGCGCCGGTCGTTGCCCAACTTCGAGATACACGTGCCCCACCGTCTGGCACGGATCCCGATCTGGCTGACGATCGGCGGCGTTCTCGTGCTCGCCACGGTGATCTCCGCCGTCCTGCGTTCCCGTTATCTGAGCGGTCAATTCTGGATGGACGAGGCGCTCTCGGTCGGGATCTCCTCGCACTCGCTGAGCTCGATCCCGACGGTGCTTCGGCACGACGGGTCGCCCCCGCTCTACTACCTGATCCTGCACGTGTGGATGAGCGTGTTCGGCTCGAGCGAGTCCGCGACCCACACGCTGTCGCTGCTGTTCGGCCTGCTGACCGTGCCCGCCGGCGCCTGGGCCGCGTGGAGCCTGTTCGGACGCTGGGCGGCGGTGATCGCCGGCGTGCTGTTCGCGCTCAACCCGTTCCTGACCGCGTACAGCCAGGAGACCCGGATGTACACGCTGATGACGCTGCTCGGGCTGCTGGCCAGCACCGCGTTCATCCACGTGTTCATCTACCGGCGCCGGAGCTACCTGGTGCTGTTCGTGGTCTCGCAGGCCCTGATGCTCTACACGCACGCCTGGGGGATCTTCTTCGGGATCGGCACCGCTCTCGCCCTGGTCCCGGTCTGGTGGGTCAGCGAGGAGCCGCGGGCGATCTTGAAGGACGCGCTGATCGCGTTCGGCGCGGCGGCGATCCTCTACGTGCCGTGGCTACCGACGCTGCTCTACCAGGCCACGCACACCGGCTCGCCCTGGGACACCGCCCCGAACTTCGGCGCTCCGGTGCAGATCTCCCGCAATCTGATGGGCGGCGACCGAGCGACGGTCGCGCTCGTGCTCGGCGCCTCGATCGGGATGGCGCGGCTGTTCGCGCGAGAGCAGCGGCGCAGCCGCGAGTCGCTGACCATGTGGGCTCTGATCCTCGTGCCCGTAGGGACGCTGGCCGCGGGCTGGGTCGTCTCGCGCATCTCACCGGCCTGGCAGTACCGGTACTTCGCCCCGATCCTGGGTTCGCTGCTGCTGCTCGCGGCCTGGGGCCTCTCGCGATCCAAGGGCGTCGGCCTGATCGCGCTGATCCTGACCGTGATCTTCTGGGCCAACCCGGGCTCGTTCGTCCCCCAGTACAAGAGCGACATGCAGGACATCGGCGGCGAGGCGGGTCCGATCCTCCACCCCGGGGACCTCGTCATTTCCGGCCAGCCCGAGCAGGTGCCGCTGTCGTGGTACTACATGCCGGCCGGCCTGCGGTTCGCGGACACGACCGGGCTCAGCAAGGACCCGCAGTCGATGAACTGGGTCCACGCCCTGAATCGCCTCCAGGCCGCCAATCCCGCTGCCACCCTGGATCCGCTGATTGCTAGTCTCAAGCCTGGGCAGCACCTGCTCTACGTGCGGCCTCTGACCGAAGGGGCCAACAGCTGGGAAGCGTCATGGACCCAGCTGGTGCGCCGCCGGTCGGCCCAATGGGGCGCCATCCTCGCGTCGGACCCCACCCTGAAGGTGGTCGCCCTCTCACCGCACAACTACCGTGGCGCATGCTGCGTCGGCGACAGCGCGACGCTCTACCAGAAGGTCTCCTGAGCACTCGAAATGACCGATACCCAGCCCGTAGACGCCTCCTCGCCAGGCTCCGAGATAACGCCTGAGCATCCAGTGGTCGTGCTCGGCGGCGGGCCCGCCGGACTGACCGCCGGCTACCTGATGGCCAAGGCCGGCAAGCCGGTGATCGTGCTCGAATCCACCGACCAGGTCGGCGGCCTGGCCCGCACTGAGGTCCGCGACGGGTACCGCTTCGACCTCGGTGGACACCGCTTCTTCACCAAGGTGAAGGAGGTCGACGACCTCTGGCACGAGATCATGAAGGAGGAGTTCCTCAAGCGCCCGCGCCAGAGCCGGATCTTCTGGAACGACAAGTTCCTCGAGTACCCACTCCAGGGCATGGACGTGATCAAGAAGCTCGGCCCGGTGGAGCTGACCCGCTGCATGGTCTCCTACCTGTGGGCGGCGATCAAGCCGAAGGGGCGCGAGGACACCTTCGAGCAGTGGGTCTCGAACCGTTTCGGCAAGCGCCTCTACCAGCACTTCTTCAAGACCTACACCGAGAAACTGTGGGGCGTCTCGACGGACGAGATCCGCGCCGAATGGGCGGCGCAGCGGATCAAGGGCCTGTCGTTCTTCAGCGCCGCCAAAGCGGCCTTCTTCGGTAACGAGGGCAACAAGATCAAGTCCCTGATCTCGGAGTTCAACTACCCCCGCTACGGACCCGGTCAGATGTGGGAGCAGATGACCGCCGACATCCGCGAGCACGGCGGCGAGGTGCGCTTGAACGCGCCGGTGACGAGGCTGCGGATCGAGGGCGGCAAGGTGCTCGAGGTCGTGGCCGGCGGCGAGACGCTCGTCCCGTCGCACGTGATCTCCTCGCTGCCGCTGCGCACCACGGTCGGGATCGCCGAGCCCGAGGCGCCTGTGGACGTCCGGGATGCCGCGCGTGGCCTGCGCTACCGGGACTTCCTGACCGTCTCGCTGGTGATCGAGGGCGGCGACCTGTTCCCGGATAACTGGATCTACATCCACCAGCCCGGCGTCCAGGTGCTGCGAATCCAGAACTTCCGCTCCTGGAGCCCGTGGATGGTGCCCAACGACACCGACGCCTCGATCGGCATGGAGTACTTCTGCTTCGAGGGCGACGCCCTCTGGAGCTCCTCCGACGACGAGCTCGTCGAGCTCGCCAAATCCGAGATCGAGAAGCTCGGCCTGGCCAAGGCCAAGAACGTCAAGTTCGGCTTCGTCGTCAGGGTCCACAAGGCCTACCCGATCTACGACGTCGAGTACGGCGAGCGCGTCGCGACGATCCGGCGCTGGCTCGAGACGATCCCCAACCTGATTCAGGTCGGACGCAACGGCCTCCATCGTTACAACAACTCCGACCACTCGATGCTGACCGCGATGCGCGCCGTCGACAACATCCTGCTCGGCAGCCACCACGACATCTGGTCGGTCAACGTCGAGAGCGTCTACCACGAGGAACAGTCCGAGAACGAGGACCCGTACCGGAATTCGCCCGAGACGCCGGCGATGGAGCAGCCCCTCGCATCGGAGCGGTGAGCGGGGCGCCCGTGCTCCGGAGCCGGATCGCCGTCTTCGCAGTTATCGGGTCGCTGGCCTCTCCGGCCGGCTCGCTCGCGGCTGGCAGCAGCGGCAGCCCCCTCACCCCGGGGATCCCCCAGAACACCGGCGCCTCGCCGACCACCGTGCCCGCCCCGGCTGCGCCGGTGCTCACCGGGAACAACACCGTCACGTCGGCCGGCAGCTCGTCGCTGAGCGGCGGGAGCGCGACCGCGATCGCGATCGGCGCGCTCGTGGTCCTGGCCGGCATCTCGCTGTTCATCTGGCGCGACGCGCGCAAGCGCGCCCCGGTCCGGAGCCGCGCCGCGGTCGAGGGTCCCGACGGACGGAGTAGGACTGGCTCCAAGCCCAAGACCAAGCCGCGCAAGCTGAGCCCTGCCGAGCGACGCCGGCGCAAGCGCGGAAAGGCCCGGTAGCGGGCGGCCCGGTGGCGGGCCCGATGGCAGGCCCGAGCCACCGTTCCGTCGTCAAGCGCGGCCGCCGGATCACCGCGCCTCGTCCTCGATCCCACGAAGCCTTCGCCTGGCCCGCAACAGCTGGCGCTCGACCGTCCTATGGCTGTCGCCGGTCTGGGCCGCCATCTCGTCGTAGCTGAACCCGAGGCCCTGTAGCCAGACCAGACGCTGCTGGCGCCCGGGCAGCGTTGAGATTGCCTCGAGTTGCGCGTGCTGTTCAGCGAGCTCAGCCAGGCCCGGTGACCCACCAGCGAGACTCACGTCGCCGTCCGCTTCGAGTGTCGCGTCGAGCGACAGCTCGCGGTCCTCGCGGCGAACAAGCCTGAAGGCCTCGCGTTCGGCCGTGCGGGCGAGCCAAGCGAGCGCCGTGTCGCGCCTCACCCTCCCGCAGTGACGCACGAGGCCGCTCCAGGCGAGCTGACAGGCGTCCTCGATCACGGCGTCCGGCGCGCGCACGTCGCGCCGGACGATGTGCTCGAGCCGCGCGGACAGCGAGCGGTACAGGGCCCCGACATCTTCGGCAGTGCCAACGGGCGGGAATGACGGTGAGGAGAAAGGATCGGGCATACGAATTGAGACTAAATTGCTACGACTGGACCTAGACGCACTAAAGCACACTTGCTAAGTTCATTACAAGTGTATTCATCTCAATTAGTGTCAGAAAGGGTCACATGCTGATCGAGCAAGCGGTTACGTCCCACCCCAGCCTCACGGCGCTGCCTGGCAGCAACGTCCTGCAGCAACTGGTCAACGGCGCCGAAGCATGGGCGCTCGCGATCGCGCTCCTCGGCGCCTTCATCGGCGCCGGACTTTGGGCGGTGGCCTCGCACACTCACAACCACCAATACGCCGGCCGCGGCCGGATGGCGGCGCTCATCTCCGGCGCTTCGGCGCTTGTCGTGGGCGCGGCTCCTGGGCTCGTCAACTTCTTCCAGCACCTCGGAACGACCGCCAAATGACCGCCAGGCGCGCCCAGGCACTGGTGGCGCTGTCAGCGGTGAGCGCCGGCTTGGCCTTCTGCGCGAGTCCCCCAGCCGCCGCGGCTTTCAACCCGGTGAAGCCGTTGTGCTCGGCGGCCGGAGTCGTGAGTGGACTGCTGGGCAAGGTCTGCACGGTGGCGGGGCATCCGGGCCGAATCGTCGATGCCGGTAAGAAGCTCGCGCAGGGGAAGCTCGGCGGCGCTGCCAAGGTGCTGATCGGCGATGGCAGCGGCGGCGGGGCGGCGGCCAGCAGGGCGATCGGGCTTGCCGCAATCGGCGCCTGGGTGATCGGCGGCGCCAGCTTCACCCTGCGGGAGACCGCGAAGGTGCTGTCCACCACCACGAGCCCGCGACTCACGAGCGCGTGGTTCTCCTCGGCCTACTGGCGCATGGCCGCTATCGCCGCGTTGCTGACGGTGCCGTTCCTTTGTGCGGCCGCGGTTCAGGCCGTCATGCGCTCCGACCTCGCGTTGCTCGGGCGGGCCGCGCTCGGCTACCTGCCACTGTCGATGCTCGCGGTCGCGATCGCCGCGCCCCTGAGCACGCTGCTGCTGGCCGCCTCGGATCAGATGTCTTCGGCGGTGTCGGCGGCCGCGGGAAACGCCGGTGGCCACTTCCTCGATAGCGCGGGCCTGAAGATCGCTGGGCTCACCGCATTCGCGCGCTCGCCGTTCTTCGCCTTCCTCGTCGGCCTGTTCACCGTTGCCGCAACGCTGACCCTGTGGCTCGAGCTGCTCATGCGTCAGGCCGCCGTCTACGTGATCGTGCTGATGCTGCCGGTCGTGTTCGCCGCGCTCGTGTGGCCGGCCCGGCGCGTCTGGGCGATCCGGGCGACAGAGCTGCTCGTCGCGCTGATCCTCTCGAAGTTCGCGATCGTGGCCGTGCTCGCTCTCGGCGGCGCTGCACTCGACCACGGACTCGGCAGCGGCGTTGCCGGCCTGCTCGCCGGGCTGGTGCTAGTACTGCTTGGTGCCTTCGCGCCGTGGGCGCTTCTGCGGCTGCTGCCGCTCCACGAGCTTGCCAGTGGCGCGGTCGGCTCTCTGCGAGCCGAGACGCGGCCGGCAATCCGCGCCGGTCAGCTGAGCGATGCGATCGCCGCCGAAGGCGATCACTGGATCCAAAACCTCCACGCTGGCATGAGCAGCGACGCCGACGCCACGCCTGGGCTTGCCACCGGCCGCGCCGGCGACCGTGACGAACTCGTGCTCGCAGCCGGGGACCGCCGGCACGGCTCCGGCTTCGATCCGGCCGAGGAGGAGTCCGATCAACCACTCGGAGTAGCCGAGGCGGGGACAGGATCCGTAACTGAGGCTGCGACCGAGTCGACCGGGGCTGAGCCGCATGTCGCCGAGCCCGACGCTGCCCGGGCATCCATGACCGAAGGTCTCCACGCACCACGATCGACGCCCTCCCCCGCGGGCCGCGCAGACGACTCGCATGCGGCCGTACCGGAGGCGCCAGAGCTGGTACTCGGCCTGGACGGAGCCTGGTTTCGACCGGAGCGTCCAGCCGGTGAGCAGCTCGACCCCTTTTGGACCCCGCCCCGCGCACCAGTCGAGGATGTCGCAAGTAATCCCGATGCCGAGGATCTGGCGGATGACCACGACGAGCTCCCGCCCGGGCAAGGGGACGAGCACCGGCCATGAGCGAGCGTCGGCTGCACTACACATTCGGGCCGCTCGAAAGGCGCGGTTTCCTCGGCCCCCTCCGCGCCGGCCAAGCCGGACTGCTCGCGGCCGGGACGCTGCTGGCGATCGTCGTCCTGGACCGCTCGCCGTCGGTCGCGGGCGTGGTGCTTGCGACAGTCCTGATCGGGATCACGGTCGGACTCGCGCTCGCCCCGCTCGGCAGGCGCACGTGCGAAGAATGGGCAGCCGTGGCGTGGGCATACGCCGTGCGGTGGGCCCACAGCCGGCTGCGCTTCCGCTCGGCGATTCCAACGCTCGGCGTCGGCGCGTCTGCGTTTGGCCGCACCCGCCGGCTACCCGTCGCCCCGCCCCAGGCGCTGCGCGGCGTCAAGATCCTCGAAGCCGGAACGCAGGAGCGCCCGATCGGTGCCCTATCCGAGCGGAGCGATCGGTTGCTCACGACCGTGCTGGCCTGCCGCGTCGTCGCCTTTTCGCTGCTCGACGCGGAGGCCCAGGAGCGACGCCTCAGCCGGTGGGGACTCGTCCTCTCCGGTGCCGCGGGCTCGGCGATCCGCCGAATCCAATGGCTCGAGCGCACGGCGCCGGCCCAGGGGGACGAGCTCGCCCGCTGGCTTCACGCCGAGCGAGACCCCGCCGTACCGCTGCGTGGCGCGCCGATGATCGAGTCATATCTCGAGCTCATCGGCGCCACAGCGCAGGTGGCCCAGGAGCACGAGATCCTGATCGCGCTTCAGATTGACGCCAGGCGCGCGCGCGAGCGGGGTCGTGACGGCGCGATTCGGGTTCTGATCGAGCAGGCCGAGCGGATCGCGCAAGCGCTGGAGGCGGCCGAGGTCGTCGTCCTGGGTGCGCTCAGCCCCGGCCAACTGGCCCGCAGCCTCAGAACCGCATTCGACCCCTACGGTCGGTCCGAGCTCGCGGCCCTCGAGACCGCCGACCCCGATCGAGACGGGCTCAGCGAGTCGAACGCGTGGCCCCTGGGCGCCCGCGAGGCCTGGGAGCACTACCAGAGCGACGGAGCCGTCCATGCCACGTACTGGATCGCGGGCTGGCCTCGGGTCGAAGTCTCGCCGATGTTCCTGGGCGCGCTGCTGTCCCGCTCCTCGGCTGTTCGAACCGTCGCGGTGGTGTTCGAGCCGATCCGGCCGGAACGCTCCACGCGCGAGGTCGAAGCGGCGATCACGCGCGATCGCGCGGACCGCGAGCTCCGCCACCGCTTCGGCCAGTCCGAGACAGCCCGCCAGCGCCAGGCCCAGGACGCCGCGGCCCGGCGCGAGTTGGAGCTCGCCGCCGGCCACGGCGAAGTCAGGTTCACCGGCTTCGTGACCGTCTCGGGACGGAGCCCGGATGACCTGCGGCGGGGCTGCGCTGAGGTGCTCGAGCACGCCGCGCGCTCCCGGGTCGAGCTGCACCGCATGTATGGACAGCAGGCCGAGGCGTTCACGTTCACGCTCCCGCTCTGCCGGGGACTCAGATGATCACGACCGCGACCACGCTCCTGCCCTACCTGTGGCACTACCTCGTCGCGCGCCTGGTGTACGACGATCTGCTCCGGCCGATGCTGCACGGAAGCCCGAGCGCGATCACGCTCACAGCGCTCGCGGCCGGAATCGCCGTCGCGCTCGTCCACGTCCGGTGGCGGGGCCGGCGGCGGGGCTCATGAGTCTCCGCACGGCGCAGCGACCCGGTCACCGCGCGACGACCCGTCACGCGCAGGCGATCTATCCGTTCATGGCTCCTGGAAGCCTCGGCGGACGAGGGGTCTTCATCGGGCGCGACTCCGGTGGCAGCGCGTTCTGTTACGACCCGTGGGACCTGTACGCCGACGGGACCCTCGACGACCCGAACGTGATCGTCCTGGGCAAGCTCGGGCAGGGCAAGAGCTCGCTCGTGAAGACACTCCTGTGGCGAATGCTGCTGTTCGGCCGCCGGGCGTTCGTGCTTGACGTCAAGCGCGAGTACGGCCCGCTCTGCCAGGCGGCCGGCGTCGAGCCGGTCTCGCTCGTGCCGGGCGCAGGAGTCAGGCTGAACCCGCTCGCCTCGCGACCGGAGGAGCATGCCCAGCTCGAGTTGCTGCGCGCCGTCACGGTGACCGCGCTGGGCGGCGAGCTGACTCAGGTCGAAGCCGCCGCGCTCCGAGAGGCGCTCCGCACGGTGCGCACAGGGGGCCGCGGTGAACCGACGCTTCCGGCGATCGCTGAGGTTCTGTTCCAGCCGGTCGCCGAGATGGCGACGCGGCTACAGACGACGCCCGAGCGGCTTGCCAGCGACGCCCGGCGCGCGGCGCTTGCCCTCCAGGATCTCTGCGAGGGACCATTGCGCGGCATGTTCGACGGACCGACGACACCCGGGCTCGACCTCGATTCGAAGCTGCTCGTGCTGGACCTCCACGCCGTGCGCGACTCACCGGCCGTCGGGATCCTGATGGCGTGTGCGACGGCATGGATGAGCGCTCTGCTCGCGCGGATGGCCGAGCGGCCGGGACGCGAGCGGCTGATAAACGTCGCCGACGAGTCATGGAAGATCGTCCAGCACAACGGATTGGGCGAGTGGTTCCAATCCAATTTCAAGCTGGCCCGCCAGTTCGGCGTGATGAACCTCGTGGTGCTGCACAAGCTGGCCGACCTGCATGCGGCGGGAGACGCCGGCTCCCGGGCCTCGCGCATCGCCGAGGGCTTGATCGCCGACGCGTCGACGCGGATCGTCTACCACCAGGACGAGAGCCAGGTGCCGCTGACGCGCTCGCTGCTCGGACTGTCGCAGAGCGAGGCTGAGCTGATCTCGATGCTGTCGGCCGGCCAGGCGCTGTGGCGCGTCGGGTCCCGCTCGTTCGTGGTCCAGCACTACCGCTCGCGTCTGGAGGCGAGGCTGACCGACACCGACACCGGCATGCGTGCGACGGGCTCGAGGCAGGTCCGCGGGTGAGGAACACAAGTGATCGAGGGCTGTCGGACGGGACGATGCTGGCGCTGATCGGCGCGGCACTCGTCGCCTGCGGCTTCGTCTGGGCGTGGGGCGGGATCGCCGGATTGGTGTTCGGTCGCGGGTGGCCGGGGCTTGGCGCCGGGCAGCTGCTCGGAGTGCTCGTACGCCTGCCCACGCGGCTTGCCCGACCGGCACAGGCGTGGCCGGCGGCTCAGCGGGCGGAGCTGCCGGGCGCCGGAGGCTTCTACGCGGCGCTCTCCTTGCTCTGCGCCGCCGCCGTCGCGACTGCGGTGCTGCTGCTCCGCGCCGGCGTCGTGGGCGTCCTGCGAGGCCGCCGGGTGGGTGCGGGCTGGGCCGGCGCCGGAGAGCTACGCGTGCTCCGGCGACGTGCGCGCGACTCGGGACGACTGGCGCTGGGACGCCGGGGCGGCCGGCTGCTGCACGCCGAGCAGCGCCACGCGCTGGTGGCCTTCGGGCCACCGCAGTCGGGAAAGTCGGCGGGACTCGCGGTGCCGGCACTGCTCGAGTGGCGTGGGCCGGCTGTCGCCTCCTCGATCAAGACCGATCTGCTGGCCGCGAGCGAGGCCGCGCGCCGGCGGGCCGGAGAGGTGCTCGTGTTCGATCCGTTCTCTCTCGCCGGGCGGGAGACGCACACTTGGTCGCCGCTTCATGGCGCCGGCACATGGGACGGAGCGCTTGAGGTGGCCTGGCGGCTCGCCGCCGCCGGGGAGCTCGACCAGCGTGGCGTCGAGGGCGGCGACTTCTGGGCGATCGCGGCCGAGCAGCGGCTCGCTCCACTCCTGTTCACCGCCGCCTGCACCGGCGCCGGAATGGACGATGTGGTCCGTTGGGCCTACGGTCAGGGTGCTCGCGAGCTGTACGAAGCTCTCGCCGAGTTGACCGGCTCGGCCAGGGACGAGGAGCAACTCGCCGGCGCGCACGCCGCCTATGACTCGGTGCGGGCGTTCGAAGCCCAGGCCGAGCGGACGCGCTCCTCGATCGAGGCGACAGCGCAGGCGCTGCTGCGCGCTTATCGCTTCACTCGCGTCGCGCGCTCGGCCCGCTCGTGCGAGATCACCCCCGACCGGCTGCTTGACGGCAGCCACACGCTGTATCTGATCGGCGACGCGAAGGCCTCCAAGCTGTTGCGACCGATCTTCCTGGCCCTGCTCTCAGAGGTCGTCGAACGAGCCTACGAGCGCGCGACGCTCGCCGGCGGCCGGCTCGAACGGCCGCTGCTCCTGTGCCTGGACGAAGCCGGAAACGTGGCGCCCCTGCCGAACCTGGCCGAGATCGCCTCGACGGCGCCGAGCCACAACATCCAGCTCGTCTCGATCTTCCACGACCTCGCCCAGGCACGGGCCCGGTACGGCCAGCAGGCGGAGACCGTGGTCAACAGCCACCGTGCGCGGATGCTGCTGCCGGGCGTCGCCGATCTCGAGACGCTGCGCTACTTCTCGAGCCTCGCCGGGGAACGCGAGGTGCGTGACCTCACGCGCACCACGGGTTCCGGCGGTACGACGCGCTCAAGCGGGAGGCGGCATCGGCCGCTCGTCGCGCCCGAGGAGCTCCGACAGCTTCCCGAAGGCGACGCCCTGCTGCTCTACGGCCGCATCCCGCCCACTCGGGTACGGCTGCGAATGTGGTTCTCCGACCGGCGACTGAGGAAGCTGGCGCAGCCGCGATGACCTGGCCAGATCCCGGCGAAAGCGGCGAGCGCCCCGGCGACGACGGCTGGGAGGACACCGATGGCGTGCGCTGGCCTCTCAGCTGGCAGTCGCTCTACCCGCGCGAGCGCTGGCAGTGGTTCGAGCAGCTGTGGGCCGATGTCTGCGCGCTGCGGGAGCGCTACCGGCTCGCGATTCGATCTGGGTGGTGGGAGGATCAGCTGCAGGTCGAGGCGCTCGCGGCGCTCGCGGCCTGGGTGCAGCGGTACGACTGCGGCGAATGGGACGACCCGCCCGGCAAACTCGCGCTCCTGTACGACATCGAGCATGTGGCGAGTCTGCTGCGCGACGGCGCAGATCCGTTTCATCCCGACCGTGACCGGGTCGCGTTCGCCCGCCACCTGATCGACATAGGGGCTCAGCCGCCGCCGGGGCGCTGAGCGCCTGCAACCGACGAGCTTCAGGGTGTGGCGCGTCGCGGGCGCTGGTAGGTGTCGAATCGGAATCGGGGCGTCATGCCGACGCGCTCGTAGAGCCTCAGCGCTCTGCGGTTGTCGGATGCGACCCCGAGCTGAGCTTCGCTCAGGCCCGCACTGGCGAAGGCGGTCGAGATGGCCTGCCGGCGCGGCGCGTACAGCGGGCTATTCGAACCAGCCGGGCCGGACCAGCCCGGTCTCGTAGGCGAGCACGACCAGCTGGGCGCGGTCGCGCACGCCGAGCTTGACCATCGCGCGGCTGACGTGGGTCTTGGCGGTCGCGACGCTGACCACGAGCCGCTCGGCGATCTGATCGTTCGAGAGACCGCCGGCCGCCAGCGCCATCACCTCGCGTTCGCGGTCGGTCAGCTCGTCGAGGGCGGCCGAGCTGGGCGGCTGTTTCGCTCGCGCGGCGAATTCGGCGATTAGCGTCCTCGTGACCGACGGTGAGAGCAGCGCCTCACCACCCGCGACTACCCGCACGGCGTCGATCAGGTCGGCCGGCTTGGTGTCCTTGACCAGGAAACCGGCGGCGCCGGCGCGGATGGCGTCGAACACGTACTCGTCGAGCTCGAACGTGGTCAGGATCACGATCCGCACGCTGTCGAGCTTTCCGTCGCTCGCGATCTCGTGAGTCGCCTGGAGCCCGTCGAGCACTGGCATCCGGATGTCCATCAGGATCACGTCGGGCTTCAGCTCGCGCGCCAGCTCGACCGCCTCGCGGCCGTCCGCCGCGGCGCCGATCACCTCGATCCCGTCCTGCGCGTCGAGCAGCGCCTGGAAGCCGGCGCGCACCAGCTCCTGATCGTCAGCCAAGAGCACTCGGATCATCGCCCGGCCCCCGGCGAGAGCGGCAGCCGGGCCAGCACGCGAAAGCCGCCGGCCGGCAACGGACCCGCGTCGAGCGATCCGCCGAGCGCTATCGCCCGCTCGCGCATCCCCGCGATCCCACTCCCCATCCCGTCCCCGGGTTCTCCCGCACCCGAATCGCCGCCAGAGCGCGAGCCGTCGGTCCCGCGGCCGTCGTCGTCGACCTGCACGGTCAGCTCGGAGCCCCCATAGGTCAGCGTCACGGTGGCCGTGCCCGACCCCGCGTGCCGGATGATGTTGGTTACCGACTCCTGCACGATCCGGAACGCTGCCAGGTCGATGCTGGCCGGCAGCGGCCTCGGCTCGCCGCTGGTCTCGAGCGACACCGCGACGCCGGCCGCCTCCGCGCGCGGGAGAAGGTCGTCAAGCCGGGCCAGGCCGGCCGTCGGCGCCCGTGGGGGCTGCTCGCCGCTGCCACGCAGGACCCCGAGCACGGAGCGCACCTCGCGCAGCGCCTCCGCGCTGGCGTCGTTGATCGCCGCCAGCGCGGTCCGCGCCTGCTCGGGTTGCTCGTCGATCAGGTGCAGCGCGACCCCCGACTGGACGTTGATCAAGGAGATGCTGTGCGCCAGCACGTCATGCAGCTCGCGCGCGATCCGAAGTCGCTCCTCGTCCGCCTGGCGGCTGGCCTGGAGCTCGCGCGCTCGCCGCGCCTCCGCGACTCGCTCGCGTCGCACGCTCATCCCCTCCGCGCCGGCGAAAAGCACCAGCAGCCAGGCGGTGATCGCGAGCGCCGCCAGCACCGTCGGCGCCCCGGTGATACCAAGTGCCGCCGGTAGCCACAGGAACGCGACCCAGCCCGCGACCAGCGCGACCCGTGCCGCTATACGGTCGCCGGCCCTCGCCGCCGCGATGACCGCGAATACGAGGGACAGGTAGTTCGGCCCCTGAACGTACCCGAGGACCACGTAAACCAGCGTCACGCCGAACACGAAAGCCACAACCGCTCGCGGATGGCGACGGCGCAGAAGCAGGGCCAACGGCCCCAGCGCCAGCAGCGCGTAGGCCAGCACATCGAGGTGGCTCGGTGCCCGGCAGGACGACGCCCACCAGCACACGTTGCGGCCAGAGCCATGGCGGTGCGCCGCCGATCCAGCTGTCGCGCCGATCTGGACCGCGGCGACGATCACCGCCATGCGGATGTCGCTCCGCCGCGGCCCGCCCGGCCAGGAATCCCGGACATTGCTCGGCCAGTTGGTCACAGCGCCACCTTAGCCCCGCGCGAGCGCCGCGTCATCGCCTGTCGGGAGCACCCCGCACTACCACGCAGGGAGTAGCACGAACTGCGCCAATTGGCCCTCAGACGCAGCGCAGAAGCATCTCCACAGGCGATGACAGCGGGCCTTCCGAGCGAGACGATGGGTGCCGTTCGAAACTCCAGCCAGCCGAAGGAGCAGCTATGTACGAGTACTACCGACACGACTATGGCGCCGCCCCCGACCCGAGCGTGCGCGCTGCCGACAACGACCGGGAGGCCACCGCCGAGCGGCTACGCCAGCACCACGCCGAGGGCCGGATCGACGTCACCGAGTTCCAGGAACGGCTCGACCGCACCTACCAGGCCAAGACCGTCGGGGAGCTGCGCCAGGTCGTCAGCGACCTCCCCCGCGACCCGCAGCCCGGACCGTTCGGCCGGGATCCTCGCCTGCGGCACCTGTGGATGTTCCCGTGGATCCCGATCCTGCTTGTGATCATCGCGGTCTCGGCGCTCGCCGGCCACCACCACGCCGGGCTGTGGGTACTGATTCCGCTCTTCTTCCTGTCACGGTTCTTCTTCTGGGGATACCGGCCGTGGCACACGCGCCGCCACCAGAGTCCGAACGTGTAGACGCGGCGCCGAGGTCGACCAAACCCCGGCGGCGCCCCCGCATCGCGCCGCCGGGTACGTGGCGACTCCAGCGGACCGGGTGAGCGGCCGACCGACCGCTCAGTGCACAGTTCAACCGCGACCGGGCGGGAATCCAACCTCGCGCCGGCCGTCGGGCCAGAGGATCGTCGGGACGATTCCTCGATCGTTCGTGTAGTCCATGAGCTCCGCCTTCCAAGCTGCGCTCTTGGTCGCGTCCCGTTCCTCGACGGTCTCGCCCTCGGCCGCCAGATGCTCGCGCGCGGCTTGGCAGTACGGACAGCCCGGCTTGACGTACATGACGGCGCTCATGCCACTCGAGTGCAGAATAGCTCCGCCGGGGTGGGACGAATGCGTGCCGGTGCGAGCCACCTGCCAGCATGTGTTTATTGATTTGAGATGATTCGCGGATGCGACGTCTGCGGCATACGTATGCGGGGTACAGCATCGGGGGCGGTGCCGTCTGGGCGGCCATCTTGGTGGGCACACGCAACAGAGACGACCACGACAGGTTCGTCCGGGTGTGCGCGGCCTGGGCTTCGGGTTGGATGTCGGCGACGATCGCTCGGTCCGTGTACCCACCGCCAAAGCGTCATCGTCAGTCGCTGCCGCGGTAGCACCGTCAGCCCGCTCCGCTGACAGGGGCGGCGCCGGCGCACGCAACGGGCGCCGTGCGGGCGCCTGCGACGGGCGCCCCGCCCGCGCCTGCAATCCTGACCGAGCATGTCCCACCGGAGCATCTTCCCGCTCGGCGCGTCGGTTGAGCTCGAGGAGCTGGACGTCGATCCCCACCCGCTGCTGGCCCGCCTGCGTGAGCGCGAGCCGGTCTCGTGGCTGCCGGCGCTCGATGGATGGCTCGTCACGCGCCGCGACCTCGCGCTCGAGGTGATGCTCGATTCGGACACGTTCACCGTCGATGACCCGCGCTTCTCCACCGCGCAGGTCGTGGGCGAGAGCATGTTGAGCCTCGACGGCGAGCAGCACGCGCGACACCGAGCCCCGTTCGTGGCGCCGTTTCGCGTGGCGGCTGTACGTGAGCGCTTCGCGACCGTCGCCGAGGCACGCGCCCGCGAGCTGATCACCGAGCTGGAGCCGGCGGGCGAGGGCGAGCTCCGGCGCTCGTTCGCGGGCCCCGTGGCGGCCTCGATCGTCGCTCGCGCGCTCGGGCTCGAGGAGGGCGAAGTCGACTCGGTGCTCGGCTGGTATGACGCGATCGTTGCCTCCGTGACTCAGATCACCTCCGGCGCCGCTCCGAGCGCGGCTGGGCAGCGGGCGTTCTCGCTGCTGCGCGAGCGGCTCGAGCCGGTGC
>DATCNP010000109.1:0-13605 GCA_036565205.1 Solirubrobacteraceae bacterium | reverse complement strand
GAGCCGCTCGAGCAACGGCGGCGAGAGCGACAGGCGGAAGCTCGCCGCCCGGCAGCCGAAGCTCTCGCCGAAGGTGGCCAGCTCCGAATGCAGCGTGTAGATCGTCGGTGCCCGGCCGATCGGATCGCCGAAGTCGACCTGACCGCCGGCCTGCAGCGGCTCGATCTCCGCGGGCTTACCATCCCTGAGCACCACCGGAGCCAGGGTGAGCTCGTCGAGCAGCGTCTGGAGCGAGTAGGGCAGGCGCAGCTCGCCCTCGCGTGCCGCCGGGTCACGCCCCGCAGCGACGATCTCGATCGACTCGATCGCCTCCCCCTCCCCCAGCTGCTCGACGCCGTGGCGAGCCATCAGGTTCGTCTTTCCCGGGCTCGAGCCGATCCCGAGCAGCGCGAGCAGCCCGGCGCGCTCGAAATCGACTGCGAGCTCGAGCTGACGAGTGGTCATCCAGTAGAGGCCGCCCAGGTCGAGGTAGTGGCAGCCGGCGGTGAGACAGGCTCGCATCGCGTCGAGGTTGATCCGGTACGAGGCGGTGTTGAGCAGTACGTCGACGCCCGCGAGCCGGCGCACGAGGGCGTTGGTGTCGCGTGCGTCGACTGAGTGCGCGGTCGCCTTGCCGGCGCCGTGCTCAGCGGCGACCGCGGCCGCCCGGATGCCGTCGAGATCGAGCAGCAGCATTCGCGAGACGTCTTCGGACTCGCCGAGATCACGGACGATTGCCGGGGCGATCGTCCCCGCGGCTCCGAGGACCGCGACCATCGGAGCGCGGGAGAAATCGGGCATCTGATTCACCGTAGCGGCGAGGCGATTGGCCGGACCGTACAAGCGCGCGTCCGAGATGCGACTGCGAGCCGAGGTGCTCGTGCCGGCACAACCGGTAGCTTGTGCGCCTTGGACAGCCCTACAGCCACCATCGCCCACCCGGAGCAGGAGATCGGCGCCCCCGGCTCCAAGGGGCTCAAGCCCAACGCGATCGGCTACATCTCGAACCTGGTCATCGCGATCGCGTCGACCGCGCCGGCCTACAGTCTCGCCGCCACGCTCGGCTTCATCGTCGCCGTCGGCGGCGTCGGCGTGCATGCGCCCGCCGTCCTGATCGTCGCGTTCATCCCGATCCTGTTCGTCTCCGTCGGCTACCGCTTCTTCAACCTCGCCGACCCGGATGCCGGGACGACCTTCGCGTGGGTGACGCGGGCGTTCGGCCCGCAGGTCGGCTGGATCAACGGCTGGGCGATCTTCCTGGCCGACATCATCGTGATGGCCTCGCTGGCGGTGATCGCGAGCAACTACACGTTCCTGCTGTTCGACTCCACCGCGCACCCATCGACCTTCCTCCTGATCGTCGGCTCAGTGGTTTGGATCGCGCTGATGACCTGGATCTGCTACCGGGGCATCGAGCTGTCAGCCCGCGTGCAGACGTTCCTTCTGAGCCTCGAGATCTTCACCCTGGCCTTGTTCGTGGTCGTGGCCCTGATCAAGGTCTACGCGAACAGCCCGACCCACTCGATCCATGTCTCCGCCTCCTGGTTCAACCCGTTCGATCTGAGCTTCACCGCGTTGATCGACGGGGTGCTGCTCGGCATCTTCATCTACTGGGGCTGGGACTCGGGGGTCGCGGTCAACGAGGAGTCGCGCGACAGCCGTCGCGGGCCGGGGAAGGCAGCCGTGGTGTCCACGGTGATCCTGCTGCTGATCTACGTGCTGGTCAGCGCCGCGGCGCAGGCCTACCACGGCCCGGGCTTCCTGTCCGGCAACTCTTCCGATGTGCTGAACGCGCTCGCCGGCCAGGTCTTCGGCTCACCCCTGGACAAGCTGCTGATCATCTGCGTCCTGACCTCGGCCTCGGCCTCGACGCAGACCACGATCCTCCCCACCGCGCGCACCACCCTGTCGATGGCGCACTGGAAGGCAATCCCGGACGCCTTCGGCCGGGTTCACCCGCGCTTTTTGACTCCCAGCTTCTCCACGCTGCTGATGGGCGGGCTCTCGATCGTGTGGACGGTCGCGCTGCTGGGCTTCAACCCCAAGCAAAATGTGCTCGGCGACACGATCTCGGCGCTCGGCTTTGCCGTCTGCTTCTACTACGGCTTCACCGGCCTGGCCTGCGCCGTGTTCTTCCGCCGCGACCTGTTCAAGAGCGCTCGCAACTTCTTCCTGGCCGGACTGATCCCGGTCGTCGGCGGCGTGATGATGGCCTACGTAGGAATCAAGGCCTACGGCTACTACAGCACCGCCGGTAACAACTACTCGAAGCCGTTCCTCGGCATCCAGACGCCGATCTTCGTCGGCATCGGCGGCTTGGTCCTCGGCGTAATCCTGATGTTCGCGGCGTGGCCGTTCTTCCCCCAGTTCTTCCGTCGCCGGCCATTCGAGGCCGCCGACCCGGCGATCCTGGCCGCCGACGCCGACTACGGCGACGGCGGCGAGTCCTCTCGGACCTAGACGCCCGCCAGGTCCGCGACCCTGTCGCGGTGCCAGCGCGCGTCGCCGAAGGCATGGGCGTTGGCCTTGGCGCGCTTGAGGAAGAAATGCAGGTCGTGCTCCCAGGTGAAGCCGATCCCGCCGTGGACCTGGAGCGCCGACGCGCAGACCCGGAAGCCGGCATCGCCGGCGTAGGCCTTGGCCATCGAAGCGGCCTGGACCGCCCGCTCGGGCTCGTGGTCGAGCGCCCAGGCGGCCCAGTAGGAGAGCGAGCGAGCGCCCTCGACTTCGAGCAGCATCTGCGCGCAGCGGTGCGAGATCGCCTGGTTGACGCCGATCGGACGGTCGAACTGCTTGCGGTCCTTGGCGTAGGCGACCGCCATCTCCATCGCCCGCTGCGCGACACCCACGTTCTCGGCCGCGAGCGTGGTGGCAATCGTGGCGTAGGCCCGGGCGAGGGCCTCGGGCTCGTCCTCGAGCGCCTGGACCGAGGCGCCATCGAGGGCGACCCGGTAGAGCTTCCGGGTCTCGTCGAGCGCCCCCTCGGGCGTGATCTCGACGCCCGGGCCCGACAGCTCGACCAGATAGTGGCGCCCCTCGGCGCCGGACAGGATCGTGAACTCCGCGCTGTCCGCGTCCGGCACGGCGATCTTGGTCGCGGTCATCGTGCCGGCGTCGTCGGGCGCGGCCTCGGAGCCGTCGGGCGCCCATCCGGACCCTTGATCCCAGATCGCCACCGTTCCGCGAAGCTCGCCGGCGGCCAGTGGAGCCAGCCAGCGCTCTTTCTGCTCGTCGGTTCCTGCCGCCACCAGCAGCAGCGCCGCCGCGATGTCGGAGTGCAGCGGGCTGGGAGCGAGCGCGTAACCCATCTCCTCGGCGATCACGACCAGCTCGACGGCGCCGAGACCGAGGCCGCCGTGCTCCTCGGGGACGATCACGCCCGGCCATCCGAGCTCCGCGAGCTGACCCCACTGCTCGTCGGTGAAGCCGCGCTCGTCGCCGGCCAGCTCACGCACCGTCTCGAGCTTGTAACGCGCGGAGAGGAAGTCGCGGGCTGTGCGCTTGATCGCGTTCTGGTCGTCGGTGAACTCGAAGTTCATCGCATCCGCGGCAGTCCGAGCACCCGCTCAGCGACGATGTTCTTGAGGATCTCTGTCGTGCCGCCCTCGATCGAGTTCGCCCTCGCGCGCAGGAACCGGTACGTCCACTCGTCCTCGGTCAGCATCGCGCGCGGGCCGGCGAGGTCCATCGCCAGCTCGCTGAGCGACTGGGCGACCTCGGACCAGTGCCACTTCCCGAGCGAACCCTCGGGTCCGGGAACCCCCGTGCGCATGATCGCGCTGAGGCCGCGGTAGGCGTTCAGCCGCAGCACCTCGACCTCGATCAGCAGCTGCGCGAGCCGCTGACGCGTGACCGGGTCCTCGTTGGCCGAGTACCCGTTGTCGGCCCGCGAGCCCTTGGCCCGCTCGATCAGCTCGCCGAGCGCGATCTGCGTCGCGACCTGGAGCCCGAACGCGAGCGTCGCCCGCTCGTGCATCAGCGTCGTGATCGCCACCGCCCAGCCGTTGCCCTCGCCGCCGATGATGTTCTCGTGCGGGATCCGGGCCTCCTCGATGAACAACTCGTTGAACTCCGCCTCGCCGGTTATCTGCCGCAACGGCCGGACCTGGACGGCGTCCTGCGCCATGTCCATCAGGAAGTAGGTCAGCCCCTTGTGCTTCGGGGCCTCGGTGTCGGTCCGGGCCACGAGCATGCACCACTTCGCGTGGTGCGCGAAGGTGGTCCAGACCTTCTGTCCGGTCACGACCCACTCGTCGCCCTGCCGCACCGCGCGAGTCTTCAGCGACGCCAGATCCGAGCCCGAGTCGGGCTCAGAGAAGCCCTGGCACCAGATCTCCTCCGCGGACAGGATCGGGCGCAGATAGCGCTTGCGCTGCTCTTCGGTCCCGTGGGCGATCACCGTCGGGCCGCCCATCGCGATCCCGAGCACGTTCGCCACCTGCGGCGTACGGGCGCGAACCGTCTCCTCGTTGAAGATCGCCTGCTCGACGAGCGTCGCTCCCCGGCCGCCGTACTCGGTCGGCCACGAGACGCCCGCCCAGCCGGCCTCGTTCAGCTGCCGCTGCCAGTCGCGCCGGAACTCGAACGCCGCCTCGTCACCTGAGGGCTCACGGCCGGGGTGGTTCTCGGCCAGCCACGAGCGCAGCTGGTCACGGAACTCCTCCTCGGCGGGCGACAGCGTCAGGTCCACGGCGGGGCATCGTACCCTGCGGCGGATGAGCTCGACGTTCTCGGCCGCGCTGAGGATCGATCGCAACGTGCGGGTGCGCGGCGCGCAGCGCTCGACGCCGGTCCCGGGAGGAATCGCGATCTTCCGCGAGGACCTGCCGACGATCAACTTCCTCAACGCGGTGCTGCTCGACGCTCCGCTCGATCCACGGGTCGGGGTGGCCGAGCTCGCCGCGCTGGCGCAGAGCTGCCACCCGCATGCGCGCGACCGCTACCTGGTGCTGGACGACGCCGAGGCGGCCGAGCGGCTCTCCCCAGGCCTCACGCGCGCCGGATGGGTCCAGCGACGCACCCTGTTCATGGCCTGGCGGGGAGAGCAGCCTGCACTGGACCCGCGCGCGGAGCAGGTATCCGACGGGGTGCTCCGCGCGCTTCAGCGCCGCGTCTACGAGGAGACCGAGTTCCCGGCCACCGCGCCAGAGGGGCTGCCTGCCGCGCTCGTGGAGGCGCAGATCGCGCTCCGGTCCGGCACCTCGTCGCTGTGCTTCGGCGCCGGCGAAGGCGGCCTTCAGTCGATGAGCACGCTGTTCCTGGACGAGGATGACGACGGACCGATCGCGATGGTCGAGGAGGTGGCGACGCTTGGCGAGTACCGCGAGCGCGGGCTGGCCCGCGCCGTCGTCTCGGCCGCGATCGACGGCGCCCTGCGCGCCGGCGCCGGCCGGATCGTGATCCCGACCGACGCCGAGGACTGGCCGCAGCTGCTGTACGCCAAGCTCGGCTTCGAGCCACTCGGGAGCTCGGTCTCGTTCATGCTCTCAGGCGGTTCCGGCTCACACGGCGTGTAGCCTCGGCTGGAGATGCAGCCAGAGCCCGCAGTCGCCGCCGACGGCATACCCGGCAGCCGGCTCCCGGGGCCCTACCCGGTCGGCGCATACGCGGCCAAGCTCGCCCGGAGGCTGCGGGAGTTCGCCCACGTCCAGCTGGTCGGCGAGGTGTGGGGGTTCCGGGCCAGCCGCGCGAGGATCTACTTCGAGCTGCGCGACGCCGGCGGCGCGCTCCCGTGCTCGATGTGGCTGAGCGACTTCGAGCAGACGGACGTGAGCCTGAGCGACGGGATGCGGATCGTCGTCGGCGGCGGCTGTGACTACTACGCCGGCAGCGGCACCTCGTCTCCCTCGTTCAGCTTCGCGGTCTTGGAGCTGCGACTCGCCGGCGAAGGCGACCTGCTGGCTCAACTGCAGCGCCTCCGGCGCCAGCTCGCCGCCGAGGGTGTGTTCGAGCCTCAGAAACGCCTCGAACGCCCGCTGCTGCCGCGGACGATCGGCGTCGTCACCGGCGAGCGCGGCAAGGCGCGCGATGACGTGCTCGCCGGCCTGGACCGCCGCGGCTGGGCCGGCCGGCTCGTGTGGGCGTTCGCACCCGTACAGGACCGTCACGCGGCGCCGCGGATCGCCGCCGCGTTGCGGGAGCTAGCCGCGATCGAGGAGGTCGAGGTGGTGATCGTCGCGCGAGGCGGCGGCTCGCTCGCCGACCTGTTCGCGTTCTGCGACGAGGCGTTGTGCCGGACGGTCTCACTGCTCCGCGTGCCGGTGATCTCGTCCGTCGGCCACCACACGGACCGCACGCTGATCGACGACGTCGCGGCGGTCTGCTGCTCGACGCCGACGCACGCGGCCGAGGCCGCGGTCCGCGTCGACTGCAACGCCGCACGCTCCGATCTCCTCGCTCAGGCGCGCCGCCTGGATAGCCATGGCCGCGGCGCTGTGCTCTCCCGGGCCCGGGCGCTGGCCCACCTCTCGCGCGCCCCGGCGGAACACGTCGCGCGCCACCGCCGGCACCTCCATCAGATGCTGCGCGAGCTGCGGGCGAGCGCCAAGCGCAAACGGGACCAGGGCCAGTCGCTGGCCGGCGTGCACACGCTCGTCCTGCGGCGGAGCGCCGACCGCGCCCGGGGCTCGGGGACGGTGCAGCGCGGACGTGAGCTCGAGCGCCTGTCGATTGCGCTCGGCGCCCACGACCCGGAGCGGACGCTCGCGCGCGGCTACGCGATGGTCGAGGATCGGGCCGGCGAGCCGCTCGCATCGGCCGCCGCAGCCCAGGCGGCCGGCGAAGTGGCGATCCGCTTCCACGACGGCGCCCTCGCTGCCCGGATCGGCGAGGACAACGAGACCGAGCGGTGAGCGAGGAGCCGACATACGAGTCCGCGGTCGCGCGGGTCGAGGTGATCATCCGGCGGCTCGACTCAGGTGACGCGGGCCTGCGCGAGACGCTCGACCTCGTCCGGGAGGGCCGTGAGCTCGTCGAGTACTGTGCCGGCGAGCTCGAGGCGGTCAGCAAGGGCCTCGAGGAACTTCGACTGGAGGAGCTGGTGAGCCGCTTGGAGGCCGGGGGACGAAGCGAGTGAGCACCTTTGACCTGCTTGCGGACCTGCCGCTCGAGGTCGAGGACTACTCGCTCGAGGGGCTGAGCGCTCAGGTCTCGAGCGGCTTCGAGCGCCTCTCGACTGTCGTTCACCTCCGTGGCGGCGGTGCCGAAGGCCTCGGCGAGGACGTCGTCTACGACGCCGAGGATCACGTCGCGATGCAGGAGGCCGGGCCCGTGCAGAGGCTCGCCGGCCGGTTTGCCTTGGGGGAATTTTGCGACATGATCGACGGGCTGGACCTGTTTCCGGTCGAGCCGCAGCGCGGCGAGGTCTCGCGGCTCTACCGCCGCTGGACGTTTCACAGCGCGGCACTTGATCTGGCGCTGAGGCAGGCGGGCCGCGCGCTCCACGAGGCGCTCGGGCGCGAGGCACATCCGCTGACCTTCGTCGTCTCGCTGAGGCTCGGTGAGCCGCCGACGCTCGATCCGATCAAGCGCCGGCTCGAGCGCTATCCGACGCTGCGCTTCAAGCTCGATCCGACCAGCTCCTGGACCCCCGAGCTGATCGCCGGCCTGGTGGAGACGGGCGCGGTCGACTCGGTCGACTTCAAGAGCCTGTACCGCGGGACGGTGGTCGACCAGCCGCCTGATCCGGTTCTCTACCGCCGGGTCGTCGAGGCCTTCCCGGCGGCCTGGATCGAGGATCCCGACGTCGAGACCGAGGAGACCGCGGCGGTCCTGGCCGGCGAGCACGACCGCATCACCTGGGACGCGCCGATCCACTCGATCGCCGACATCGAGGCGCTCCCCTTCGCGCCGAGGATGGTCAACATCAAGCCGTCGCGGATCGGCGGGCTGCGGAGGCTGTGCGCGGCCTACGACTACTGCGCCGAGCACGGTATCGGCGCCTACGGTGGGGGACAGTTCGAGCTCGGGCCCGGCCGTGGACAGGCCCAGTACCTGGCCTCGATCTTCCACCCCGATACCCCCAATGACATCGCCCCGTCGGGCTACAACGCCGACAATCCTCCGGCCGGGCTGCCCACGAGTCCCCTCGGCCCGCGGGGCGGAGAGATCGGCTTTCGCTGGGGCTGAGCTCTCCCGTGGGGGCCGCGCGGGCTGGGGTTGAGCCGCGCCGGGGGCCACGCCTCTCAGTAGGAGGTAGTCGGGGCCGCGAGCGACGGGCTGCGGTAGCCGCTCAGGGGGTTGGCCGAGAAACGCGCCTATAGAGGACGTTTCTCGGCCAACCCCCCCTAGCCCGCGCCCCGGCCGTGCACTCGCCAACTGCTGCGCCCCAACCGCGCGGAATCGACCCCTAGCCGAGCGCGAGTAGCAGCTTGCCCTGGACGCGCCGGTCGACGAGCCGCTTGAAGGCGTCGTTGACCTCCTCGAGCGAGAGCACGTCGTCAATCCGCACCCGCAGTTCGCCCGCGCGCAGCGCCTCGAGGGCGGCCTCGAGCCCGGGACGACGCTCCTCAGGCGTGAGCTGCATTCCTCCGTAGCCGAGCAGCGAGATCATCTTGCGGTAGAGCACCTGGAGGTTGAACGTGACCTCGGCCCCGGCCGAGACGCCGTAGGACACGATCCGCCCGCGGGGCACCAGGGCATCGAGCACGGGCGCGAGAAAGCCGTCGCCGAGCGGATCCAGCACGACCGTGGGCTCGAAGCCGGACAGCTCCTCGGCCAGCGTGTCGGCTCCGGCGACGATCACCCGATCCGCTCCGTGCTCTTCGATCGACGGGATCTTGTCCGCCGAGCCGGTCTGGCCCCATACGGTCGCCCCGGCCGCGTGAGCGAGCGAGACGATCATGCTACCCACGCCCCCTGAGGCGCCCAGCACGAGCACGCGATCCTCGGCGCCGACCGTCCCCAACTCGCGGACGACCTTCAACGCCGTCAACCCGGCGATGCCCATCGCGGCCGCCTCGCGAGCCTCGACACCGTCGGGCAGCTCGACCACGGCTCGGGCGGGGACGACCGCGGCCCGCGCCCACACTCCGTCCCGCGCGGCGCCGAGTGCCTCGCCGGCGACCAGCACCGGACGTCCGTCGGCGGTTCCCGTGGCCTCGCCGCCGAGCGTGCGCGGCAGCGGCCCGTCGGGGGCTGCGCTGCCCTCGGCGATGTAGCGGTCGATCGGATTGACGCCGCCGAACTGGAGCTCGACCCTGACTTCGTCGGGGCCGGGGTCGGGCAGCGCCACCGGCTCGACCACCAGCGGCTTGCCATGCTGGTGCAGACGCGCCGCGCTGACAGTTTCCGCGTTTGAGGCCACGTCCGGCGGACGATAATGGCTCCCATGACATCGAACAAAGAACTCCACGAAACCGTCGCCATGGTCACCGGCGCCTCGAGCGGGATCGGCGAGGCCACGGCCCTCACGCTCGCGCAGCGGGGGGCCGCGGTGGCGCTCGTCGCGCGACGCAAGGACCGGCTTGACTCGCTGGCCGCGAAGATCTCCGATGCGGGCGCCACGGCGCTCGTGATCGAGGCCGACATCACCTCCCAGGAGGAGGCGCAGGGAGCGGTGCAGAAGACGGTCTCCGAACTCGGACGACTCGACACGCTGGTCAACAACGCCGGCATGATGCTGCTCGGCCCCGCCCTCGATGCCCCGCTCGAGGAGTGGGAGCAGATGATCAAGATCAACGTCGAGGGCCTCCTGTACTGCGCCCACGCGGCGATGCCACATCTGCTCCGCGCCGCGGAGGGACCGCCGCGGCAGGTCGCCGACATGGTCAACATCAGCTCCGTCGCCGGACGCGTGGCTCGGAATGGCAGTGGCGTCTACAACCTCACCAAGCACGGAGTCGGCGCACTCAGCGAGTCGCTGCGTCAGGAGCTAGCCCGGCGTTTCGTCCGGGTCTCGCTGGTCGAACCCGGCGCGGTCGCCACCGAGCTCGCGTCGCACAACCGCCCCGAGATCCGGGCGAACATCGACCAGCGCTTCGCCGACCTGGAGAGGCTGCAGGCGCAGGACATCGCCGACGCAATCGACTACATCGTCACCCGCGCGCGGAGAGTGGCAGTCAACGAGATCCTGATCCGTCCCACCGAACAGGAGGGATAGCGAGCGGAGCCGGGCAGACGTCACACCGTTTGACGGTGCCCTACTGTACGGCGCCGTTCAGGAGCGCTTGACCAGGGCGCAGGCCCACGACGATCAGGAGCATGAGTTGCAGGAACGACTAGGCATAGCCGGCGCCGGCACGATCGCCTGCGGCCTCGCGGCGACCGCCGCAAGCCACGGGGAGGTGCTGCTGTGGGCGCGGTCGGACAGCTCGGCCGAGCGAGCCCGCGACGCGGTGGTGAAGCTCTGCGGCAAGCTCGGCGACACGCCGCCGGACCCCGAGCGCATCCGGATCGTCACCGAGCTCGAGCTGCTGGCCGAGGCGACGTTCCTGGTCGAGGCGGTCGTCGAGGACCACGAGCACAAGACGGCGCTGCTGACCGAGCTCTCCCAGCACGCGCGGGAGGACGCGATCATCGCCACGACCACCTCTTCCCTGTCGATCGCGGCCCTGGCGGGCGCGACCAGCCGACCCGAGCGCTTCGTCGGCCTGCACGTGTTCAATCCCGTCCCGCGGATGGAGCTCGTCGAGCTGGTGTTCGCGCCCGAGACCGCGGAGGACGCGAGGACCCGGGCACGCGACCTGTGCGAGGCACTCGGCAAGACCGCGGTCGAGGTCCCGGACATTCCCGGCTTCGTCGTCAACCGCCTGCTGTTCCCGTATCTGTTCAGCGCGGTGGCTCTGATGTCCGAGACCGGCATGAGCGCCGAGGACGTCGACCGCTGCATGACGCTCGGAGCGGGAATGCCGATGGGCCCGCTGGCGCTGCTCGACTTCGTCGGACTCGACGTCTCGCAGGCGATCGGCGAGATGATCGGCGCGAGCATCCCCGATGCACTGCCCGAGCTCGTTCGAGCCGGCTCGCTCGGGCGCAAGTCCGGGCGTGGCTTCTACGACTACGGCTGAGGCGCGCCGCTCCCACCGCTCGAGCCGGCCGAGCGCCCCGGTCTTACAGGACCAGAAGCGAGTTTTTAGCGTCCGTTCATCTGCGCAGACGAGACTTTCGCTCGCGACGTACCTCATAGCAGCACCTCCTCCCCAGAAGCACGAAGCCGGCCCGTCCCCAGCGGGCCGGCTTCTTTTTGCCTCGAGCGCACGGCAGATAGTGCGAAGCCGGCCCTCCCGGGGCCGGCTTCATCTCTCCTCTCAACCGCCGGGTGAGTCCGCGACATACGACTGCGGGCTCCCGACCGTTGCCATCTTGTGAAACGGAATGTAACCAATGATGCGAGCTCGCGCTACTCGCTTCGGTTGGGCGCAGCCGCCGCTCAGCTCGGTGCACTGACCGCGGGGGCGCGGCGCCGGCGGATCCGCACGGCTTCGATCCGGTTCTGCCGGACCGACTCGACGCGGATCGAATAGCCGTTCGCCGCGATCGTGTCTCCGCGCTTGGGGAGGCGACCAAGCTGGGCGAACACGAATCCGCCGACGGAGTTGTAGGCGTCGGTGTCCATCGGCAGCTCGAGTCCGTAATTCTCGAGGTCGGACACCGCCACATGGCCGCGAACGAACCAGTCACCGTTGGCGAGGCGGCGCACCGCTCCACCGGCGGGGTCGGTCTCGTCGTCGATCTCGCCCACGACCTCCTCGATGATGTCCTCCGTGGTCACGATCCCGGCAGTGCGGCCGTACTCGTCGATCACGATCGCGAGCTCGGTGCGCTCGCGCTGGAGATCCGCCAGCAGGTCATCGAGAGGCTTGGTCTCCGGAACGATCGGCGCGGGGCGCACCAGCCCCTCGAACGTCGCCTCGTAGCCCTGGTTCATCATCAGCTTGACCAGCTGGTTGACGTGGACGATCCCCTTCACCCGGTCCTGGTTCTCGTCCTCGGTGACTACCAGGCGGGAGTGTCCGGTCGAGACGCAGCGGCGGAGCGCGGCCTCGACGTTCTCGGCCAGATCGACGGTGACGACCGCCGGGATCGGCGTCATTACCTGGCGGGCCTCCTGCTCGTGGAGATGAAACACGCCGGTCAGCATGTTGGCCTCGCCGGCGTCGAGGTGGCCGCCGGTGCGCGACTCGGCGATGATCCGCTTGAGGTCGTCCGGAGTGCCACCCTCCGCCTCGGCGGCAGGATCTGTGCCGAGCATCCGCAGCACCGAGTAGGAGGCCCGGTTCAGGACAATGATCAGGGGCGTGAACAGCCTTCGGAAGAAGCGCAGCGGCCGGGCGATCCGTCGCGCCAGTCCCTCCGCGTGCTGAATCGCGTAGAGCTTCGGAACGATCTCGCCGATGATGCTCTGGCTGCTGGTGATCAGCAGATAGGCGATCGTCACCGAGACGGCCACGGCCGCCGCATGGCCGATGGCGTTTCCGAACGCTCGCTCGAGCAGGTGCGCGATCGCCGGTTCGCCGAGCGCGCCGATGGCGATCGAGGCCATCGTGATCCCAACCTGGCAGGCCGCGATGTAGTCGCCGATCTCCTCGAGCTGCTGGAGGGCGAGGCGCGCGCCGCGCGCGCCCTCCTCGGCAAGCGCCTCCAGCCGTCCCCGCCGCGAGCGCACGAGCGCGTACTCCGCGATCACGAAGAACGCGTTGACCAGGACAAGCAGCCCGGTCACGATGATCAGGAGCGCCGTCACGGACCGTTCAGCGCGCTGGGGCCCTCACCCGCGCTGTGCGTCCTCAGGCTGCTACTTCGAGGTGGGTCGTCGTCGGTCATTCAGCGACCCGCCGAACGGTAGCAGCAGGCGGCGCCGCGATCCCGACCCGCGCAGATCCGTCAAGCCGAGCCGGCTCCGGCCAGCGTCAGCCGAGCTTGTCGAGCCGGTGCGCCATGTCGAAATCGGCCGCGGTCAGGCCGCCTGCCGAGTGACTGCTGAGCGCAAGCCTGACCTTGTTCCACCCGTGGAGCAGGATGTCGGGGTGGTGGTTCGCCTCCTCGGCCGCCTCCGCTACGCGGTCGACGAACGCGATCGCGGCGGCAAAGTCCTTGAACTCCCACTCGCGCACGATCTCCTTCCCGTCCAGGGACCAGTCGAGGTCACCCAGCCGCGCATTGATCTCATCGCCACTCAGCAGCTCTGTCATATCGTTCTCCTTGATGCGAATCGTGAGCCTGGTCCCATCGGCGACCGAGATGCTGTTCGCGCTCGGCCTCGGTCCCGACCTTATCGCCGTCACGCACGAGTGCGACTACCCTGCGGCCGCGCGCGCGCTGCCCCGGATCACGCGCGACGTGCTGCCCGCAGGGCTGTCCTCGGGGGAGATCGACGCCGCCGTCAAGGAGCGAACGCTCGCCGGCGAGTCGATCTACGAGCTGGACGGCGACGCGCTCCGCGACCTCGGACCGGACCTGATCGTCACCCAGGCCCTGTGCTCGGTCTGCGCGGTGTCCCTCGATGACGTCCGGGCGATCGCGGAGGAGATCGAGACCCGGCCGGAGGTGATCTCGCTCGATCCCCACACGGTGGGTGAGGTGCTCGGTGACGCGCGGACCCTGGCGCAGGCGACCGGCCGCAAGGATGCCGCCGTGCAGCTCATCCAGGACGCCGCCGCGCGAATCGACCGGGTGCGGCTCGCCGTC
>DATCNP010000108.1:0-6389 GCA_036565205.1 Solirubrobacteraceae bacterium | reverse complement strand
GGCGGTGCTTGGGCTCGCCGGGCTTGGCGGTATCTCGCTCGACGCTGCCCAGCGGCGCGCGGGGCTGGCGGCGCAGCTTCGTTTTGCGGTCACCACGCAGGACCTGCGGGCGATCATCCTGCTCCGCCGGCAGCTCGCCTCAGAGCTTCCGCGGCGGCGTCCTTGGCTGCGCCTCGCTGCTTCCGATGGGCAGCACGGTGCGGTCTGGATGCGCGATTGGCGCAGCTTCCTGCGCTGGCCGTTGGTGCGGATGGCGCGTGTCTGTGTGCTCGGCGCGCTCGCTGGGCTCTCGCTGCTGGGTGCTTGGCGGGGGACCACCCCGTTGGTGTTGGTGGCGTCTCTTGCCGTGATGGTCGCGGCTTTCGATGTTGTTGAGCCGATCGGGCAGGAGGTGGACCATCCAACGCGCCTCGCTCTGCTCCCTGTCGGCGCGCGTGAGGTGATCCGCCGCCATCTCCTCGCTCCGGCGGTGCTGATGGCGGGCGTGCTACTGATCGCAGTCGGGGCCGCGATCGCGGCAGGGGCACCCGCGGATCTGGTCGGTGTGCTGGTCGTGATGGTGCTTCCGACCGCCGTACTGTCGCTGTACTGCGCGGCGTTGAGCGTGACGAACGACCCGTTCGCGTACGTGCTCGCACCCGCGATCGGATACCTACAAACCGGGGTCCCGGTCGCGCTGCTGATCATCGGCGTCAGCGGCCCGGTGATCCTCGCCCGCGCCGCTGCGCGCCACGGCACCTCGGCTGTCGCGGCGAGCGTCCCATCCGAGCTCGTCGTGCTGCTGATCTGCTGGGGCTTGAATTCGTGGCTCGGGCACCGGATCGGATCGAGGGTCAGCTCGTGACCCGGACCCGTCGCCGCGCTTCCAATGAGCCCGTGCTCGGGGCAAGACGCCTGCGACGCAAGTACGACGATCTGATCGCGCTCGGACCGCTCGACCTACGGATAGGGCCCGGTGAACTTGTCGCGCTCGTCGGCGCGAACGGTGCGGGGAAGACCACGCTGCTGGCGATCGCCGCGGGACTCGTCGAGCCCTCAGACGGCACGCTGGACATCTGCGGGGATCCAGCGGGCTCGCTGCCGGCGCGCGCCCGGACCTCGTTCGTCCCTGACACACCCGTCTTCTACCAGGACCTGAGCCTCAACGAGCACCTCGAATACATCGCACGGATGCATGGCGCCGAGGGGTGGGCAAGCCGCGCATCCGAACTGCTCGAGCAGCTCGGGCTGGCGCCGTGGGGGGACAAGCTGCCCTCCCAGTTCAGCCGCGGGATGCGCCAGAAGGCGTCGCTCGCGATGGGATTCATCCGCCCGTTCTCACTGCTGCTCGCAGACGAACCGTTCGACGGCCTCGACCCGCCAAGTCGAAGCGTGCTGGTCGAGCTGCTGCGGAGCGCTTCAGCCTCAGGGGCCGCGGTGATCGTCTCGACGCACCGCGCCGAGGTCGCCGACCTCAGCGACCGTTGCATCGCCCTGCACGACGGCGAACTGGTCTACGACGGCCCAGCGGACCGCTCCGTGATCGCCGGCCATCTACCGCCGCAGGAGGACGCTCTCCCCGCCGTAGATCAGCCGTCGGCGGGTAGCGCCTAGCAGCTACGTGCTGCGCCGTGCGCGTGCGATCGTGCCGAGCACGAGCAGGCTGAGCGCGCTCGCGATCGCCGGGACGGCAAGCAAGAGGCACGCGTCGCGGAGGACCGTGGTCAGCTCGGCTCGCCCACCATTGCTGAGGATCACGGCGACGGTAATGCCGAGGATCGCGGTCAATGCGAGCGCGCCGAGCACGCCGACGTGATCGCCGCAAGACGGAAACGCAGCCTGGCCGCAGGAGAACGCCAGATATCCGAGCAGCACCAGCTTCCCGGTGGCCAACTGGGGCAGCACGTGCCGTAGCTGCGCGGGATCGCTCGTGTCGGCGATCAGCAGTGCGATCGCCACAAGCAGCGGTGGCACCAGCAGCAGCGGCGCGATCGCGATCAGCGCGCCGCGAACCGGGTCCGTCTTGGCGTGAGGAACCATCCCGAGAATCACCGACCCCGTCACCGGGTCACGTTGGGGGTAGAACAGCCGCACGCGGGCACGACGCCCGTCACGGGTGCGGACCTGCCGACCGGCCGGGACTCGCAGGATCACGCAGGCGAGGTAGTGCGCGCTCTCGTGCAGCACAGTGCCCGGCATCGCCAGCAGATAGCCGAGCAGCCGAGATCCGGTTGCGTCGACGGCCAACCAGAACAACCGGCGCTGCCCCAGGAACAGACACACGGCCTCTAGCGCCAGCACGAAGCCGAGCCCCAAAAGCGTAGTCGTGGCGGACGCGGTACCCATCACAACGCTCAGAAGTCGACGCCCGAAGCCATCAGCAGATCGCGATGAGGTTGCTGGCAGACACGGAACCCGATCGGGCAAGGATGCCGACACGGGACCTTCGCCCGCCCCACCCTCGCGGCCGTCTCCGACCGAGCAGTCCCCCAGGGGCTCGCCGGACCGACGCCCGTCCGCAACCCCAAGCAGGACCGGTTACGGGCCGCCCACGCCGGGGTGTGCCGGCAGCCAGTCATCCTGCTCGCCAACCGCGGCGTCGGCGCCTCTACGGGGGTCGTGCCTGACAACGTGACCGAGATGGCCCGCGACGTTCTCCTGTTCGTTGATGCGCTCGGGCTCACGCAGGTCGATCTACTCGGCTTCTCGCTCGGCGGCTACATCTCCCAGGAGCTCGCGCTGCTGCGACCGCGGCTGGTCCGGCGGATCGTGCTCGCCGGCACCGCGGCGCGGGGCGCTCCGAACATTCACCGCTGGTCTGACGACGTGTACTTCCATGCCTGCGCGGATGAGATCACGCCCGAACACGCGCTCAACGTCTTCTTCTCCGGCTCAGAGGAGAGCCGCGCCAAAGGCATGGCGTACCTCGGGCGGACGCAAAGCCGACAGGCCGACCGGGACGAACCGACCGACCTGGCGACCCGCGACGCGCAACTCGCGGCAATCACCGCCTGGGGGATCCCCGACGCCTCAAAGCTGGACCGCCTGGCCGCGATCATCCAGCCAACCTTCGTGGCGATCGGCGACAACGACACGATGATGCACACCAAGAACAGCCAGCTGCTCGCCGATCGACTCCCAAACGCCCACCTCCGGGTCTATCCGGACGCAAATCACGGCTTCCTCAACCAGTACCCGGAACTGTTCGCCGACCATGTCAGAGCGTTTCTCAACGGCGGCTGAGCGAAGGACGAGCGCAGTATGGTCGCTCGGCATGGTTGGCGCCCACTCCTCTGGTTCCGCTGTCTATGTGGAGGGTGTGGTTAAGCGCTTTGGCGCGACGGTTGCGCTCGCGGGTGTCGACCTGGACGTGCCCGAGGGGACTGTGTTCGGACTGCTCGGGCCGAACGGAGCCGGCAAGACCACGCTCGTCCGAGTGCTCGCGACCTTGCTTACGCCAGACGCAGGGCACGCTCAGATCTTCGGGCGTGATGTGGTGCACGAGGCCGCCGCGGTCCGCGAGCTGCTCGGTCTGACCGGCCAGTTCGCTGCTATCGATGAGATCCTGACCGGACGTGAGAACCTCCAGATGTTCGGCCGCCTGTTCGACCTCTCGCCGGACGCGGCCCGCCAGCGGACCAGCGAGCTGCTGGATCGCTTCGAACTCGCCGACGCCGCCGACCGGCCGGCACGCACCTACTCCGGAGGGATGCGCCGGCGGCTCGACCTCGCGTCGAGCTTGCTGACGCGTCCACGGATCCTGTTTCTCGACGAGCCCACGACCGGCCTTGATCCCCGCAGCCGTAACGAGATCTGGGCGATCGTGCGAGAGCTCGTCCGGGAGGGGACCACGCTCCTGCTTACGACCCAGTACCTCGAGGAGGCCGACCAGCTCGCCGACCGGATCGCGGTCATCGACCACGGGCGGGTGATCGCCCAGGGCACAGGCAACGAGCTCAAGGATCGCGTCGGTGGGCAGATCCTCGAGGTCGAGCTGACCAGCGCCGCCAGTCGCGACGAGGCGCAGTCGGTGCTCGCCCGGATCGGCTGCGGCGATCCAGAGCCGGGAGAGCGCCTCGACCGGCTCACGCTTCCCGCGCCGCGGGATGGCCTTGAGCTGATCGAGGATGCCGCCGCGGCGCTCCGTGCCGCAGGGATCGGCGTGAGCGACCTCGGGCTGCGCCGGCCGACGCTCGACGACGTGTTCCTGCAGCTCACGGGCGCGCCGCCGCGCGAGGACGGCGCCGGCGCGGAGGCGTCCGCAAGGGCGGGCCGCGCGCCGGCGACACCGCGCCTGGCGAGCGCAGCCGACCGTGGCGCGAGGCGGTTCCTGCCGTCGCACCGTCCGTCGCTGCAGGGGCTGCGCTCTGTCGTGACGGATGCGCGCATCGTCACGGGCCGGAATCTGCGCCACTTCGTCCGCCAGCCGCAGCTGCTGATCTTTTCGACGATCCAGCCGATCATGTTCGTGCTGCTGTTCGCGTACGTGTTCGGCGGCGCGGTTCGCGGTTCCCTGCACGGAGTCAAATACATCGACTTCCTACTGCCCGGCATCTTCGTGCAGTCGGTGGCCTTCCGTGCGACCCAGACGGCGGTCGGCCTCTCCGAGGACCTGGAGCGAGGGGTGGTCGATCGGTTCCGCTCGATGCCGATGACGCGCTCGGCGGTACTGATCGGGCGCACCGTGGCCGACCTCGTCCGCAACGTCCTGATCATCGCGCTGATGATCGCCGTGGGCTACCTGATCGGCTTTCGCTTCCATGCCGGGCTGCCGCGAGCGCTCGCCTCCGTGGCCGTCGTCAGCGCGTTCGGCTTTGCGCTGAGCTGGATCTTCGCGTTCGTCGCGCTGACCGTTCGTGGCGCCGAGGCGGCGCAGTCGGCGGGGTTCGTGGTCATCTTCCCGCTCGTCTTCGCGAGCTCCGTGTTCGTTCCGGTCTCCAGCATGCCGCACTGGCTGCAGGCCATCGCGAACGTAAGCCCCGTCACGCTCACGGCGAACACCGCGCGGTCCTTTGCACTCCAGGGTGGCGTGCCGAACTCTCTCGGAGGAACGGCGGCTTGGATCGCCGGGCTATTGGCCGTCTTCGTTCCGCTCTGCGTTTGGCGATACCGGAGGATGAGCTGAGCCTGCCAGTCCTGTCTGATCGCGCGCGTTGGGTGAAGAATGTGCGCCGTGGCGATCCCGAAACGTCTCGAGGTTGCGCTTACGCCGAGCTGCGGATGGTGCGGCTTGGACCTCATCGAGCGCGAGCGGATCCGTCCATCCCGCTCGTCCGGTGCCCGCAAGCTGCGCGGCGAAAGCAATCGTCGTCCATGCCGGCGCCTTGCGCGATCAGTCCGGGTACTCGTCCTTGCGCCAGGTGCGAGGCTCCTCGGGCTGGGCCTTCGGCGTGCGCTCGAGTAGGAAGTTGTGGTACGGAGCGACGAACGGGTCGGGCGCCATCACCGTGTAGGTGTGGTAAACGGTCCCGTTCTCGCGCGCGAACGTGATCCAGCCGGGCCCCTCACGCAAGCCGTCCTTGAGATCCGCGCCGATCTGGTGCGACGACTCCTCGAGCCAGCCCGGCGGGCTGTCGATCATCGCCTTCACCTCGGGGATCTGCTGTGCCTGCCCCTCGGTCATCGCAAGGCCGAAGTCGAACGGGAAGTCGGTCTCGTAGGTGGAGACGTAGGGGAACTGCCAGCCCATCCGCTGCTGGTAGGCGACGAGGCGCTCGATCGGCGCCCGCGAGAAGCAGATCAACGTCACGTCGCGGTGGTTCAGGTGGATGAGCCCGCCGTCGACGCCGTCCCCAAGGTTGGTGCAGCCGGGGCAGGCCCCGACCTCGTAATCAGGGCCGAACATGATGTTGTAGGCAAGGAGTTGTGAGCGGCCTTCGAAGAGCTCGGCGAGCGTCTTCTTCCCGTCGTCGGTGTCGAACTGGTACTCCTTCTCCACCGGAACCCAGGGAAGCTGACGACGCTGCTCGGTCACCCTCTGACCGAGCTTGGCATGCTCGGCCTCGACCTTCGCAAGTTCGTTGCGAGCCGCCTGCCATTCCTCACGGGTCCCAATCCTGTAGTCGAGCATCGGTACCTCCTTTGGCGCTCGTCGCGTCGGCGTGGGCGGCAGTCGTAGATCGTCGGCGGCCGCCGGTCGACGCCCGCAGGTTAAGACTGTCGCGCCACGCCGAACTCATCGCCGCGTCCCGCAGCGACTCTCCACGTCCCGACGACGCTTCCTCTCCATCCGTACGCTCGCTGTGCCCCGGCTCTCGCGTTGCCACGCAGGGACCCATCCATGGACTCGAGGCCGCACGAGTGCTCCGGCGACATTCCGAGCGTACGACCGGGGCCCGGATCTGGGCGACGAGCAGGTGCGCGGCCACACGCGGGTCGAGACTCGCTTTCGTCCTCGCGCGGGTATTGGA
>DATCNP010000107.1:0-1731 GCA_036565205.1 Solirubrobacteraceae bacterium | reverse complement strand
CGCTAGCCCTTGGACGCCTGCCCCAGGAAGACCTGCGCGATCCCCGTCGGGTTGACGCCCTGCACCGACTTGGTGGTCGCCGTCAGGCCGTCGATCCAGTAGGGGATGATCAGCGGCGTCTGCTCGAGCAGCAGCGTCTCGATCTTGCCCGCGAGCGCCTTCTGGCTCTGCAGGTGGACCGCCCCCCGTTCCGTGGACACGTTCTGAGTTGACCGTGTCAGAGTAGGACAGCGCCCGGACGGATGACGGTAGCGGTGGCTGGGGACAGCGTTCGGGGGGAGCGCGCGCGGGTTCGCAGCGCAGCGAGCCCCGAGGGGCGAGCGGAGCTGCGTACCCGCGCGCGGCGCGCCCGCCGGAACCCCCCGCGGCGGGGAGGGCACCCCTTCTCAGACGGCCTCGGCGACGACGAGCGTGAGGTGATGGTCGCGCTCGATCTCGTCGGGGGAGCGATACCCGAGCGTGGAGTGCAACCGTCGCCGGTTGTAGAACTCCTCGATGTACTGGAAGACCGAGCTGCGCGCCTGCTCGTGGGTGGCGAACGTCCGCCGGCGCAGCCGCTCCTTCTCCAGCGAGGCGAAGAACGATTCCTTGGCGGCGTTGTCGTGCGGGCTGCCCTTGCGGCTGTTGGACTGCGTGATTCCGTGCGCGCGGCACGCCGAGCCGAACGTGACCGCCGTGTACTGACAGCCACGGTCTGCGTGGTGGATGATCCCCTCGCCGGGCCGGCGCTGGGCGACGGCCATCTCGAGCGCGCAGGCGACGAGCGGCGCGTCGGCGACCGCCCCCATCGCCCACCCCACGATCCGGCGGGAGAAGCAGTCCAGCACCGAGGCGAGATGCAGAACTCCCTCGCCGGTCGGGATCTGCTTGAGGTCCGAGCACCACAGCTCGTTCGGACCGGTCGGCTGGAAGTCGCGCTTGACCAGATCCGGCCACACCTTCACCCCGTCGACCCCGAGCGCGCAGTCGGCGTTGCGGCGGCGCTTGGCACGCACGTACGCGCCCTGAATGCGCTCCACGCGCATCAGCCGCTCGATCCGCTTGTGGTTGACCTCATGGCCCTCGCGGCGCAGCTCGGCGTGCACGCGACGGGACCCGTAGGTCCCGTCGCTCTCGGCGTGCACACGCCTGATCTCCTCGACCAGCGTCGCGTTGGCGAGCGTCCGCTCGGACGGCGGACGCCGCGCCCAGGCGTAATAGCCCGAGCGCGACACGCCCAGCACCCGGCACATCACCGCGACGTCGAAGTTGCCCTTCTCCGCGTCGATGAACCGGAACACCACTATCGGATCTCGTTTCCCTCCTTGGCGAAGAAGGCCGCCGCCCTTTTTAGGATCTCGCGCTCCTGCTCGAGGACCCGCACGCGACGGCGCAGCTGCTTGAGCTCCTCCTTCTCATCCGACGTCACGCCCTCACGGCGACCCTGATCGACATCGATCTGCTTGCACCAGTTACGCAGCGTCTGATGCGAGACCCCGAGCGACTTCGCGACATCCGAGATCGAGCGGCCCTGACGGACCAGCTCGACCGTCTCACGACGGAACTCCTCGGGATACGGCGGACGCGTCCTTGGCATGGACACCACACCCTTCCAGCCGGGTCGGACAGACCCAAGCGATCAAGTGTCCACGGCCCCGGGGGCATTCCATCCGGCTTACGCTTCCCGCCGTGTTGTGGGACGACAAGGCGCCGCTGGATGAGCTTGCCGCGCTCGAGGACGCGGAGGAGCTG
>DATCNP010000106.1:0-3049 GCA_036565205.1 Solirubrobacteraceae bacterium | reverse complement strand
GAGCCGCTCGTGCTGGGAGTTGGCGAAGTGCTCCCGTTCTCGCCCGCGCGACGCCGTGCCGCATCGCTGCCCGTCGACGTCGCGCGCACGATCGAGGAGGCATTCGCGGCCGTGCCGCTCGACATCGTCAACGTGCACGAGCCGTTCGCGCCGAGCGCCTCGAGCGTTGCCCTGCGCCACTCGCGGGCGCTCAACGTGGGGAGCTTTCACGCCCCGACCGAGCGGATCCTCTCGACCCAGCTGACCGGGCCGTTGTCGCGGCGACTGTTCGCGCGGCTCGATGCCCGCGTGGCGAGCTACGCAGCCACGCGGAGCCTGATGGCGCACTACTTCCCCGGCGTGTACCGGGTGATCACACCCGGCGCCGACGTGGCGCCGCCGCGCGAGCGATCCGATGACCGGGCGGAGCTGCTGATGATCGCCACCGAGGAGCGCGCTGCGCTGCGGCTGCTTCTGCGGGCGTTGCGCGGGGTGCCGGCGGAGGCCGACTGGCATCTGACGGTGTGGTCGCCGCGGCCGCTGGGCCCTCCGGCGGCGCTGGGACGGGCGCTGCGCGAACGGGTGTCGTTCGTGGATGCAAGGGAGCTCTCGGAGATGGAGGCGCTCGCGGGCGCCGACGTGGTCGTGCTGGGCTCCGACGGGGTCAGGCCGACGCCGGACACGCTGCTGCGCGCGCTCGCGGCGGGAGTCGTCCCGGTCGCCTCGCGACTGCCGGTGTATGCGGAGCTGCTGGCCGAGGGCGACCGGGGGTTCGCGTTCGAACCCGAGGACGTGGAGACGCTCGCCGCCCACCTGACGCGGCTCGTGAGGCAGCCCGGGCAGCGCTCGCAGGGTCGAGCGGCGGGCGAGAAGCTGCGCGCGAAGCTGGGCTGGCCGAGAGTGGCGAAGGAGCTCGAGCAGGTGTATGTGGAGCTCGCCTCACGCCGTCGCGATGGCCGAGGGAACGGCCGCGTTCGGGCACGGCTCTCCTCCCGGGAGCTGATCGACGTCGATCTGCACATGCACACCGACCACTCCTACGACTGCGCCACGCCCGTCGAGGTGCTGCTGGCGCAGGCGCGTTCGCGAGGGCTCGGGGCGATCGCGATCACCGACCACAACGAGATCTCGGGTGCGCTGGACGCTCGTGCCAAGGCCCCGGCCGAGCTGACGGTGATCGTCGCCGAGGAGGTCAAGACCGCCGACCAGGGCGAGGTGATCGGGCTCTTCATCGAGGACAAGATCACGCGCGGGATGACGCTCCAGGAGACGATCGGCGAGATCAAGCGCCAGGGAGGGCTGGTCTACGTCCCCCATCCGTTCGATCGGATGCACTCGGTGCCCGACTACGAGCACCTGCTCGACGTGATCGACGACGTCGACGCGATCGAGGTCTTCAACCCGCGGGTCGCGATCTCGGAGTTCAACGAGGAGGCGGTCCGCTTCGCGGCCAAGTACCGGATCCCGGCCGGGGCGGGATCGGACGCCCACGTGCCCCAGGGCCTCGGCTCGGTACGGATCCGGATGCGGGACTTCGACGGTCCCGAGGAGTTCCTCGAGTCGCTGCGCGACGCCGACATCATCCGCAATCCCGCGAGCCTGCTCTACGTCCAGGCGCTCAAGTTCCTGCAGACCAAAGCAATGCCCGAATCGGCCCGCAGAGCCTCGCGCGACCGTCGCGTTCGGCGCGTGACGGGCCGCAAGTCCTGATGCACTCGCAAGGACATGCACGCCGGCCGTCCAATCCACCCGGGATGCCGGCGACGGACGACGAGATCAAGGAGAAGTACCTCGAGCGCGCGATCCGCGAGCTGAACACATTCGCGCGCCGGGTCCAGGAATGCCCGGACTGCCCTCGGGGACAGCTGATGCCGGTGCTCGGCTCGGGCCACCCCCAGGCCGACATCTTCATGCTCAAGCACTCTGCCCGCCCCTCGGAGGTCGAGGAGGGGGTCGCGTTCTACGGCCGCACCGGCAACGCGCTGATGAAGTCGCTCAAGCGGCTTTCGATCGACCCGCTGGCGGTCTACGGGACGCTGTGCGTCAAGTGCCCGGTGATCGACCCGGTGATGGCCGATCCGGCATGCATCGCCCGGGTCGCCGAGGAGATCGCGATCGTGCAGCCGAAAATCGTCGTAGTGATGGGCGCCGACGCGCTGGGGGTGCTCAACGAGCTCGAGCTGCCCCTGGCCCGCGAGCTGGAGCCCGAGACCGGTGAGCTCCAGCGCCTGAGCCCGATGATCGAGGCGCTCTACGTACCGAACATCGACGAGGCGCTGGACGAGGAGACGGCCAAGCGCGAATTCTGGTCGGCGTTCCGGGTGCTCGGCCAGTGGTGGGCGGATCTGCCTCCGTACTAGGGGCGGCGGCGGGGCGCCCGGGCGAGGCGGGCGGCCGGGGGCCAAAACGCGCGTTTTGGAGCACGCGACACCCCGACCACTGGCGGTTGGCCTGAAGTACGCGAAATCCGCGGGGTCTGGAGCCACCCCCTCGGTTCGCGTGCACGCGTGCTCCGGAATACGCGCTTTACCGGCGAGTTCCGGGGCGAGCCCGGACCGCCCCCCCGACTCCTAGTCCATCACCAGCACGATCTTGCCGATCTTGCCCCCGGCGGCGAACCGGTCGTAGGCCTCGACCGCCCGCTCGAGCGGGAACGTCTCCGCGATCGCAACGCGGACCGCGCCCGACTCGAGCAGCGGCACTACCGAGCGCTCGAACGCGCGTGCGGTCATCGCCTTCTCCTCGAGTGGACGAGCGCGGAGCATCGAGCCGTGGATCCGGGCGCGCTTGCCCATCAGCGCGCCGAGGTTGAGCTCGCCCGTGGCGCCGGCGCTGATCCCGATCACGGTGATCCGGCCGCCGGTCGCGAGCGCTTCCAGGTTCGGGCCGAGGTTCGGGGCGCCGACGAGCTCGAGGATCACGTCGAACGGGCCGTGATCGGCGAATCCGTCGGGCTCGATCACCTCGGCACCGAAGGCGGCGACCGTCGCACGCGCGTCGGGGTTTCGCACCGTCGCGGTAACCCGCGCACCGGCCGCGACGCCGAGCTGGATTGCGGCCGTGCCGACGC
>DATCNP010000105.1:0-12095 GCA_036565205.1 Solirubrobacteraceae bacterium | reverse complement strand
GGCTCGAGCCGATCGCGCCTGCACCGGCTGGGGTGTTCGACTTCGAGGCGGCCGAGCGCCTTCGGCGCGCCGCATAATCGCCAGCTTGCGCGGCTGCTTCGTCACCGGCACCGACACCGGCGTCGGCAAGACCGTACTCGCGGCGGCGATCGTCGCCAGCCTTCGTGAGCGCGGGGTCGAGGCTTCGGCGCTGAAGCCGGTCATCACCGGACTCGACGAGCCTGCCGCCTCGGGCTGGCCGGCGGACCACGAGCTGCTCGCCGCCGTCTCCGGACGCGCCCCGGAGGACGTGATCGTGTCCGGCTTCGGGCCTGCGGTCTCACCTCATCTGGCTGCCGAGCTCGCCGGGCGTCCACTCGGACTCGCTGCGCTGCGCCAGGCCACGCTGGCGGCCGCCGGAGCAACGGAGGTGTGCGTGATCGAAGGCGTCGGCGGCCTGCTCGTGCCGCTCGACGAAGCGTTTTTGCTGCGTGATCTCGCCCGAGAACTCGGCCTCCCAATCGTGATCGTCGCCCGACCCGGGCTCGGCACGATCAACCACACGCTGTTGACGATCGAGTCAGCCCGTTACGCCGGGCTCGAGGTCGCCGGCGTGGTACTGACGCCATGGCCCGAGCGCCCCGACGAGATCGAACGCTCGAACCACCTTACGATCGCCCGCCTGGGCGATGTTGAGGTGGGAACGCTCGGGCGGGTCGCCGCCCCGGAGCCGCGGCTGCTCGCCGAGGCAGCGGCCCAGCTTCCGCTCGATCGCTGGCTGCGCTGAGGCGGCAGATCGCGCTGCCGGCGTCCTGCGCGGTTCCGACCGCTCACGGGAATAGGTTCTGCTCGTGACCAGCACCGCTGAGCTCGCCGCGATCGACCACAGACACGTGTGGCATCCGTTCACTCAGCAGCAAGGTTGGTGCGAGGAGGAGCCACCGATCGTGGTCGATCGTGCCGAGGGCACGAACCTGGTCGACACCGACGGGAACGTCTACATCGACGGAGTCTCGTCGTTGTGGTGCAACGTCCACGGCCACCGGCACCCGGCGATCGACGCCGCCATCCGGGAGCAGCTCGACCGCGTCTCGCATTCGACGATGCTCGGCCTCTCGCACGAGCCTGCGATCCGGCTTGCCCAGCGGCTCGTGGCTATCGCGCCTGACCGCCTCCAGCGAGTGTTCTATTCCGACAGCGGCTCGAGCGCCGTCGAGGTCGCGCTGAAGATGGCCTTCCAGTGGTGGGCGCAGCGAGGCGAGCGCCAGCGCACGGACTTCATCTGCCTGGAGAACGCCTACCACGGCGACACGCTCGGGGCGGTCTCGGTCGGAGGCATGGAGATCTTCCACTCGTCCTACCGCCCGCTGCTGTTCGATACGTGGCAGGCCCGGGCGGGCGACGCCGATCATCTCGACCAGCTGCTGACCGATCACGGCCAGCGGATCGCGGCCGTGATCGTCGAGCCGCTCGTGCAGGGCGCCGCCGGGATGCTGATGCAGCCTCCCGGATATCTACGTCGGGTGCGCGAGCTCTGCGACGAGCACGGTGTGCTGCTGATCTGCGACGAGGTGGCGACCGGCTTTGGCCGCACCGGGCGAATGTTCGCCTGTGATCACGAGCAGGTGACCCCCGACCTGATGTGCGTGGGCAAGGGCTTGACCGGCGGGTACCTGCCGCTCGCGGCGACGCTGACAACGGAGCGCGTGTACGAGGGTTTCCTCGGGCGCTCGGACGAATTCAAGACCTTCTTTCACGGGCACACCTATACGGGCAACCCGCTCGCCTGCGCGGCGGCAATCGCCACGCTCGAGACTTTCGAGCGCGAGCGTACGATCGAGCGCCTCGCGCCGAAGATCGAGCTCATGAAACGGCTGCTGAGCCATCGCATCGCGCCGCTTCCCGGCGTCGCGGAGGTGCGCCAGCGTGGGCTGATGGTCGGGATCGAGCTGGTGCCGCGCCCGCACGAGGAGCGGCTCGGGCATCAGGTGACGCTCGCCGCGCGCCGTCGCGGCGCGATCGTCCGTCCGCTCGGCGACGTCGTCGTGCTGATGCCCGCGCTGGCGATCTCCGACGCCGATCTGCGCCGTCTGGTCGCCATCACCGCCTCGGCGATCGCGGAATCCAGCTTCGCTCGGCTCCGCAGCGCGGCGTAGGACCGCCGGCGAAGGGCGTCATTCGTCGTAGGGCGAGAAGTCCCGCTTGCGCGCGCCGCAGACCGGACAGAACCAGGTGTCGGGAATGTCCTCGAACGCCGTCCCGGGCGGGATGCCGCCGTCTGGATCGCCGTCCTCAGGGTCGTAGATGAACCCGCATGACTCGCACATGTATTTCACGCGCGGAAGGGTAGCGGGGTGGCGACGGACGAGCAGGGGGCGTCGCGAGCCTGCCGCGCCGCGCCGGCGGCACGCGTTGGATCTGGCAGGACCAGCTAGGGTCGCGGCATGTCAGGCGTGATAGGAGAGCCCGGACAGCTGCGCAACGCCGGCCCCGAGACGACACCGCGCCTCGCTGCCACCGTGATCCTGATGCGCGGTGGAGGCGACTCGCTCGAGGTGCTGCTCGTCAAGCGCAATCCCGCGTCGCGCTTCATGGGCGGCGCATGGGTGTTCCCCGGCGGCGCGGTCAAGCGCGGCGAGGGCGAAGGTCAGGAGGCGCTTCGCGCCGCGGCGATCCGGGAGCTGGTCGAGGAGGCGGGTGTGACGCTGCCCGGGCCCGGCACGCTGCTGCCGTTCTCGCGCTGGATCACGCCGGCTGAGGTGGAGATCCGATTCGACACCTGGTTCTTCGTCGCAGCGATGCCGGCCGGCCAAACTCCGGAGGTCGATGGAGCGGAGGTCGTCGAGGCCCGCTGGTACACGCCGCAGCAGGCGCTCGAGGCCGGGGACGCTGGGGAGATCATGCTCGTCTTCCCGACGATCAAGCACTTACATCAGCTCTCGTCGTTCGACTCGGTGCAGTCGCTGCTGGACCACGCGCGCGAACGCGAGATCCGGCCGGTCCAGCCCCGGGTACTTGGGCAAGGCGAGACCGCGCGAATCGTGCTCCCCGGCGAGCCGGGCTACGACGACTGACGGTAGGGCTGGTTAGACCGCCGGCTCACTCCGTCCGAGCACCCGGCTGAACCGGTCGGCGCACCTTCGGTAGCTGGCTGACGACAAGGTCATAGGAATCCTCGACCATGTCGCCGATCATTCTGTCCGGGAGCGAGCCGTCGATGATCACCGTGTTCCAATGACGTTTGTTCAGGTGATATCCCGGGATCACGGCCCCGTGCACCTCGCGTAGCGCCTGGGCGAGCTCAGGCTCGCACTTGAGGCTGACGCGCAGCTGGGGCTCGCTGAGCCGGGACAGCGCGAACATCTTGCCGGCGACCTTGAACACCGACGTCTCTGGGCCAAACGGGAATGTTTCCTCGGTTCCCAGAAACGAGAGGCAGAGATCACGCAGCTCGCGGGCCGTCATCGTCTTGGGAGCGGCGTGGCGCCCGGCGAGCGCTCAGCCGCCATCGCCGTCGGGCAGGCGCCAGCGGATCTGCCCGGGCAGCTCCAGGGCCGCGGGCGGCCCCCATGAGCCCTTCTCGTATGGCTGGGGCTCGGGCCGGTTCTCGATCACCGGGGCACACACCTCCCACAGCCGCTCGATCTGCTCGGCGCGGGTGAACAGCAGCCGCTCGCGCAGCATGACGTCGTGCAGAAGGCGCTCGTAGGCCTCGAGACCGTCAGCGCCATCGAATGCCGCGTCGACGTCGAGGGTGAGGGCCACCCGTCCGATCTCGATCTCGGGCCCCGGCACCTTGGCCTCCACCTCGATGCGCACCCTCGGGTCGTCGGACAGCTCGAAGACGAGCTCGCTCGGCCGGACGGCCTTCTTGTCGGGACCGTGGTTGGGGAACATCCGCAGCGGCGCCTCGGAGAAGCCGATCGTCACGGTCCGCCGTCCCTGCGCCATCGCCTTGCCGGTTCGCAGGTAGAACGGGACGCCGCTCCAGCGCCACGTGTCGACGTAGACCTCGGCGGCCGCGAAGGTCTCCACCCGGGAGTCGCCGGCGACGCCCTGCTCGTCGCGGTAGCCGTTGTACTGGCCGAAGACGACCCGCTCGGGATTCAGCGGTCGGATCCCGGCGAACACCTTGGTGCGCTCGATGTGCAGCGAGTCGGCGTCGATGTGCGATGGCGGCTCCAGGGCGACGATCCCCAGGATCTGCATGAGGTGCGTGACGACCATGTCGCGAAACGCCCCGGTCTCCTCATAGAAGGCCGCCCGGCCCTGGATGTCGAGCTCCTCGGGCACATCGATCTGGACATAGGCGACGTGGTTGCGGTTCCACACCGGCTCGAGAATGCCGTTGGCAAAGCGCGCCACCAGGATGTTCTGGGCGGCCTCCTTGCCCAGGAAGTGGTCGATCCGGTAGATCGACTCCTCGGGCAGCACCTCGTGCAGCGCGGCGTTGAGCTCGCGCGCCGAGGCTACGTCGTGGCCGAAGGGCTTTTCCACCACCAGTGAGCAGTGCTCGCCGATGCCGGTGTCGCCGAGCATGCCGACCATCGACTGCATCGCCCCCGGGGGCACCGACAGGTAGACCAGGCGCTCGCCCTCGGCGCTGACCTCCGACTCGGCGTCGTTGACTGCCTGCGCGAGGTCTGAGCCGTCGTCGGCGCTGGAGACGACGAAGCGCAGCCGCCTGGCGAACTCGTCCCAGTGCTCTCCGAGCTGCATTCGACCGTGCTCCTCCAACGCGTGGCGGACATGCTCGCGGAACTCGTCATCGGACCCGGGGGAGTGCCGGCCCGAGCCGATGATCCGAAAGTCCACGGGCATCAGCCGCTCCCGGTAGAGATGAAAGAAGCCGGGAAACAGCTTGCGCGCCGCGAGATCGCCGGTCGCCCCGAACAGGACGAGTACGCGGTTGGAGGGGCGAGGAAGCTGCCGTTCGGACATACCGGTCAACCTACCCGCTCGATCGCAACCCCGGGGTCGCCGCGTTCAGCCGCTGAGAGCTTCGATGCCGGCCTCGCAGCATGACCGATCCTCGTCGGGCGTCCCGCCGCTGACGCCTACGGCACCCACGACCGACCCATCGCCGTCTCTGACGACGATCGAGCCGGCTGCGGCGATCAAGGGGAGGCGAGTCATCTGGCTGACCGCGGAGACGAACGCCGGGCGTTGCTGCGCCACCTCCGCCAGCACGTGCCCATCTCGGTGCCAGACGGCAGCTCCTTGCGCCTTGGCCTCAGCGATCTGTGAACTGAGCGGCGGCGCGCCATCCATTCGGTCCAGCGCCTTGACCAGCCCGCCTTCGTCGACGACGGCAACGGTCACAGCGATCCCCAGTGTCTGAGCATGGGCCTGCGCTGCGTTGATGATTGTGCGGGCCTGGTCTCGGGAGATCGGCATCTCGGCCTGAATTGTAGGTCGATGCCATGCGCCGCCGAGACCATCTCCTGTGCGGGCATCCGATGACCCTCCACAGCTTGCGCTTGCGTTCACGCGGGCCATAGACTCGCCGCCGTGAGCGCTCGCTGATGGCCGGCAGGTCTACCACCTCCGGCGGCGGGTTGACCGTCGCGGTGACCGGGCCGACAGGCGACATCGGGCGCTCGCTGCTGCGCTCGCTCGAACGCAGCCGCTCGGTCAAGAAGATCGTGGCGATGGCGCGGCGTCCGTTCGACCCAGCCGCCTCGGGGCTGAAGAGGACGGAGTACCGGCAGGCGGACGTGCTGGACGCGGACGCCGTGGCCGAGCTGCTGAAGGGCGCCGACGTCGTCGTCCATCTGGCCTTCCTGATCCTCGGCGGACTCGATGAGACGCGCAAGGTGAACCTCGAGGGCTCCCGGAACGTGTTCGAAGCCGCCGCGGCGGCGAAGGTCAAGCGCCTCGTATATGCCTCCTCGGTCGCCGCCTACGGATTTCACTCCGACAATCCTGCGCTGCTGACCGAGGATGTGCCGCCGCGGGGAACCGAGCGTCACTACTACTCGGCGCAGAAGGCCGAGCTCGAACGCGTGCTCGAGGAGACGCTGGAGGGGTCGGGCACCCAGGCCTATCTGTTCCGGCCCTGCATCGTTGCCGGCCCGGACGCGCTGACGATGGTCGAGACGATCCCCTACGTCTCGTTGTCGGAGAAGATGCCGGGGCCGGTCCTGCGGGCGCTCGAGCTGCTGCCGGTGCTAAAGCCGGTGATCCCCGACGCCGGGGTGCCGTTCCAGCTCGTCCACCACGACGACGTTGCGACCGCGATCCGAGCCGCGGTGCTCGGCCGGGGCGCCCCCGGCGTCTACAACCTTGCCGCGTCCGGCGAGCTGACCACGTCCGACCTGGCCGACGCGCTCGGGTGGTACAGCATTCCGATCCCCGATCTGGCGGTTGGCGCGGCCGCGGAGGCCGTCGCCCGGCTTCCGTTCGTCCCCGCCGAGGCCCAGTGGATCGAGACGCTCCGCACCTCAGTCCTGATGGACACGGCGAAGGCGCGCCGTGAGCTCCGCTGGCGCCCGCGGCACGACGCCCGCGAGACGCTTCGCAGCATGGTCGAGGCGGCACGCTCGGAGCGGATCATCCGCTAGCTGCGGCCGCCGCCGGATCCGGGCACGGCGTGTCGCGCGCGGCGCGTCGCGGCCTCCCGTCGTACGCAAACTTTTTGCGTATAGTGGGCGCGGATGTCTCGCACTGCAGTCGCCTATCTCCGCCCGCTCGGCGAGCCCGAGCTCGACCTCCGGGCGCCCCGCGAGCTGACGATCGTCGCCACCTACATCGACGAGCTGGATGCCGATCGCCCGGCGCTCGCCGCCGCGCTCGAGTCGGTCGCCTCGGGCCCCGCGGACACCCTTTACGTCCAGCGGCTCGGTGCCGTGGCCGCGTCGCTGGGCGAGCTCGTGCGCCTGATCGACTGGCTCGGCGACGCCGACGCGACGCTGCTGGCCGGCGACGTGCCACTCGACACGCACGGGGGCAGCGGCGCCCAAACCGTCGCTCTGCTGCGCGAGATCGAACGCTGGAGCCGCGAGCCCGCGGACCAGCGACGCCCGCCCGGCCGCCCGGGCCTCGCCACGGACTCGCCCGCGCTGGCGGAGCGTATCGGAGCGCTGCGCGAGACCGGCCTCAGCCTGCTGGCGATCGCCGAGCGTCTGAACGCGGATCGGGTGCCGACGCCGCGTGGCGGCGCGATGTGGCGCCCGTCGAGTGTGCAGGCGGCGCTCGGCTACCGGCGACCACGTCCGCCGGCCCCAGGCGTCCCACCGCCTCGCAAGCCCAAGCCCAACGGCAAGGGCCCCTCCGGCCGGGGAGCGGATCGCAAGCAGCACCCGCCAAAGGGCCCGAAGCACGGACGCCATCGGCCTTGACCGAGCTGATCCAGAACCTCGGGCCGCTCGGCGTCTTCCTGCTGATGGTCCCCGAGAGCGCCTGCGTACCGGTGCCGAGCGAAGTCACGCTGCTGTTCTCCGGCTTCGCGGTCAGCCAGCACCGGATGAGCCTCCCGCTCGCGGTTCTGGCGGCGACGGCCGGAAACCTCGCCGGCTCCTTGATCGCCTACGGAGTCGGGGCGAGCCGCCTGCTGACCAAAGTCCCGGGCGGCGACGCCGTGCTCGCGCGCAGCGAGCGTCTGCTTGACGACCAGGGCATGCGGGCGGTGTTCATCGCGCGGTTGCTGCCGCTGGCCCGGACGTTCGTCTCGTTGCCGGCCGGTGCTCGTCGGCTGCCGCTGGGCAGCTTCATCCTCCTGACCACGCTCGGCTGCGGGATCTGGGCGCTGGTGTTCGTGCTGATCGGGCTCGTCTCCGGCGCCGCCTGGGGGGCCGTCAGCTCAGTCCTCGGCAAGCTCGTGCTTGCGGTCGGTCTCCTCGTCCTGGCGCTCCTCGCCCGCCGCCGGGTGCGCGAGCGCTGATCAGCCGGCTGCGCGCTCTGCGCTGATCACATGCAGCACGGCGTTGATCAGCGCGAGGTGCGTGAACGCCTGCGGGTAGTTGCCGAGGTGGCGTCCGGTCACCGGGTCGAGCTCCTCGGCGAAGAGCAGCAGCGGCGAAACGTTCGATAGCAACCGCTCGCACAACACCGCCCCTCGCTCGAGTTCGCCGATCTCGACCAGCGCCGAGACGAGCCAGAACGAGCAGATCAGGAAGGTTCCCTCGCTTCCGGACAGCCCGTCATCCGTCTCATCGGTGCGGTAGCGGAGCACGAAGCCGTTGACCTGCAGCTCGTCGGCGATCGCCAGCACGGTCGCCCGCACCCGCTCGTCCTCCGGACCCAGGAACCGCAGCAGCGGGATCAGCAGCGTCGAGGCATCGAGCGCATCGGTGTCGTAGTGCTGGCGAAACACGCCTCGCTCGCTCACGCCCCTGGTCAGCAGATCCTGTCGAATCCGATCCGCGACCGCCCCCCACTCCTCGGCGAGCTCGGCCTCACCCTGGCGTCGCGCCAATCGCATCCCGCGATCGACTGCCACCCAGCACATCAGCTTCGAGGAGACGTAGTGCTTGGGCTCCCCGCGCGCCTCCCAGATCCCCTGGTCGGGCTGCTCCCAGACCGCGATCGCGCAGGCGACCTGATCCTTGAGCACCGGCCATAGGCGCTGCGGGAGGTGGCCTCCGACCTTGGTGTGGACGTAGACCGAGTCCAGCACCGCGCCGAACACGTCGTTCTGGCGCTGGACGAACGCTCCGTTGCCGATTCTGACCGGGACCGAGTCCTCGTACCCGGTCAGATGCCCGAGCTCGCGTTCGGTCAGGTCCCGCTCCCCGCCGACCCCGTACATGATCTGCAGCCCACCGTCCTCGTCACGTTCGAGGTCGGAGACGAATTGCATGAAGTCGTCGGCCTCCCAGTCGAAGCCGAGGGCGTGCATCGCCCACAGGGTGAACGTGGCGTCGCGCATCCAGCAGTATCGGTAGTCCCAATTACGCTCGCCGCCCAGGGTCTCGGGCAGAGAGGTCGTCGCGGCGGCGACCGTCGCGCCCGTCGGGCTGTACGTGAGGCCCTTGAGGGTCAGCGCCGAGCGCTGGAGGTGTCGTCGCCAGCGGTGATCGGGGAAGCGTCCCGAGGCGAGCCAGTTGCGCCAGAAGTGAACGGTCGTCTGCAGTCGCGCCTCTGCCTCCTCGAGGGTCTTGGGCCCGTCGAGGTCGTGCGCGTAGCTGAGCGCGACGAAGCACCGCTCGCCCTCGCTGAGTGCATGACGCGCCCTGACGCGGTTGCCCTCGATCCCGACCCGCAGATCGGAGGTCAGGCCGATCTTCAGGTCGTGGTCGACCGCCTGCGCCGTGTGCCAGCCATCCCCAAGCATCTCCCATTGCCCCGGAGAGCGGCCGTAGTCGAACATCGGCTCGCACACCGCCTCCACCTGGACGACACCCTGGACACACTCGACGATTCGTACGAGTGCATGGTCCGCGTCGTTGTCGGTCGGCGGCCGCGTGTGAATGCCCTCGTCGGGCGAATCACCGCGCCAGGGACCGATCGTCAGTGCATCGCGCACGACCAGCCAGCCCGAGGCCGTCATCCAGGTGGTCTCGAGGACCATCGTGCCCGGCAGGTACCGAACCGAGATCGGAACGACCAGGCCGTCCGGGCCGACTCTGAAGTGGCCGGCGCCGCGATCGAGCAGCGCCCCGAACACGCTCGGAGAGTCAAAGCGCGGCGCGCACATCCATTCCACGCTCCCGTCCTGGGCGACCAGCGCTCCGGTGTGGCAGTCCGACAGAAAGGCGTAATCCGCGATCGGCGGAAACGCCGCGTCGTCCCGCAGCGGGATGTCGTGGGGCGGGATCGGAATGCTCGGACTCAAGCGCGGAGCAGATTAACGCGACGCCGGCTCGGTGTCACCAAACCGCCGAATTGCCCGCTGGCGCCGGGCTCACGTGTCGGCGTTCAAATTGGGTAGCCCGAGGCCCTGGATCCAGTGGCTGACTGTGATGTTCAGCTGGGTGAACTCCCCGGTCCAGATCAGCACCCCCATCGAGATCAGCACCGCTCCGCCGAGCCCGATCACCAGCGGGTAGTAGCGCTTGATGACAGTGAACGCCGACGTCGCAGTCCCGAACGCGAGCGATGTGATCAGGAACGGCACACCAAGCCCGGCGCAGTAGACCGCCAGCAGGATCGCGCCGTGCGACGCGGAGGACGAGGTCCCGGCCGCGGTGACGATCGCTCCGAGCGTCGGACCGGTACACGGCGTCCAGGCCAGGGCGAACGCCGCCCCGGTCACCACCGGGCCGCCGCGGCCGGCGCGCTGCATCAGGCCGGCGAAGTGGAAATCACGGTTCAACCTGGGCACGAACGGCGCCAGTACGAACACCACGCCCATCACGATGATCAGCGCCCCGGAGACCTTGAGCGCCGTCGGCCCGGTCAGCGCCGTTCGCAGCGCGCGCTGGCCGAGCAGCCCTAGGACGATGAAGATCGCCGAGAAGCTGCCCACGAAGGCCAGGCTGGGGCCGATCACGCGCCGCGCCTGGATCTCCGACGGCGAGCCGCCGGCTACGGCCGAGAGGTAGCCGGGGACGAGCGGCAGGCAGCACGGCGAGAGGAACGAGATCAGTCCCGCGCCAAACGCCACCGGAATCGCGATGCCCGACGCTGGGTCCACCATTGCTAGCTGGCGAGGTTAGCGCTGCCTCGGGGCGGGGGCGGCACGCTCGTGCCGCGCCGCGCCGTAGAACTCCGCCCGCGTGGATGCGCCCCGTTGGCCTGTCGGCGAGTGGTAAGTTGACGATCAGGATGACTGCTACCGCCACCACACTCCAAAACTTCGTCGACGGCGCGTTCGTCGACACCGCCGAGGGCCAGACCGAGCCGATCATCAATCCGGCCAACGCCGAGGTGATCGCCCACGCTCCGCTCTCGGACGCCCAGGACGTAGACAAGGCCGTCGGCGCCGCTCGACGCGCTTTCGAAGGCTGGTCGAACACGACACCCGGCGAACGCGCCGCCGCGCTGTTGAAGCTCGCCGACGCGATCGAAGAGCACGCCGATGAGATCACCGAACTCGAGTCCGCCAACGCCGGCAAGCCGATCAACGCCTTCCGCGACGACGAGATCCCGTTCATGGTCGACAACCTGCGTTTCTTCGCCGGCGCGGCGCGCTGCCTCGAAGGACGCGCGGCGGGCGAGTACGTGAGCGGCTACACGTCGATGATCCGCCGTGAGTCGATCGGCGTGATCGGGCAGATCGCACCCTGGAACTATCCGCTGATGATGGCGGTGTGGAAGATCGGACCGGCGCTCGCGGCCGGCAACACGGTCGTGCTCAAACCGTCCGAGACCACGCCGCTCAGCATCCTCAAGGTGGCTGAGTACGCGGCGGAGATCTTCCCCAAGGGCGTACTGAACGTGGTTACCGGGCACGGCGATCCGGCCGGACAGGCGCTCGTCACCCACCCGGATGTCGACATGGTTTCGCTGACCGGCTCGGTGGAGACCGGGAAGTGGATCGCCAAGCACGCCGCGGACACGCTCAAGCGTGTTCACCTCGAGCTCGGCGGCAAAGCTCCGGTGGTCGTGTTCGACGACGTCGACCTCGAGACCGCGCTCGAGACGATCGCGGGCACCGGCTACTACAACGCCGGCCAGGACTGCACGGCCGCCACCCGCGTGCTCGCGGGCTCCAAGGTCCACGACGATTTCGTCGCCGGCCTCGTCGAGCAGGCCAAGGGCTTCGTCCTCGGCGACACCCATTCGCCCGACACGACACTGGGTCCGCTCAACTCGGCTCGCCAGCGAGAGCGGGTCGAGGGCTTCCTGGCGCGGCGTCCGGACAACGCCGAGGTCGCCACCGGCGGCAAGGAGCCGGACCTCCCGGGCTTCTATCTGGAGCCCACGGTCGTCGCCGGACTCAAGCAGGACGACGAGATGATCCAGCGCGAGATCTTCGGGCCGGTGATCACCGTCCAGCGCTTCAGCGACGAGCAGCAGGCGATCGAGTGGGCCAACAGCACCCGTTACGGGCTGGCCTCGTCGGTGTGGACTCGCGACGTCGGGCGCGCGCTGCGCGTCTCGCGCGCGCTGCGCTTCGGCTGCGTGTGGATCAACGACCACATCCCGCTTGTCTCCGAGATGCCGCACGGTGGCTTCAAGGAGTCCGGCTACGGCAAGGATCTGAGCGTGTACTCGCTCGAGGACTACACGGT
>DATCNP010000104.1:0-34883 GCA_036565205.1 Solirubrobacteraceae bacterium | reverse complement strand
GTGCCGCGCTGAGGCTGATGCGGATCGTCTCCGACGCTCGTGAGGCGGCCTGGGGCGTCGTCCAGGGCTCGATCTCCGACCTCGAGTTCGACTTCGCCGACTACGCCCGCCGGCACTTCGAGCGTCTGTCCGAGGCAGCGCGCGACCCAAGGCTCGAGGAGTGGCTCGGTGCCGCGACCGCGTGAGCTCCCCGACCGCGCGCGGGTGGTGATCATCGGCGGCGGCGTCGGAGGCGCTTCGATCGCCTATCACCTCGCGCAGCTCGGCGAGCGCGACGTGGTGCTGCTTGATCGCAGCGAGCTGACCAGCGGTTCGACGTTTCACTCTGCGGGCCTCGTCGGCCAGCTGCGCGGGAGCGTGTCGCTGACGCGGATGATGATGGACTCGGTCGCCTTGTACGGAGCGCTCGACTGCGGCTGGGTGCAGTGCGGCGGGATCCGCCTGGCCTGCTCGGAGGAGCGCGAGCAGGAGGTGCTGCGGCAGGTCGCCTGGGCGAAGACGTTCGGCCTGCCGCTCGAGTTGCTCTCGGCCGACGAGGCGCGCGGGCTGTTCCCGTTGATGGTCACCGAGGGTGTGCGCTGCGCCTCGTTCCTGCCCACCGACGGCTACCTCGACCCGTCGCAGCTGACCTATGCGCTGGTTGAGGGGGCGCGTAGCGGCGGCTGCCGCGTCTACACGCACACGCGGGTGAGCGGGATCGAGGTGCAGCGCGGCCGCGTGCGCGGGGTCAGAACGCAGTGGGGGGAGATCGAGGCCGAGGTCGTGGTCAACGCCGGCGGGATGTTCGCGGCCGAGATCGGGCGGATGGCCGGCGTGAGGGTGCCGATCGTCCCATTCGCCCACGAGTACCTGGTCACGCAGCCGTTCCGCGACCGGGCCCCGGACCAGCACCTGCCCACGCTCCGCGATCCCGACCTGCTGATCTACTTCCGCGAGGAGGGCGCTGGACTCGTGATGGGCGGATACGAGCGCCACAGCGCGCCTTGGGCACTCGACCGCCACGGGGTCGATCGGATTCCCGACGATTTCAACGGCAGGCTGCTCGAGGAGGACTGGCCGCGGTTCGAGGAGATCGCCCGGAACTCCTCGCGGCGCGTGCCGGCGATGGAGGAGGTCAAGGTCACCCGGCTGATCAACGGTCCCGAGGCGTTCACCCCCGACAACGAGTTCTGTCTCGGCGAGAGCGAGATCGGTGGCCTGTTCGTCGCCGCGGGCTTCTGTGCCCACGGCCTCGCCGGCGCGGGCGGGATCGGCAAGCTGATGGCCGAATGGATCGTCTCCGGCGAGCCCTCGATCGACGCCTGGGAGATGGACATCAGGCGCTTCGGCCCGCAGTACAGCTCGCCGGCTTACACGCTCGCGCGCGCGAGGGAGGTGTACGAGACCTACTACGACATCCGCTACCCGGGCCACGAACGGCACGCGGGACGCCCCCTGCGGACCTCGAGCGCGTACCCCTGGCACGCCGAGCACGGCGCGGCGTTCGGCGAGAAATCCGGCTGGGAGAGGGTCAATTGGTACGAGGTCAACGCCGCCGACGGCGACGCGTCGCTGCGCCCCCGCGGCTGGGCGGGAATGCACTGGTCGCCGGCGATCGGCGCCGAGCACCGGGCGACCCGGGAGGCCGCCGGGTTGTTCGACGAGTCCTCGTTCTCGAAGCTCGAGCTCAGCGGATCGGGCGCGGCCGAGCTGCTCGAGCGGCTCTGCGACAACCGCGTGGCGCGCGACGTCGGGCAGATCACCTACACCCAGATGCTCAACCGGCGCGGCGGGATCGAATGCGACTTCACCGTCACGCGCGTGGAGGATGAGGTCTTCCAGATCGTCACCGGCACAGCGTTCGGCAACCACGACGCGAGCTGGATCCGTCGCCATCTGCTGGGTGACGGCTCCGTGCGTCTGAGCGATGTCACCTCGCGCTGGGCCTGCTTCGCGCTGTGGGGCCCCCGGGCGCACGAGATCCTCACCTCGCTGACGCCCGACCCGCTCGACTTCGGCTACATGCGGATGCGGTCGATCGCGGTCGGCAGCGCGCCGGTCCGAGCCCTGCGCGTGACGTTCGTCGGCGAAAGCGGCTGGGAGCTCTACGCGCCGACCGAATACGGAGCCGCGCTGTGGCGTTCGCTCTGGGACGCCGGCCAGCCGCACGGGCTGCGGGCCTGCGGGTATCGCGCGATCGACTCGCTGCGGCTGGAGAAGGGCTATCGCGTCTGGGCCGCGGACATCACCCCCGAGGAGACGCCGCTCGAGGCGGGGCTCGAATTCTGCGTCCGCAGGGACAAGGACTTCATCGGCGCCGACGCGCTCGGGGAGCCGCGACACCGGCTCCGGTGCGTCGTGCTCGAGGACCCGCGCTCGGTCGCGCTCGGCAACGAGCCCGTGAGCGTCGGCGGCGAGGTGGTCGGCCGGGTCACCAGCGGCGGCTACGGCTACACGGTTCAGCGCTCGATCGCCTACGCCTACCTGCCGCCGGCGCTCGAGCCGGGGACGGCGGTCGAGATCGACGTCTTCGGCCGTTCGGTGCGCGGCCAGGTCGTCCGCGAGCCGCTGTTCGACCCCGAGGGTCAGCGCGTCCGCGGGTGACCTGCGGCGCGCGAAAAGCGCGACAAATCCGGGGCGTCGGCGCGACTTTGTAGCGAATCCGTCGTCTGGCCGCGCGAACGCGACAAATCCGGCGAGTCGGCGCGACTTTGTAGCGAATCCGTCGTCTGGCCGCGCGAACGCGACAAACGTCCGCCCCTCGCGCCGCCGCGGCCCGCCCGACCTACCGAATGTGGAAAATCGGACCGGGCGCGCCGGGTTTTCCGCATTTCGATTGCTCAGCAATCAGCGTGTGGAAAACCGGACCAGGCGCCGCGCGTTTTCCACGTTTTCGCTGCTACCCCAGGCCGCCCGCCACGCGCCCGCTACCCTACCCCGCCTCATGTCAGTCACTGTCGTTGGCTCGATCGCGTTCGACTCCGTCAAGACCCCGTTCGGCTCGCGCGAGCGGATGCTCGGCGGCTCCGCCGTGCACTTCGCGCTGGCCGCGTCGTTTTTCGACGCCGTCCATGTCGTCGGTCCCGTCGGCGACGACTTCGGCGAGGCTGAGTACGAGGTTCTGCGTAATCGCGGGGTCGACACGGGCGACATCGAGCACGTCGCCGGCGGGAAGACGTTCTTCTGGCGTGGGGAGTACGGCTGGGACCTCAACACTCGAGAGACGCTCGACACGCAGCTGAACGTGTTCGCCGACTTCGTCCCGAAGCTCTCGGAGGCCTCGCGCGCGTCGGAGGTCCTGTTCCTGGCCAACATCCAGCCCGACCTGCAGCGACAGGTGCGAAACCAGTGCGATCGCGCGCGGTTCGTCGCGCTCGACTCGATGAACCTCTGGATCGAGACAGCTCGGGACTCGCTGATCGAGACGATCTCCGGCGTCGATTGTCTGCTGCTCAACGACGCCGAGCTGAGGCAGCTCACCGAGGAGCCGAGCCTCGTCCGGGCCGCGCGCAAGATCCGCGACTGGGGCCCGAGCGTGGTGGTCGCCAAGCAGGGGGAGTACGGCGCCGCGATGCTCACCGAGGAGGGCTTCTTCGGCCTGCCGGCCTACCCGCTTGAAACGGTCATCGATCCGACCGGCGCGGGCGACAGCTTCGCCGGGGGGTTCATGGGCTATATCGCGGCGCAGTCCGACGGCTATCCGGACCAGGAGCTCCTGGCCGGCGCGATGGCCTACGGGATCGCGATCGCGTCGTTCAACGTGGAGGCCTTCGGGGTCGAGCGGGCGACCGAACTCCGCGGCGAGGAGCTCGCGGAGCGGGTGACCGAGCTGAGGCGGATGACGCAGTTCGGCGAGGCCGCGGTCGAGCTGCGCGGCTGAGTTCGGCGCGGACTCAAATCTCCGTCCGCTATCGGGGTGAAATCTCGCGCCGATCTGGGTAGGATCGCGGGCGGCGTGACCTGGGGATTCATTTGGTTGATGCTGGCGCTCAAGGTGCCGATCGCTGCCCTGATCTACATCATCTGGTGGGCGATCAAGCAGGAGCCCGAGGAGACGCCGCCGTCCGAGGACGACGGCGGTCTGAAGCGCAAGCGTCCGCATCCGCGTGAGCCGTTCCCGCGCCGCCCCCGGCGCGGCCCGCACGGGGATCCGGCCCCCGCGCCGCCGGCGCGCGTGCGCACCGTCCGCGCCAAGGCGCGCACGGTTGGCCACTGAGCGCCCTCCGCGCTGGCAGACTTACCGTCATGAGTCCTGATCGCCCCCCCGGCGCGTCGCTGCCCGCCCCCGCCTCGGTCCTCTCCGACGGCACGATCCTGGCCCTGGTCGAGGCCGGGCGGATCCGGATCGACCCATGGGACCCCGATCTGGTTCAGCCGGCAAGCATCGACCTGCGCCTCGGCGACTCGTTTCGGGTCTTTCACAACCACCGTGCGTCCGCGATCGACCTGCGCCACCCGCCCGAGAACCTGACCGAGGAGGTGCTCGTGCCCGAGGGGGAGTCGTTCGTGATCCACCCGGGCGAGTTCTGTCTCGGGCGGACGCTCGAGTGGGTCGAGCTCCCCGACGACATCGTCGCCCGGATAGAGGGCAAGTCGAGCTTGGGCCGGCTCGGTCTGATCGTCCACGCGACGGCCGGCTTCTGCGATCCCGGGTGGAAGGGGACGCTGACGCTCGAGCTCAACAACCTGACGCGGATCCCGATCAAGCTCTACCCGCGCCTCGAGATCGCTCAGCTGTCGTTCATGGCGCTGGATCGCCCGGCGCTCAAGCCCTACGGAAGCCCGGAGCTCGGCAGCCACTATCAGGGTCAGCGCGCGGCGACCGAGAGCCGCTATCGCAGCGCATCCCGGACCGGCTCGATCGGATAGGCTCGGGTCGTGCTGAGCGCGATCCTCGCCGTCGCAGAGCCCAACAAGGTGCCGTTCTACTTCGCCGGCGGGGCGCTTGCGCTGTGGGCCGTTGTGCTCGCGGCCATGGGCCTGAGGCAGCCGACGTTCCCCGGCGGCTCCGGCGGCGCCCGCGGTGTCATTGGTCTGACTGTGGTTCTCGTCGTGGTGGCGATGGGCGTCGCCGTCGGCACGAGCTGAGCCGCGGAGCGTCGACCCACCCTCTCCGGGGTATTAGAGTGACGGTTGGTCGTCCTGCTCGGCCCGGGCTGGGACAACTGCCCAGCAACCCTGTAACAGGAGCGCAATGAGCACCCAGACTGAGCGACAGGCGAACGGCGCCGCCGGTGAGACGGCGGGCGACAGTCTGACTGTCACCGACAACCGCACCGGGAAGTCGTACGAGATCCCGATCGAGGACAACACGATCCGCGCCACCGAGCTGCGGAACATCAAGGTCAATGAGGACGATTTCGGCCTGATGACCTACGACCCGGCCTATATGGCCACGGCCTCGTGCCGTTCGGCGATCACCTTCATCGACGGCGAGAAGGGAATCCTCGAGTACCGCGGCTACCCGATCGAGCAGCTGGCCGAGAAGTCCAGCTACCTCGAGGTCGCCTACCTGTTGATCCACGGCGAGCTCCCCAGCCAGAGCCAGCTCGACGAATGGGACCACCTGATCACGATCCACACCTTCGTGCACGAGAACGTCAAGGAGTTCATGCAGGGCTTCCGCTACGACGCCCATCCGATGGGGATGCTGCTGGCCTCGGTCGGCGCGCTCTCGACCTTCTACCCCGAGGCCGCCGCGATCAAGGACCCGGAGTCCCGTTACATCCAGGTCATCCGGCTGCTGGCCAAGATGCCGACGCTGGCCGCGTTCTCCTACCGCCACAACCGCGGGATGCCCTACGTGTATCCCGACAACGATCTGTCCTACCCAGGCAACTTCCTGTCGATGATCTACCGCATCGCCGAGCTCAAGTACGAGCCGGATCCGCGCCTGGAGCACGCCTTGGACGTGCTGTTCATCCTCCACGCCGACCACGAGCAGAACTGCTCGACGAGCGCCGTGCGCAGCGTGGGCTCTTCCCAGGTCGACCCGTACTCGGCCACGGCCGCGGGCATCGCCGCTCTGTACGGACCGCTTCACGGTGGGGCCAACGAGGCAGTGCTCAAGATGCTGAAGCGAATCGAGAAGAAGGAGAACGTTCCCGACTTCATCAAGGGCGTCAAGGAGGGCGATGAGAAGCTGATGGGCTTCGGTCACCGCGTCTACAAGAACTTCGACCCGCGGGCGAAGATCATCAAGAAGGCGGTCGACGAGGTGTTCGAGGTCACGGGCAAGAACCCGCTGCTCGAGATCGCCACCGAGCTCGAGAAGATCGCCCTCGAGGACGACTACTTCATCTCGCGCAAGCTCTACCCGAACGTCGACTTCTACTCCGGTCTGATCTACGAGGCGCTCGGGATGCCGGTCGAGATGTTTCCGGTCCTGTTCGCGATCGGCCGCACCAGCGGCTGGATCGCGCAGTGGCTGGAGATGATCGACGACCCGGAGCAGAAGATCGCGCGCCCGCGGCAGATCTACACCGGCGGTCGCGGGCTCGACTACGTGCCGATCGGCGAGCGTTCCTGAGCAGCGAGCCGGCGCGGGCGCCACTCGGCGCGGTGTGACCGGTCCCACATACGGGAGTCGGCCCCAGGCCTAACTTGTAGGCATGGCGATATATCGGCTTCACGATCACGAGGTGGCGATCAGGGAGATCCGCGCCGACGACGGCCAGCGGCTGCAGGCGGCCCACGCGCAGCTCTCTGCGGAGGCGCAGTACCGGCGGTTCCTGGGCCCGAAGCCGGTGCTGAGCGCCTCCGACGCCCGGTACCTGGTCGAGGTCGACGGCTGCGCGCACTTTGCCCTCGTCGCGACGCTCGCCGATGACCCGGAGGTGATCATCGCCGTGGCCAGGTTCGTGCGCCTGGCCGACGACCCGGCGGCAGCCGAATTCGCGATCGTGGTCGGTGACCCCTACCAGTCCCGCGGACTCGGCACCGAGATGATGCTCGAGCTGATCCAGGCCGCACGCGAGCGAGGGGTGCAGCGCTTCCTCGCCACCATCCTCGCCGGCAACCGTGCCGGTCTGAGGCTGGTTCGCCGTTTGTCGGCCGGCGCCGGCAGCGAGCGCAGACGCGGGATCCTGATCGAGATCGAGTTCGACCTTGCCCTGGCCCAGGCGAACGTCGGGGACCCCGGTCCTGCGATGATCGCCGCTTGCCTTGGAAGCTGACGGTTCGCGCCGGCCCGCGGGTGAAGCGGCACCGCTTCGCGTCGCTCCAAGAGGCGCTCGACGCGCTCGAGGAGCAGGGGCTGACGCTCTCCAAGGATGCATCCAGCAGCTCCGTCGATCTGAAGTTCAAGCGCTTTGAGCCGGTGCAGCGAGTCGCGGCTCGGATCGAGCTCGCCGGCCCGGAGCGGCTGCTGCCGAGCGTCCGCGCCGGCATCGACGTCCGGGGTGACGGCTCGATCGAGGCCTACCGCGGGCGGCTGCGGCGCGAGGTCGTCCAGCAGCGAGGCAAGGAGAGCGCCTGCCGAGCGCTCCGCCGCGCGCTGACCGAGCCGGGTTAGCGGCTCAGAGCACGAGCGTTCCGCCGTGGCGTCGCAGCCAGCGGACGTGCTCGCGGTAATCAGGGCAGCGGTGGGCGAGCAGCGCCCAGAACCGGGGCGAGTGGTCGAGCACCTCGAGGTGGCAGACTTCGTGCCAGACGACATAGTCGAGCACTGATTCGGGGGCCAGCAGAAGCCGCCAGTTGAAGCTCATCGCGCCCGTCCGCGAGCAGCTAGCCCACCGGGTGCGCTGGCCGCGGATCGTCAGCTTCGTGTAAGAGGTTCCGGCCAGCGCGCAGGCCGCGGCAAGCCGGGGGGCGATCTCCTGGCGAGCGGCGCGCCGGTACCAGCGCTCGATCGCGGGAGCGCGGGCCGCGCCGACTGGCGCCAGCAGCTCGCTCCCGCGGCGGTGCACCCGTGTACGGCCGGGCTCGCCGCGGACCTGGAGGAGGTGACCGAGGTAGGGGACCGTGTCGCCCCGAGCTGCGACCGCGGCACGCGCCGCACCGAGCTCCTGCACCCGACGTTCGATCCACGGTCGCAGCTCGCGGATCGCTGCCGCGGCCTCCCGTTCGGCGGCACGCCGGGGCAGCACGACCTCGACGCCTCGAGTCGGGTCGACCGTGACCCGGATTCGGCGAGCGCGCTCAGATCGCCGGACGGTGTAGGGAATCTCTGCCATCACGGGACAGGGTACGGTCAGGATCCGACATGCCCTCGTTCCCGGACCTTGCCGAGCCGCTGCGATCCGAGCGGGTGACGCTCCGCTTCGAGTCCGAGCGAGACATCCCCGAGATCCTGATCGCCCATCAGGACGACCCGAGCCTGCATTCCCGGCTCGGGCTGGAGCGGCCACCCAGTGGCGCCGAGCTCGGTCGCCGCGCCGACGACGCGGCCCGCGAGCGGGCGGCGGGCGCCGGCGTGCGGTTCACGATCCTCGAGCCCGGCTCGGACATCTGCCGTGGCCAGCTCTACGCGCACCAGATCGACTGGGATCACCTGCGGACCGAGGCGGGGATGTGGATTGCCCCAGGATTCCGGGGCCGGGGCCGGGGCCTGGCCGCCGCCGCGATCCGCCTCGCCGCGGGCTGGCTGTTCGACGTCTGTCGGCTTGAGCGGCTGGAGATCCTCACCGAGCCGGAAAACCAGGCCATGATCGCCTCCGCTAAGAGCGCCGGTATGGTGCAGGAGGGCGTGCTCAGGGCGTACCTGCTAGAGCACGGAAAGCGTGTGGATGTGGCGATCCTGTCCCTGTTACCCGGCGACATGGAGCGAGCTTGACCGAGTCCCGAGTCAAGCTCCCCTCCGGGATCAGGCCGCCGTTCGAGGTGTACGTCAACGGCGTGCGCCAGGAGCTCGGCTCGGACTTCAGCGTCTCGAGCGGCGAGCTCGTGTTCGGGCGCGAGCTCTTCAGCCAGAAGCTCAGCGGTTGGGCGTGGTTCCTGGGCTTCTGGGGGATCGGCACCTACAACCGCAACGACGTGATCGACGTCCGTTACGAGGTCGACGGCCGCTCGACGGTCGCCCACGCGCTGCAGGTCATTCCGCCGTCCGCACGACCTCGCGCCTGACCCAGGGGCGGAGCAGCTTCAGCGCCGAGAGGATCGCCCGGGTGGCCGGCGAGCGGTTGAGCGTGTAGAAATGGATTCCGGGAGCGCCCCGGGCCAGCAGCTCGGCGCACTGAAGCGTCGCGTAGGACACGCCCAGCTGGAGCACCGCGTCGGTGTCGCCTGCGCGATACTCGAGCGCCTCTAGCAGCCGGGCGGGGATGCTCGCGCCGCACATGCCGGTCATCGTCTTGATCTGGCCGACATTGGTGATCGGCATCACGCCCGGGATGATCGGCACGTCGATCCCTGCGGCGCGGGCTTCGTCGACGAAGCGGAAGTACAGCTCGTTGTCGAGGAACAGCTGGCTGATCAGGAACGATGCTCCGGCGTCGACCTTCTCGCGCAGGAAGCGTAGGTCGTGGGCCATGTCCGGGGCCTCGGGGTGGACCTCGGGGAAGCACGCCGCGCCGACCGCGAACGGGTAGCGCGCCGTGATCAGGGAGGTCAGCTCGGTCGAGTAGCGCAGGCCGCCGGGGTGAGCCTTCCACTCAGTCTCACCGCGCGGCGGGTCGCCGCGCAGCGCGAGCACGTTGTCGATCCCGGCCTCGGCGATCCCGTCGAGGATCTGCTCGAGCTCCTCGCGAGTCGAGCCGACGCAGCTGAGGTGCGCCATCGCCTCGATCCCGAGGTGGTGCTTGATCCAGTTGGTGACCTGGACGGTGCGCGCGCGCGTCGTGCCGCCGGCGCCGTAGGTGACCGAGACGAAGTCCGGCTCGAAGCTGCGCAGATCCTGGAGCGCGTCCCTCAGGTTCTGCTCGCCCTCGTCGGTCTTGGGCGGGAAGAACTCGAACGAGAACACCGGCTCCTGCGCTCTGGCGATGATCTCGTCGATCCGCACCGGGCCAGGTTACCAACCTTGACACGAGCGTGTCAAGGTTACGCCGCCGACCAGCGGTCCACCCCGTCATCGGGCGCTCTGTGCACGGCCCCCGCGCGCTCGAGATGCTGGAGGTAGGACAGCGTCTGCGCCAGGAGCCAGCTGCCGTTGACCTCATCGACCTGGTCGCCGTAGACCAGCGGGACGAGCTCGACGACCGTCCGGCGCCCGCGCGCCAGGGCTCCGCGCACCGAAGCGAGGTGCTCGTGGACGAGCTTGCGGTTGCCCTCCACGTGTCCGTGCACGTCGACGAACGGCTTGCCGTGGCCCGACAGCGCCAGGCGCGCGCCGAGCCGGTCGACGACCTCGAGCGAGCCCAGAAACTCGCCCACCGGGTCGGGAGTCCAGCCGTAGTCGTAGAATAGAGAGATCCGGCCGAGCAGATGATCGCCGGAGATCAAGACGCGGCGCTCGCGCTGGAACAGGCAGACGTGCGAGGGGGCGTGCCCCGGCGTCTCGTGGACCGTCCAGGTGCCGAGATCGGTCTCGATCTCGACCCCGGGAACGAGCGCCCGGTCGGGCTCGACCGGGGCCGCGACTCCCGAGGGCATGTCCTTGGCGCGTTCGGCGTAGCGGCGGATGGCCTGCTCTGGAACGCCGCTCTGGCGGGCGACCTCGAGGCGCCGGGCCAGTCGCGCCTCCGGGCGGCTGTGGTCGCGCGTGGCGTGCTCGTGATTGGGGTGCATCCACAACTCGCAGCCCGCCCGCTCGAGAATCGGCGCCGCCTGGCCCCAGTGGTCGGAGTGGGCGTGCGTGCACGCGAGCAGGCGCACGTGCTCGAGTCGCAGGTTGACCTGCTCGAGGGCCCGCTCGAGCTGTGCCAGCGAGCCGGGAAGGTGCATGCCGGTGTCGATCAGGACGACGCCCGAACCGGCCGCGATCGCCCAGGCGTTGCAGTGCGGGACACCCGGCCAGGGCAGCGGGAGCCGGAGTCGCCAGAGACCCGGGAGCACGCGCTCACCCCGCCCCAGCTCTCGCTTTCGCGCCATCATGCGCACGATATTCCTGGCGCGTAGACTGCGGCGCGTCGATGGCCTCAGCTGCCGAGATCGCCAAGCGCCTGTAAGCGTGGGCCGGCGCAACCGACAGCGCTCGAGGCTCAACGCGCCGCCGAGTGAGTACCGCGGCGCCGACGGCGCGGTCCTCACCCTCCGTGGCTCACTTCCGCCCGCCGCCCGCCGCGAGTACGCGGCCACGCTGGCCGGCGGCCGGCACCGTGAGGACGCGCTGCAGCGGGCGGCGGAGATGCTGTTCGAGCGCCTCGCCGTTTCCTGGACGATCGCCGGCCTCGAGCTGACTCGTCAGCGCGAGCTGCTGGGGCGCTACCGGATGGCCAGCGCCGCCGAGCGCAACTTCGTACGTGACGCGCTGCGCGAGCACGTGGCCGAGCACTTCCCGGAGCTCGAGGCGCCGTGAGCGACGAGGCCGGCCCAGATCCCCGCGCATTTGCCCGCCTGCTCTGCGACTGGTGTCTCGAGCCGGCAGCTGGAGACCAGGTGCTGATCAGCTCGACCACGGTCGCCGAGCCGCTGGTGCTCGCACTCCACCGAGCGTTGCTCGAGCGCGAGGCGTGGCCGCTGCTCCGGCTCTCGCCTCCGGCCCTGGCGTTCGACTTCTACCGCGCCGCCGGCGAGCGCCAGCTCGACGGCTACGCCCCGATCGAGCTCGCCGAAGTCCAGGCCGCGAGCGCTGTGCTCCGGATCGAAGCTCCGGCCAACACCCGGGAGCTGGCCGGAATCGATCCCGTGCTGATCGCCCGAGCCGGGCGGGCGCGCGCTCCGGTCCAGGAGGCGCGGCTCGCCAGTCGCTGGTGCGGGACGATCTGGCCGACGACCGCGCTCGCCCAGCAGGCCGTAATGAGTGAGAGCGACTACGCCTCGTTCGTGGCTCGGGCCCTGTTCCTGGACCGCCCCGACCCGGTGGCGGCGTGGCGGGAGCTGGGCTCGCGGCAGGCGAAGCTCGTGGAGCGCCTCGCCGACGCCGAGGAGATCCGCATCGAGGCCGAGGGAACCGACCTTCGGTTGCAAGTCGCGGGGCGGACGTGGATCAACTCCGACGGCCGGCGCAACATGCCCAGCGGGGAGGTCTTCACCAGCCCGCACGAGGAGTCGGCGGAGGGGACGGTCCGGTTCACGATTCCCACCAGCCCGCGGGGAGTATCGGTCCAGGACGCCGAGCTGACGTTCAAGCGCGGCGAAGTCGTCGCCGCGCGGGCGCAGCGGGGAGATGACTACCTCCGAGCCGCGCTGGCGACGGACCCGGGCGCTCGGTTTCTCGGTGAGCTCGGGATCGGTACCAACCCCGGGATCGACCGGGCGACGGGCCATATCCTGCTCGACGAGAAGATGGCAGGCACAACTCATCTGGCGCTCGGCCGCTCCTATCCGGAGACGGGGGGCCGGAACGTCTCGGCGCTGCACTGGGACATGATCTGTGACATGCGCGACGGCGGCCGGTTGAGCGCGGATGGCCAAATGCTTAACGACATCCTCTGGTCGGTGGACTAGGTTCAGCCTCAGTCATGCGCCGAACGAAGATCGTCGCCACGATCGGCCCCGCCTCCCGCGATCCCGAAACGCTCGCGCGGATGGTCGAGGCGGGCCTCGATGTCGCGCGGTTGAATTTCTCGCACGGCAGTCGCGAGATCCATGCCGAGAACGCCGATCGGATTCGGGCTGCGGCCTCTGCCGCCGGCCGCCAGGTCGCGATTCTGCAGGACCTGCCGGGCCCGAAGCTGCGAATCGGCGCGCTGCAGGACGACATCGCCGAGCTCAAGCCGGGCGACAAGCTGTCGCTGATCTGCGGCTCGACCGAGGTCGGCAACGACCGCCGCATGTCCGTGGGCTGGGGCGGCTTCGCGGGTGCGGTCGATCCCGACGACGTCATCTATCTGGCCGACGGCGCGATCCGGCTGCGGGTCCAGGCGGTCCGGGTCGGAGACGGCGAGGTCGACTGTGCCGTCGAGATCGGCGGGACCGTCGCTTCCCGGCAGGGCCTGAATCTGCCCGGCTCGACCCGGGGCCTGGCGGCCGTACCCGAGGAGGATCTCGACATGCTCCGGTTCGGCGAGTCGATCGGCGTCGACGTCGTGGCGCTGTCGTTCGTGCGCACGTCCGAGGACGTGAGCGCCGTGCGCAAGCACACTCGGTTGCCGCTGATCGCCAAGATCGAGAAGCCGCAGGCGGTTGACGACGCCGAGGAGATCATCCGCGCGGCGGACGTGGTGATGGTCGCGCGCGGCGACCTCGGGATCGAGCTCCCGATCGAAGACGTCCCGATCGTGCAGAAACAGCTGCTCCGGATCGCCGGCCGGCTGGCCCGGCCGTCGATCACCGCCACCCAGATGCTCGACTCGATGGTCTCCTCATCGCGTCCGACCCGAGCCGAGGTGGCCGACGTGGCGAACGCGATCCTCGACGGCACCGACGCGGTGATGCTCTCTCAGGAGACGGCCATCGGTTCCTATCCGGTCGAGTCGGTCGAGATGATGGCCGCGGTCGCGGAACGGACCGAAAGCGTCCTGCCCTACCGCGAGTGGAGCGAGAATCGCGTCAGGCGGGACGCCAGGGACCCCGCGTACACCGTGGCCTACAGCGCCTGCCTGGCGGCACACGACCTGCACCTGGCGGCGCTCGTGGTTCCCACCCTCTCAGGGCGCTCGGCCCGCTTGATCTCCGCCCACCGGCCCAACGTGCCGATCTACGCGCTCTCGCCCGGCAAGGAGACGGTACGGCGCTGCAGCTTCATGTGGGGGGTCCAGGCCTCCTCGATGCGTCGCCACGAGGTGACCGAGGCGCTGATCGCCGACGCCGCTCGGCGTGTCGTCGAGCTCGGCTGGGTCGCCTCCGGCGCGCGGGTCGGGATCACCGCGGGACTGCCGAGCGGCAAGCCCGGAACCACGAGCATGTTCCAGGTCCAGCGGGTCTAGCCAGGGGCGCAGGTCTACGGCGCGCTGACGCTAGGCGGCGGCGGTTGCGTAGAACTCGGCCTCCTGCCGGCCGAGATCGGTGGAGGGTGGATCGCCGTAGAACCACTCGCGCGCGATCCGGTGGAAGTTGCCGCGCGCGTGCAGCTGGGAGATCACCGCCAGCGTCAGCACCTCCATACGCCGCCCGAAGATGTGGTCGGGCGGCGCCGACTCGTGGCGCAACTGACCGAAGTACTCCGAGCGCGGATCGCTCATGTCGATCAGGACCTGGGTGGCGTACTCCGGCGTCAGCTCGATGTCCTGGTCGGCCGTGTACCAGGACGTCGCGGCCCGGAAGTGCTCCAGCACCCGGTCGGGGTCGAACTTCTCGGGCTCGGGAAAGAAGCCGGTCTCGGTGCCCAGGCGCATGATCGTCTCGGTGTCGCCCTCGATCACCGCGCGCGCGACTTCGACCTCCAGCTCGACAGCCCCCGAGGGCATGCGCTTGAACAGCCCGAAGTCGAAGAACGCCATCCGGCCGTCGTCGAGCAGCATCGAGTTGCCGGGATGCGGGTCGCCGGAGAACTGCCCGTGGCGATACAGGCAGCCGAAGTAGAACCGGAACAGGATCTCGCCGATCCTGTCGCGCTCGTCCTGGTCGTAGCGCTTGAGGTCCTCGAAGCCCGTCCCCTCCACGAACTCGCTGACCATCACTCGTTCGCGCGAGAGCGAGGTCACGACCTCCGGGATGACGATGAACGGGTGCCCGCGGAAGATCCGGGCCAGCGTACGCTGGTTCTGGGCCTCGAGCTCGTAGTCGAGCTCCTCCTGGATCCTGGAGCGGATCTCCTGGCCGATCGCCTTCGGATCCATGCCTGGGGCGATACGCTTGGCCAGGCGAAGGATCAATCCGAGGTTCTGCATGTCGGCGCGCACGGCGGCGGCGACGCCCGGGTACTGGACTTTGACCGCGACCTGGCGCCCGTCGGTCAGCCGGGCGCGGTAGACCTGGCCGATCGACGCCGCGGCGATCGGCTCCTGGTCGAACTCGTCAAAGAGCTCCTTCAGCGGCTCGCCGAGCTCGTCCTCGATCACCGCCCGCATCTGCTTGAAGGTGACGGTCGGCGCGGCGTCGCGGAGCGCGGCAAGCTTGTGCTGGAACTCCTCCCGGTACTCCTCGGGCACGACGCCGACGTCGAGGAACGACATCACCTGGCCGATCTTCATCGCCGCGCCCTTCATCGTCCCGAGCGCGGTGACGATCTGCTCGGCCGCCTCGATGTGCCGGCGCTCGAGGGCGGCCTGACGGCCGTCCTTGGTGCGCGCGACGTTGGCCGCCCGGGTGCCCGCCTGACGGATCGCCTGACCTGCCGCAAGCCCCCCGATCTTGGCGGTTCGCCCCACGCGCGAGGTGGGGATCTTGTCTCTCGCCACTACTAGGGGATTCTACGCGTCGTTCTGCTCCACACGGGAGCCGGGAACGATGTCGTCGGATCCGTCGGGCCAGCGAATCCAGGCCTTGTGGCCACCGTCGTAGTCGGGTCCCAGCAGGATCAAGGTCGCCGGCTCTCCCAGCGCCGTGCACGAGCCGTCGCCCTCGGGATCGAGCCCGCGCCAGATGCGCACGAACCGGTTGCGCTCGAGCTCATCGCCGACCGTCGTCGGATCGGTGTGGCCGGGATGGATCCTGGTCTCGGGCGGGAGCTTCAGCAGCTTTTCCATGATCGAGTTCTTGAGGTCCGCGTAACCGCTGCTGCCGGGGGCCCTGACGCCTCCCACGGAACCCTTGAACAGGGTGTCGCCGGTGAACACGTCCGTGCCGTCGATGAGCAGCGAGAGCATTCCGCCGGTGTGACCCGGGGTGTGGATCGGCTCGATCGTTAGCGCGCCGGATTCGATCGCCCGCCCGGGTGCCATCGTCCCTGTCGCGCCCGGTACCAGCTCGAGCTCGGCCTCGTGGATCAGGACATCGGTCTCCGGGTGGGCGGCCAGCACGGCGTCGAGCTCGGCCACGTGGTCGTGGTGATGATGGGTGAGCAGCACGTGGGTCAGCCTGAACTGACCGCGATGGAGGAACTCCAGCAGCGGCGCCACCGGCCCTCCGGCGTCGATCATCACCGCATGGCCGCCCAGCTCATCGGCAACGACGTAGGTGTTCGAGAGCCACTGATCGCTCATCGAGCGTTCGACGATCACGGCAAAAACCTTATCGGGGTAGGCTCCAGTGCGATATGAGCTTGATTCACACGTGTTACAGAATTCTGGAGATCGACCGCTCGGTCGAGTTCTACAAGGCACTGGGCTTCAACGAGATCGGCCGGATCCCGATTCGCGAGGAAGCCGTCAACGTCTTCATGGGGCTGCCGGACGACGGTCCCGAGCCACGGCTCGAGCTGACCAACAACGTCGATCAGAGCGAGCCGTACGAGATCGGGAACGGCTACGGTCACATCGCGATCACCACGCCCGACCTCGACTCGACGCTCGAGAAGCTGGCAAGCCAGGGGATCGAGCCCGAGAAGCCTCCCTACACGGTCCGCGAGGGCGGCTCGAGGCTGTGCTTCGTGCGGGATCCCGACGGTTACCGGATCGAGCTGATCGAGCGCGATTAGTGTCCCGGGCGGCCTGACTCGATGCCTGACGCGAGCACGATGGGCAAGCTGCTGGAGCGCTTCGCTCAGGGCGTCGCTGCGCACGACCGCGAGAACCCGGACCACAGCAGCTGGGGGATCGGGATGGCCCATTTCGACATCGAGCGCCTCGGTCTCGAAGAGGGGGAGGAGATCCTGCCCGGGATCGTGCTCCAGGCTGACGGCGGCGTGACGGGAAACTTCCGTGTGCTGTGCGACGGCGAGCACGACCAGGGCGCCGAGGCTCAGGAGGAGGAGGTGCTGGACGCCGTCGCCGCGGAAGAGATCGCGGAGCCCGTCTTCGCGCCTGATTCACCGCCGCCGGTTCGCCCGCCGTTCTAGCTCGCTGCCGCTGTCCCGGGCAGCGGCTCGTATCCTCTCGCCATCCGATCCGAGCTCCTCACCGCCGTTCGCGCCCGCCAGGGGACGTATTCGATCGTCGCCCGCGACCCGGACACGGGCGAGCTGGGCGTCGCGGTCCAGTCGCACTGGTTCTCGGTCGGCCCGATCGTTCCGTGGGCACGAACCGGCGTTGGCGCCGTCGCCACCCAGTCCAACGTCGAGATCTCCTATGGACCGCTGGCGCTCGACCTGCTCGAACGCGGAAAGACCGCGCCCGAGGCGCTGGCCGAACTGCTCGCCGCCGATCCCCGACGCGCTTCACGCCAGGTGGCGATCGTCGACGCCCGGGGCAACGTCGCGGCGCACACCGGCGAGAGCTGCACGCCGTTTGCCGGGGATATTCAGGACGACGGCGTCTCGTGCCAGGCGAACATCATGGCCTCCGAGACCGTCTGGCCGGCGATGCTCGAAGCGTTTCGGACGGCTGCAGAGCTCCCGCTCACCGATCGGCTGCTGGCGGCGCTCGACGCGGCCGAGGCGCAGGGCGGAGACATCCGTGGCCGCCAGTCGGCGGCGATCCTGGTCGTGCCCGCGTCGGGCAAGCGATGGGACACGGTGATCGCGCTCCGGGTCGAGGATCACCCTGACCCACTCGGCGAGCTGACGCGGCTGGTGCACCTGCACGAGGCTTATGCGATCGCGGGTCTCGGCGACGAGCGCGTCGCGCAGGGCCGCCACACCGAGGCGGCGGAGCTGTTCCTGCGGGCGAGCGAGCTGGCGCCCGAATCTCACGAGCTCCAGTTCTGGGCCGGGATCGGCGCCGCGACCGTCGGCGACATCGACGCCGCGGTGCGGCACGTGCGGGCGGCGATCGCTGCTCAACCGGGCTGGCGGGAGCTCTTACCGCGGCTCCCGCCGGAGGTCGCGCCCGCCGCCGCAGCTGTGATCGAACGCCTCGAACGCACCGATTAGCGCCGGTCGTCAACTCATCCCGGCAGGGAGGGAAAGGACACTTGGGCGCTGGGCCGAGGGTCGCTCGGCTACGAGTGCCCAAGCAGGATCTCCACGGCGCCGTCGAGACCGTCGGCGCGATAGCGGGCCTCGCCGGGACGCCTGACCAGTATCGCCGGCAGACCCACGGCCTCGGCCCCGTGGACGTCGGCCTCGATGTTGTCGCCGACCATCCACACCTGCGCCGGGTTGCCGCAGGCTCCCAGCGCGTGGCGGAAGGCCTCCGGGTTGGGTTTCTCGTAGCCGATCGAGGCCGAGTTGAAGGTCCGCTCCAGCTGCGCACCCAGGCCGAGCGATTGCACGATCAGCTCGAGCTCCGGGACATGGTTGGAGAGCACGACGTTGCGCCAGCCCGCCTCCGAGCATGCGCGCAGGGCGTCGATCGTGTCGTCGAACAGAGCCCACCCGCGAGTGGGGTCCACGAACCGCTCGTGTACCGCCCGGGCCAGCGCCGGCGCACGCTCGGCCGCAACGCCGGCGCGCGTCATCGCCTCAGCGACGACCGCCTCGACGTGCTGCCACCAAGCGTCGGGCGCGGTGAGCTCGGGATGCGCGACCTCGTGCCGATGCCACGGAAAGCGGTCGCGCAACTCCTCACGCATCCGCTGCAGCGCCACCCCGTGGCCGGGCTCGGCCTCGTCGAGCACCTCGATCACGCAGACTCCCCATAGTCCGGGGCGTACCGCCAGCGTCCCGTCGAAGTCCCACATCACCACGGGGGCGCTCAGATCAGCACCCCTGGGTTGAGCGCTCCGCTCGGGTCCAGCGCCGCCTTTGCGCCGCGCAGCGCGATCGCGAACGGCTCCGGTCGCTGCCGGTCATACCAAGGACGATGATCCCGCCCCACCGCGTGGTGGTGGGTGATCGTGCCGCCGCCGTCGATCACCGTATCCGCGGCCACCTGCTTGATCTGCCGCCACTGCTCGAGCTCCTCGCCGCGCCGGACGGGCGCGAGGATCGTGTAGTAGGCCGCCGGACCGTCGGGGTAGACGTGCGTGAACCGGCAGCTGACCGAACCGGCGCCGCACACGTCGATCACGGAGGCGCGAGTGCGCTCGAGCACGGTGTCGTTGAACGCTTCGAAGCGATCCCAGGTGATCGCGGTCTCGAATGTCTCGGACAGCACCCCGATGGCGACGAATAGGTCCCTGAGGTAGGGCGCCCGCAGGAACGCCTCGCGCCAGCTGCCGACCGAGCTTCGCTCCGCGCCTTCCCCGGGCTCCCGCGGATCCCAGGACCCGCCGTGGTCCGAGCAGCACTCCAGCGCGAGCGCCATCCACGGTTCCGTGTCGTGCTCGGAGGACTCGAAGCCGAGCACCAGCAGCGCACATGAGCCGTCGCCGGCACCGGTCAGCTTCGCCTCCTCGGCGTCGATCAGACGGCAGTTCGCCGGCGCGAGTCCGGACTGCACCAGCTCTCGCACCGCGTCGGTCCCGGCCGCGAACTCCGTGAAGCGAACTCCGGCCGAGCTTCGGTGCGTCGGCCTCGGGCGCACGCGCACCCACGCCTCGGTGATCAGGCCGAGCGTGCCCTCGGAGCCCAGCAGCAAGCGGTCCGGAGACACCCCTGCGCCGGAGCCCGGCAGCCGGCGGGACTCCCACGGTCCGGCCGGCGTGACCGCACGTACGGACTCGACCAGATCGTCGATGTGGGTGTAGCGAGTCGCGAAGTGCCCACCGGCTCGCGTGGCGATCCAGCCGCCGAGCGTCGAGAACTGGAACGACTGCGGGAAATGGCGCAGTGTCAGGCCGTGGTCCGCGAGCTGGGCCTCCAGTCCGGGTCCCGTCGCGCCGGCCTGGATCCGAGCCGCCTGGGAAACCGGGTCGACCTCGAGCACGCGGTCGAGCGCTTTCAAATCGACGGTGACCACGCCCTTGAAGCGCTCGTCGACGAGTGGCTCGACTCCCCCGACGACGCTGGTTCCACCTCCGAACGGGATCACCGCTGCGCCCTGCGAGAGCGCCCAGTCGAGCACCGCGGCGATCTCGCCCTCGTCGCGCGGGCACGCGACCACGTCGGGCGGGTGGTCGAACTGGCCCCGGAAGGCTCGGATCACGTCGCGGTAGGACCGGCCGTAGGCGTGGAGCGCGCGCTCGTAGTCATCCTGCGAGCAGATCTCGGCCAGCCGGGCGGGCGGTTTCAGCCGCGAAGCCGGGAGCGAGCAGTGCGACAGTGCCACCGGCAGCTCGGGATCCGCCGACCCGTAGCCGAGCCGCTCGGTGATCGCCGCAGCGGCGCCGCGGAGCTCCTCCGGCGACTGTTGTTCGTCCTCGTATCCCCACCCCCAGTGCTTGAGCCGCCTGCTCATCGGCTGCCAGCCTACCCAGGTACGGTTGTACCGTGAGCGTCTCGAGCGGCATCCTGGCGCGTGGTCCGTGGCGCCCCTCGGAGGTCGAGGTCACCTGGCGCCAGGACCCATTCGAGCCGTCCCAGGACGTCACCGACGCCGCCGACCGGGCGCTCGCCGCGCTGCGGGGCCGCGGCTCGCCCAGCCATGACGGCTACGCCGCCCGGCTGGACGGCTTCGAGGCTCTGGGCGGCGGCTTGGTGCTCGAGTGCCAGCCGGCGCGCTGGGCGCTGCGGCTGGTGGACACGGCGTCGCACAGCCTGTCCGCGCTGTGCATCGTGCGCGACGCCAACGGCCGCTGGCTGGCGGGACGCCGAGCGGGGTGGCTTGCGTCGTGGGCCGGTCGCTGGGCGCTCGGCGCCGGAGGGGCGGTGGAGGTCGGCGAGAATCCGGCCGACACCCTCTCGCGCGAGCTCACCGAGGAGTGGTCGGTGGCACCCGAGCGGCTGAGCGTCGAAGCGCTGGTCGAGCTGCCGAACCAGCTCGTGCTGCTGATCGGACTGGCCTGGCTCGAGCCGGGGGCGTCGGTGACGCCCGACGCCGAGCACGACGAGTACGCCTGGTGGCCGGCCGACCCTGGCGACTGGCCCGCCGAGGCGGACGCCCCGCTGCGCCGACTCGGCGCGCTGCTCTCGAGCCCGTGAGGGCGATCACGTTCGGCCGCCTCGAGGCGGCGTCATTCACCCACTCGGCCGTGTACGTGGCGTTGCTCGTGTGTGCGTTCGCACTCGGCAATCCCGAGCCCGAGACCTTCATCCTCGGCCTGTCCCACGGCGTGATCTGGATCGTTATGTCGCTCGTGTGCATCGCCGCCGCCCGCGCGCAGGTGATCCCGTTCTGGCTTGCGGTCACAGTGGCCGTGCTCGGCGGTCTGGGGCCGTTCGCGGGAAGTGTGGGATTCCTGGTTGCAGGGCGCAGGAAACCCGCGACCACACGTTAGAGTTGGAAAGCCGAATGGCCGTTGACGCAAGCACGATCGAAGTCGTGATGCCCGCCATGGGTGACTCCGTGTCCGAGGGCACCGTGCTCGAGTGGCACAGGCAGGTCGGGGACACGATCTCAGTCGACGAGACGCTGGTCGAAATCTCGACCGACAAGGTCGACGCCGAGGTCCCGGCGCCCGCTTCGGGGACGATCAGCAAGATCCACGCCGCGGAGGGCGACACGGTCGCCGTCGGTGCCCTGCTGGCCGAGATATCGATCAACGGCGACGGGGCGGCAGAGGCACCCGGCAACGGCGCCGAGCCGAGCCAGCCGCCGACACCGGTCTCGGGAGAGTCGCCCGCGGTCACTGGGCAGGAGGCGGCCGCCGGCGCCGCCACAGAGGCCGAGGCCGTGGAGCAGAAGGATGAAGCCGCGACCGAGCTGCAGGGAGAGCCGACGAACCGCAGCGCGGCGGCGACGATCGAGATCGTCACGCCGACGGGCGGCGAGTCGGTCACCGAGGGCACGATCCTCGAGTGGTCGGTCAAGGTCGGGGACGCCGTCAAGGACGGCGACACGGTGGTCGAGATCTCGACCGACAAGGTCGACATGGAGCTCCCCGCTCCGGCTACGGGCACGATCACCGAGATCCTGTTCGAGGAGGGCGACACCGTCACCGTCGGCCAGGTGATCGCGCGGATGACCGCGGGCGTTGATGCCGCGGCGGAGCCGTCGGCCCCTGCGTCGCCCGCTCCCGCGCCAGTGCCGGCCGAGGCCGTGGCCCCGAGCAACGGCGCGCAGCAGCCTGGCCCGTCCGCTGGAGCGCTCGACGCGCACGCCTCACCGCTCGCCCGCCGTGTTGCAGCCGCCGAGGGCGTCGACCTGGCCAAGGTGCGCGGTACGGCGCGCCGGGGGAGGATCACGAAAGCCGACGTGCTCGCGGCCGGCAACGGAGCAAGCGCTCCCGCGCAGTCGGCCGGCCCGGGCCAGGCCGCCCCAGCCAAACCCGCACCGCGCCCGGCGGGCGATCAATTGATCAAGGGCGCCGGCGCAGCGCTCGCGCGGTACATGGACCAGAGCCGCTCGATCCCGACCGCGACGTCGTTCCGGACGCTGACCGTCTCCACGCTCGAGCAGCGGCGCACCGCACTCAAGAGCGCCGGCCAGCGCGTCTCCTTCACCCACCTGATCGCCTATGCGATCGCGCGCGTCGCGACCGACGAGATGCCCGTGATGGCGCATCACTTCGCCGAGCAGGACGGCAAGCCGCACCGGATCGACGACGGCGCCGTGAACCTGGGTCTCGCGGTCGACGTCGAGAAGAAGGACGGCTCCCGGACGCTCATGGTGCCGGTGATCCGCGACGCCGGAGGCCTGACCTTCGCCGAGTTCCTCGACGCCTACAACGCGCTGGTCGACAAGGCCCGGACGAACACCCTCGGCGCCGACGATCTCACGGGCGCGAACATCTCGCTCACCAACCCTGGCGGGATCGGCACGGTCGCCTCGGTCCCGAGGCTGATGGTCGGGCAGGGGACGATCGTCGCCACCGGCTCGATCGCCTACCCCGTCGGACTCGGGAACGTCGCCGCCGAGATCGGCGCCGAGAAGGTCATGACGATGACCTCGACCTACGACCACCGGATCATTCAGGGCGCCGAGTCGGGCCGGTTCCTGCAGCGGATCGAAGCGCTCCTGCAGGGGGCGGAGGGCTTCTACGAGCGGGTGTTCGCCGATCTCGGGGTCGAGCTGCCGGACCTGCCCTCGGCGCCGGAGGCCGCCGTCGCGGCCCCGCGTGCGCGCGCCGCGGCGTCCACGTCCGAGCCCGACGAGGAGCTGCTTCAGGCCGTCCAGGCGGCGACATCGCTGCTCAAGGCCCACCGCACCCACGGCCACCTCGCGGCCAAGCTCGATCCGCTCGGGCGCGAGTCCGAAGGCGACCCCTCGCTCGACCCGGAACCGCTCGGTCTGACGCCCGAGCTGATGGCCAGGATCCCGGCGCGGATCCTGCGAATGTATGTCCCGGGCGCGACCCTGGCCGAGGCTCTGCCGCATCTGCGCGAGACCTACTGCGGTCCGATCGCCTACGAGATCGAGCACATCTCCTCGCACCGCCAGCGCCTGTGGCTGCGCGAGGCGATCGAGTCCGGCTCGTTCCGCAAGCCGCAGACCAGCGAGGAGCGCAAGGCGCTGCTCAAGCGCCTGACCGAGGTCGACGCGCTGGAGCGCTTCATGCACAAGGCCTATCTCGGGCAGAAGCAGTTCTCGGTCGAGGGGCTCGACATGACCGTGCCGATGATCGACGAGCTGGTCCAGCTCGCGGCCACGCGCGGGGCGCGCGAAGTGGTGATCGGGACCGCGCACCGCGGCCGGCTCAACATCCTCGCCCACAACCTCGGCCGGCCGTACGGCACGATCTTCGCCGAGTTCGAGGGTTCCTCGACGCTGGAGCCGATCACCACGCTGCCTCAGGGGGGCACCGGCGACGTCAAGTACCACCACGGGGCCCAGGGCGCCTACCAGCTTCCGGGCGGCGAGTCGATCATCGTCCGCCTGGAGTCGAACCCCTCGCACCTGGAGTTCGTGGCGCCGGTCGCCGCCGGCGCCACGCGCGCTGCGCAGACCACGCGTCAGGGCCCCCACGCCCACCAGGACACCAACGCGGCGATTCCGATCATCCTGCACGGCGACGCCGCCTTCCCCGGCCAGGGTGTCGTCGCCGAGACGCTGAACCTGCAGGCGCTCGACGGCTACACCGTCGGCGGCACGGTGCACATCATCCAGAACAACCAGGTCGGCTTCACCACCGACTCCGACGACGCTCGCTCGACGACGTACGCATCGGACCTGGCCAAGGGCTTCGACGTACCGATCATCCACGTCAACGCCGACGATGCCGAAGCTTGCATCGATGCCGTGCGGCTGGCGTTCGCCTTCCGCCAGGAGTTCGGCCACGACGTGGTCATCGACCTGATCGGCTACCGCCGCTTCGGCCACAACGAGGCCGACGAGCCGGCCTACACGCAGCCCGAGATGTACCAGGCGATCAAGAAGCACCCCCCGGTTCGCGAGCTGTTCGCCAAGCAGCTGATCGAGCAGGGCATCGTCACCGAGCAGGACACCACGGTCATGACCGACGAGGTCTGGTCGGTGCTGACCGAAGACCATCGAAAGCTCAAGGAGCAGATCGCCGCCGCCAAGGAGATCGAGCACGGGACCGGCGAGTACCAGCTCGACCGGACTCCGTCGCCCGAAGTCAAGACGGCGGTCTCGGTGGAGCGGCTCAAGGTCCTCAACGAGGAGCTGCTCTCGGTGCCCGAAGGGTTCAGCATCCACCCGAAGCTGATCAAGCAGCTCGAGCAGCGCCGTGAGGCGCTCTCCGGCGAGCGCGATCGGCCGGGGATCGTGTGGGCGCACGCCGAGGCGCTGGCCTTCGCCTCGCTGCTGACCGAGGGGATCCCGATCCGGCTGACCGGGCAGGACACCGAGCGCGGCACGTTCAGCCAGCGCCACCTCGTCCTGCACGACCCTAAGACCGGGCAGGAGCACTGCGCGATGCAGCACCTTCCCGGCTCGCTCGCCCCGATGGAGCTGCACAACAGTCCGCTCTCCGAGATGGCCTGCCTCGGCTTCGAGTACGGCTACTCGCAGGAGGGCCCCGAGACGCTGGTCCTGTGGGAGGCCCAGTTCGGCGACTTCGTCAACAGCGCCCAGGTGATCATCGACCAGTTCATCGTCTCCGGCCTGGCCAAGTGGGGGCAGACCTCGCGCCTGACGCTGCTGCTTCCGCACGGCTACGAGGGCTCGGGCCCGGAGCACTCCTCGGCCCGGCTCGAGCGCTTCCTCCAGCTCGCAGCCGAGGGCAACATCCGCGTGGCCAACCCGACCACGCCGGCCCAGTACTTCCACATGCTGCGCCGCCAGGCGCGGATCGCCAAGCAGCGCCCGCTGGTGCTGATGACGCCGAAGAGCCTGCTGCGGCTGCCGCAGGCCGCCAGCCGCCTGGAGCATCTGTCAGAGGGTCGCTTCAATCCCGTGCTGGCCGAGCCCCGCGTCGATCACGACCAGGTCACCCGGCTCGTGCTGTGCACCGGCAAGGTCTATTACGACATCGTCGGCCACGCCGGTCGGGAGGAGCAAACCCGCGTCGCGGTTGGCCGGATGGAGCTGCTCTACCCGTTCCCGCAGGCCGAGCTGCTCGAGCTCGTCGCCAGCTACCCGAAGCTCAAAGAGGTCGTCTGGGTGCAGGAGGAGCCGCGCAACATGGGTGCCAGGGCGTTCATGTCACCGCGCCTGCTGCAGGTGCTCCCCGAGCACCTCCAGTTCGGCTACATCGGGCGGCCCGAGCGCGCCGCGTCCGGCGAGGGCTACCCGATAGCCCACGCAGACGAGCAGAACCGGATCGTCACGACGGCGCTCGATCTGACGCTGCCGGTTTCGCAGTACCCGCGGAAGCTGCCCGGCGAGCGGTAGGCTGGCGGGGTTTCGCGCCTCGGGCTCGCCGAAAACGCGCATTTCGGAGCGCGCGCCGCCGACTTCCGAGGGGGTTGCTCTGAAATGCGCGGATTCCGCGTATTTTGAAGCGCACCACCGGATTTGACGCCGACGCGTGCTCTGGAATGCGCGTTCGTTTGGTCGTTACTCCCGCAAAAACACCTGCACGCATAGGCCGGCCGCGCGCGGTTTGCCTGCATTCGCCACACTCTGGGAATCCGGTTTCGTAGAGACGGCTCCCGTCGCGACAATTCAAGGCGCCATCTGGCCCCCACGCTCGGTGTCCACGACATGGCGATCGATCTCGGCACGGCCAACACGCTGGTCTATGTCGGCGGCCGGGGCATCGTCGTCTCCGAGCCCTCGGTCGTCGCCTCCGACGTCGCCACCGGCGAGGTGCACGCGGTCGGCGCCGATGCCGAGCGGATGATCGGCCGGACTCCGGCGACGATCTCGGCCACGAGGCCCCTCCGTCACGGGGTGATCGCCGACTTCGAGGTGACCGAGGGGATGCTGCGCTACTTCATCCGCAAGGTGCTGGACCGGCGGATGGCCCACCCGCGGCTGATCGTGTGCGCGCCCTCGGGCGTGACCGAGGTCGAGAAGCGTGCAGTCGAGGAGGCCTCGCTCGCTGCTGGTGCGCGCCATGTGCACCTGATCGAGGAGCCGATCGCGGCCGCGATCGGCGCTGGGCTGGCGATTGAGGAGCCGATCGGGCGGATGGTCGTCGACGTGGGGGGCGGAACCAGTGAGATGGCGGTGATCTCGCTGGGCGGGATCGTGGTCTCGCGCTCGGTGCGCGTCGGCGGCTACGAGATGGACGAGGCGATTGCTCACTACCTTCGCTCGGTCTACCAGCTGGCGATCGGCTCGCGCACGGCCGAAGCGATCAAGATCTCGATCGGATCGGCGACGCCGCTGCGGCCCGAGCAGACCACCGAGGTCCGGGGCAGGCACCTCGTCACCGGTCTACCGACCGCGATCGAGCTGCGCAGCGAGGAGGTCCGGCATGCGATCAGCGGCCCACTGCGCGAGATCATGCGGGCGATCCGCGACACGCTCGAGCAGACCCCACCCGAGCTGTCGAGCGACATTGCCCGTGACGGCATCCTGCTCGCCGGTGGCGGCACGCTGGTTCGCGGCTTCCCGGAGATGGTTGCCGCTGACACCGGCATGCCCGTGTTCCGGGCCGATTCACCCCTGACCTGCGTCGCGGTCGGCTCAGGCCAGGCGCTCGACCACTTCGACCAGCTGTCGATCGCGGGTCGCCAGCGCCGCCCCGCGAGGACCCCGGACTGGCGAACTGCCTGAGAGTCGCGACGCCACTCGCGTCGCCGGAACCGCGAGTGCGCAGGCCGCCAGCATCACGACGAACGGGTCGATCGGCTCGCGGAACCGCGGCGTCTCGACGTTGATGAATACGACGCTGAGCACGAACAGGACCGGAATCGCCCACAGCCACGGCGGCGCTCGGCGTGCGAACGGCGTCAGCGTGCCGAGCAGCGCGAGTACGCCGAGGATCCAGAAGCTGCCGATGCCGATCCGGGCCGTGCCGATGTGCAGACCCTGCGCCGCCGCTGAGGCGCCATAGGCGTACGGCCCCGCCAGCTCGAGCAACCGCAACGTGTTGCGAAAGCCGACCGTGACCGGCGCGAGCGGATGCCGTCCGATGTAGTCCTCGGCCTGGCTCAGCAGGCGGTCGCCGAGCTGGGGTTCGGTCAGGCGTCCGGCGTTCTGCCGGAGTCCCGCGTCCTGGCCGATCTTCCAGAAGAAGCGCCACTTGTAGGGCAGCGGCTTGAATGCCGCCGAATCCGGGTTGTAGGCGCCGACGAGCGTGATCCCGGTCTCGTCGGAGACGGGGATGAACCGGTGCAACTCGACCGCGTTGCGAATCGTCCACGGCAGAACCGTCAGCGCCGCGGTGAGCAACAGCAGCGCGACCGAGCCAAGTGAGTGCGACCTCCGCCGGGACCGGCCCGGCCATACCGCAAAGCCGAGCGGGATCAGCATCAGGAAGGCGTTCTCGTGCGTGAGGACGGCAAGCCCGGCGAGGACGCCGGTCGCGGCGACCCATCCGTAGGGCGAGAGGCGCTGCTCGGCGGCCGCCCGCCTGGCGCGGAGCGCGGTCCAGACAGCGCCGAGCTCGAACAGGATCAGCAGGTTCTCGGCGATCACCAGCCCGGAGTCCTCGATCAACACCGGGTAGAAGGCGGCCAGCGCCAGCGCGATGATCCCGACCAGCGGCCCGAACGCCTCCAGCGCGACGAGGCCGATCAGACCGACTGCAACCGTCCCCAGCACCGCCTGCGCGATGCGTTCGCCCTGGACCGAGCTGTGGCCGCCCGCCTCGTGTCCGTCGAGCCGGTCGACGCCGGCGAGGAAATACTCGAAGGCGGGCGGGAAATACGCCGTCGGGCCGCGCGACCCCCCGGCGCCCGAGCCCGGACGGCTACTGGTGCCGAAATCGCCGGTACGGGAGATATCGCTCGCCGCGCGGGTGAAGGTTCCGGCGTCGGTGACCGCACGGTAACTCGTTGACTCCACGTGCGCGACGCGGATCACGAGCGCCGCGATCAGCAGCGCAAGCACCAGTGAGGCTCTTCCCGCGCGTGAGGCCGTCAAGCGGGCGACTCTAACGGGCGGGTCAGTGGATCCCGACGATGCCCGCGCAGACCCAGTTCGAAGCGCCCGCGCCGCCGTTCCAGATCCGCGAGGCGACGGCGTCCTGCTCGGCCTTGCCGGCAAGATACGCGGCCGGGCCGGTCCCGCCGAACGCTCGCCACGTGGCCGGAATGATCTGGTAGTACCCCGATGCGCCCGCGCTGTTGGGCGGCAGATTCTGCCCCCCGGATTCGCACAGCACGATCGCGTACGGAATCGCCCAGCCGCCCGTGGGGACCTGCCCGACCGGCGCCGAGGGCTGGATGACGGCTTGCTGTGCGGCTCGTTGCGCCGCGGCTGCCGCGGCTGCCTGCGCGGCCTGGATCTGGGAGATCTGGGACTTCAGGTGGCTGGCTCGGGCGCGGCTGGCATCGAGCGCGGCCTGCTGGGCGGCGTGCGCGCTCCGGAGCGCGCCCTCCCTGGCGGAGAGCAGCGCGTTCATTCCGGCGAGTGCGCGCACCCGGACGAGCGCCGACTGGGCGATCGCCTGGTCGCTTCGCTCGAGCTTGACCAGCTTTGCGGCGGCCGCCGCCGCCTCGGCCTTGGCGGTGCGGGTGATCGAGATGATCGACTGCTGCTGCGACTGGGCCAGGTGGAGGAAGTCGAGCTTGTTGAGCAGATCGTTGAAGCCGTGCGACTCCAGCACCACTGAGACGAGATCCGGCTTGTCCGTCTCGTACCCGGCCAGGAGCTGGCGGGAGAGGATCATGCGAGCGTGCGCGAGCCGTGCCTGCAGCAGCGCGAGTCGCGCGCGTTCACGCGCCAGCGAGAGCTGCGTGCGGGCGAGCACGACCCGGTCGTTGGCGAGAGCGACCCGGACCGCGGCCTCGCGGGTCTGAATCAGCGAGATCTGATTGTCGAGCGAACTGATAACGCCCGTCAGCCTGCTGAGGCTGGCCGAGAGGCTGTTCTGGCGCGCCTGTTGCTGCCCGAGCTGGGAGCCCAGCTGGCTGAGGCTGGAAGAGTCCGCCGGGGCCAGCGGGCCGATCACGGCGATCAGCAGCAGCATCGTCGCGGTCGCCGCGATCAGGAGCTTCCGGGATCCAACCGCAGCTGCCATGCGCTTAACGACCGCCGCATTCGCGGCCGGCCGTGAGGTGTCCGTATGCCGGGTGGGGGTCATCGATCGTCGCCTGCGGGGTTAGCTGTCGGGCTCGCGCGTGTCGCGCTACGCAACCATCAGGCGGCGATTCGCCCCGGAAGACATGGGTCCCCCGCTTCCCCGGTAATAGCGGGGAATTCGGCGTCCGCGACGTTATCAGGAAGCGATGCGCCGAGCGCGTCATATGCTCCCGATCGTGGCTGACGAGCGTACGCGCAAGATCCTCGAGCGGGTGCGGCGCACGCCGGCTGGATTCGTGCGCACGTACGGCGACGTCTCGCCCGGAGCGCCGCGAGCCGCCGGCGCGGCGCTGTACGAGTGCACCGATCCGTCACTGCCGTGGCACCGGATCGTACGTGCCGACGGCTCGCTGGCGAAGGGGGAGCGTCAGCGCCGGCTGCTCGAGCGAGAGGGCGTCCCGTTTCGCGGCGTCCGCGTCGACATGCGTGTGGCCAGGCTGCCCGAGCCGTGATCTGGATCCAGCGCGAGATCACGCTCGGCGCGCGAGGCCGGGGCTTTCACATCGTCACCGGCGAAGTGCGCGAGGCGCTGCCGGAGCTCGGCCAGATCGAGACCGGGATCCTGCACCTGCTGATCCTCCACACCTCGGCTTCGCTTGCGCTCAACGAGAACGCCTCACCCGACGTTCGCCGCGACTTCGAGTCGTGGTTCAACGAGACCGTGCCCGAGCGAGCGCATTACTGGACGCACACGCTTGAGGGCGCCGACGATATGCCGGCGCACATCAAGGCGGCGCTGCTGGGCCCATCCTTGACGCTGCCGGTGTCCGGAGGCCGGCTCGCGCTCGGTACCTGGCAGGGGATCTACCTCTGCGAGCATCGCGACCACGGTGGTTCGCGCTCCTTGGTGGCCACGGCGTGGGGCGAAGCAGAGGGCGGTTAGCGACCCTTCCAGACCGGCGGGCGCTTCTCGGCAAACGCCGTCGCCCCCTCGCGCGCGTCCTCAGAGGACATCACCGGGCCGGAGATCTCGGCTTGGCGCTCGAAGAACTCGTCCTCGGGCCAGTCAACCGCTTCGCCGAGGATGCGCTTGGAAGCGGCCAGGGCAAGCGGACCGTTGACCGCGATCTGCTCGGCTAGCTCGAGTGCCTTTGCGAGCGCCTGCCCGGGCTCGGCGAGGCGGTTCACGAGCCCGAGCTCGAATCCGCGCTCGGCCAGGATCGGGTCGCCGGTCAGCGCCAGCTCCATGGCGATGTTGCGTGGCAGCACGCGTGGTAGGCGAAGAAGTCCGCCGCCGGCGGCGACGAGTGACCGCTTGACCTCCGGGATGCCGAGCTTGGCGCCGCGAGAGGCGACGATCAGGTCGCAGGCGAGCGCGATCTCGAGACCGCCCGCCACCGCGAAGCCCTCGATCGCGGCGATCAGCGGCTTCTTCGACGCGCGTCGAGTGATGCCGGCAAAGCCGCGGTCGGCCGCGTACGGCCGGTCGCCGGAGACGAAGGCCTTCAGGTCCATGCCGGCACAAAAGCCCTTGCCGGCGCCGGTCAGGACACCCAGCCTCAGCTCGTCGCTCGCATCGAGCTCCTCGAGGGCGTGGGCGATCCCCTCGGCGACGGCGGAGTTGACGGCGTTGCGCTGGTCGGGCCGGTTGATCGTGATTACGAGCGCACGCTCGCGGCGTTCGGTCAGGACGGCTTGCGAGTCGTTCATGCCGCGAACAATTTCAGGTCGGGCTTGCGCTCGCCACGGAGTACCGCAAGATCGACCTCGACGCACTCGATCCCTCGTGCGTTGGCCAGGACGCGGGCCTGCGGCTTGATCGCCTGCGCCGCCAGCATGCCGCGGCAGGCCGCAAACGCCGGGTCGATCCGGATCCGCTCGAGGTAGCGGCTCAGCTGCTCGACGGCCTCGATCCCGGCGATGCGCTTGATCTCGACCGCGATCCAGCCATCATCGGGATCGCGGCACATCAGATCGACCGGGCCGATGTCGGTAGGCCACTCGCGGCGGCAGAGCCTGAAGCCCTCGCCGCACCACTCCGGCTGCTCGGCGAGCAGCTCCTGGAGATGGGCCTCGACGCCGTCCTTGGCCAGCGCAACGTCCGCGTCGGGCGAGCCCATCTCATGGCTCACATCCGAGAGCACCTCGGTGACCCGGATCTCGAGCCGCTCCTCTGCGCCGGCGGCTCGCTTGCGGACGACGATCAGCTCCGGAGACTCCTCCAGGATCGTCGGCGGCGTCATCCAGTTCAGCGGCTTCATGCTCGCACCGCCGTGGTCCGAGAAGACCAGGAACGTGCCGTCGGCCTTGATCATCAGCAATCGGGTCGCCTCGGCGAGGTGAGTGCTCAGCCTCCCCGAGTAATCGATCGAGCAGCGGGCGACGATCAGGCGCATCGAGCAAGCCTAGGTTCGGCACCGGACCGAAGGGGGTGGGTGGGGCCCGCCGGCCAACGCCGCCTCCTAATATCCGGCTCAATGAGAAACCAGCTACGTCCGCTGTTCGACCGCATCGTGATCAAGGAGCTCGACCCTGACCGCGTGCGGCGATCCGGGCTGCTCGTGCCGCCCGGCTCGGACGAGCCGCCGCCGCAGCACGGGATCGTGCTCGCGGTCGGCCCTGGCCTCGACTGGTGGGATCACGTCGGCGTGCACATGCCGGTCAAGCCCGGCGATCACGTCGTGTTTCCGGCCGCCGCCGGAACATGGATCGAGGTCGACGAGGAGCGCCTGCTGGTGTGCCGGGTGGGCGAGCTTCTCGGCGTGCTCGAGCAGGTCGAGCAGTGCCCAGCCTGCGGAGGTCGCCCGCTCGCCCCGCACGAATCCTGCCCGGTGTGCGGGCGCGAAGGCTCGATGACGTCGTCGTAGGCCCGAAGCGCGGCGTCCCCGCGCGGCGCCGACCTAAGCCGCGCTGCGCTCGGACAGGCCGCGCGGCGCCTCGCGCTCAATCCGCGCCAGCAGCTCCGCGACGTCGGGGTCCGCGCCGAGCGTGAGGGCGTGGCGGCAGACCTCTGCGCACTCAGCCACGCGGTCTGTGCGAGCCAGCGCGTGTGCGTACGTGGACCAGGCATCGCGGGAGTCCGGCCCGAGCAGGGTCGCCGCCTCGGCGGCTGAGACCTCGGCTCCGACGTCGCCGGCCAGGTGATAGGCGAGCGCGAGGTTGAGCAGGCCTTCGACGCTCGGTCCGACGACCCGGGCCCGCTCGAACGCGGTGATCGCGCCTGAGGAATCCATCATTCGCAGGCGCAGACGCCCGAGGCGCTCCCAGGCCGAGCTATCCCCCGGTCCCCGTTCGGCCGCGCGGGCGGCGGCGTCCGCGGCGAGGTCGAGCGCGCCCATGTCCTCGTAGATCCGCGACGCGAACCGCTCCGGCGTCGGCCGATCCGTCTCGACGCGCGCCCAGTCGCGCACGGTGCGCGCGGCTGCGGGCAGGTTGCCGGCCTGCCAGAACGCCGCGGTCAACAACCGAAGGACGACCGGATTGCTCGGCTCGGCGTCGCGCGCGTAGACGAGCCGCTGCGCGGCGACCGCGGCATCGCCTTCGGCGAGCGCGTGCTGGGCCGCGGTCATGAAGCGCTGCACGCGGTCGGCGGAGTCGTCCGGGGTCGAGAAGTCGACAAACTGCAGCGAGCCCGCCGGCACCGTGCGCACGCCGACCGCGAACATCAGCCGCGCCCACTGCTGAACGTCTTCGTCGTCGCCCGAGAAGTAGATCCCGCTCACCGTCCCGACTCCCCACTCCGGGTAGGACAGACAGCGCGCGTAGCGGTGCACGACCGAGTGGTCGGGAACACGCGAGCCGAACGGGTCGTGCTTGGCCTGATCCTCGGCGGCGGCTCGCGCGCGCTGCTCTTCCTCGTAGGCCCGGCGCCCGGCCTCCTCGCGGGCCTTGCGAGTGGCCGCGGCTGAGACCTTGACCGCGCTGCGCGTGACCCGGCCTCCACGTGCTCCCTCGGCGAGCTCTGCGAGCTGGTCGGCGGCCTCGTTGATGGCCTGGAGGTGGCGCTGGTGCTCGTGCTGGCGTCCGGGCGGCGCGATGTCCGGGTGCCAGCGCTTGGCCATCCGCCGGCGTGCGAGCTGAACCGTGCGCTGATCGAACGGGGGCTCGAGCTCCAGCAACAGTAGGGCCTGTTCGACGTCGAGGATGCGAGCCATGACAGACGTACGTTAGCGGGGGCCTGGCAGACGGCGGAGCGGTCGCTGCCCTCGCCGCCGCAATATGGCGGGCGTTTCACCCATCCTGCCAGGAGCACTCAGTAGTAACAAATTAGTGTCAATTAGAGATCACGGGAGCATTGTGCGCCTATGTTGTGCCCGTGACCGATGTCCGCCGAAACCGATCGACGGGGCGCGGAGCACTTGCGTTCGTCCTGGTCGCCGCAGGCGTCGCTGTCGCCGGGGTCGGTGGTGCGATCCTGGCCCTGCTGATCACGATCGCCGGCGGGAGCGGCGGCTGCCAACAGAACCCAGCGGGCGCTTCGGTGATGATCGGTCCACCGGGGACCGGACAGCTCGTCGGCGCCACCGAGTACGGCGGTCCCGGTGATCCGAGCAGCGGAGAGGTGGGCGCGTCCGGTGCGAATCTCCTCACGCATCCGGACAGCTACGCCGAGCTCGGCGGCCTCACGTTCCAGACCGCGACGGCGATGGGAGGGCTGCCGTACATGACGCCGCTTCGGATCACGTGGGGTCGCCGCTCGGCGATCGCGTACAAGCGCGACTTCGGCTTCGGCGGTGGGCCTGTGGCGGGCTTTCCGCGGGTGATCGACCTCTGGTGGCGCTTCTCAACTGCGCTCGGGATCCCGTACGAGCGCGGCCAGTGGTCCGGACCGGTGCGGATTGGTCGCCCGCCTGCCGGCGGCGCGGCCAATCTGCTCGGTCAGACCGTGGCTCCGCCGGGCTCGCCGCTCGCACTGACGGGCTTGAGTCCCGACCCTGGCGCCTGCTCGCCCGGAGCGCTCGCGGGCGTGCCGCTCACCCCCGGCGCGAGCGCGCGTCTGCTCGCCAACGGCCGCGCTGCGGCTCCGGAGAGCGCGCCGCTTGCGGTCAAGCAGATCATTGCCGCGGGCAACCAGGTCGCGGGCAAGCCGTACCTCGTCGGCGGTGGCCATGGCTTGCCGCTGAGCGAGATCGCTCCGGCCTACGATTGCTCGAGCAGCGTCGAGCATCTCCTCTACGGGCCGCGGCTTCTGCCTGTGAGCTATGACGCCGCTTCGGGACAGCTCGAGTCATTCGGGAGTCCGGGTCCCGGCCGCTGGGTCACGATCTACGCCAGCGCCGATCACGTCTTCATGTACGTCGCCGGCTTGCGCTGGGACACGCACAACGCCGCCGGCGCTGGGGACGGTGGCCCCGGGATCGGCTGGCACCCGCTGATCCGCAGTTCGGCCGGTTTCGTGGCGCGGCATCCGGTCGGGCTGTAGCCGTGGAGGCCGCACGGATGAGCCTGGTCGTTCTGATGGCAACAGCGCTCGCCGGCTGCGCCGCACTGGGCGCGCCGAGCGCGACGTCGACGGGCTCCGCAGCCGTCGCTCAGGCGCAGCGCACG
>DATCNP010000103.1:0-6610 GCA_036565205.1 Solirubrobacteraceae bacterium | reverse complement strand
CTGTTCGAGGCCGACGAGGAGACCGAGTTGATCGTCATGGTCGGTGAGATCGGCGGCGACGCCGAGGAGCGCGCCGCCGAGTACATCGCCGAGAGCGTCTCCAAGCCGGTCGTCGCCTACATTGCCGGCTTCACCGCCCCGCCGGGCAAGCAGATGGGCCACGCCGGGGCGATCATCTCCGGCTCCTCCGGTACTGCCGAGGCCAAGAAGGAGGCGCTGGAGGCGAAGGGCGTGACGGTCGGCCGCAATCCGACCGAGACCGCGAAGCTGGCGGTCGAGACGCTCGGGGCCCGCGCCTAGCCGCTCTCCTCCCGCCCCCGATCTGGGCGAACCCTCCCGCCACGATCTGGGCGAGATCGAGCTTTTCACCGCATGCCGTCCGAAACCTCGAGCACGTCGGATGGATTGCCAGCCGGCACGGCCAATAAGCGCCGGATCGTGGCGGCAACGGACTCGGGCTCATCGCAAAGGCGCCTGGCAGTGACCCGGAGGACCTGGTAGCCGGCGAGCAGCAGCCTGGCGTCGCGGGCACGATCGCGCTCGAATGCACGCCGGGTCCCGTGGAACGCATAGCCGTCGAGCTCCACGATGAGCCGCCCGTGCTCCCATACAGCGTCGACCTCGAGACCCTCAACCAGCCGGTTGATTCCCGGAAGTGGCAGTTTGGCCTCCTGGCACAGGGTGATGAAGCCTCGCTCCAACTCCGAGCGGGTCTCCGGAAACGGCCCCGACCAGTCGAGCGCCGCTCGGAAGGTGTTGAGGCCACGCCTTCCGGGACTGCGCTCGCACAGACGCTCGACAGCGCGGAGGTCGAACAGCCCGGTCCGTTCCGTTTCCTCGACCGCCCGCTCGAGTGTCGTCGGGCCGACCGCCTCCGCGAGGTCGAGCAGCGTGCGGGCGACGGAGGTGACCGGGATCCCCTCTCGGCTGGCGCAATCCTCGGGATGGACGAGGCCCCCGTGCAACGCAAGGCCAGTTCGAGAACGACGCCGGGCCCCAGGAGCGGTGACATCGATCGACGACGCGCCGGAAGCCGCGAAGCCCCACAGCGCCGCCGCGCTCCGATGGCTCAACATCGCGCCCTCCCCGCAGGTGAGGACGGCCGCCATCCACCTCCCCCGCCCGGTGAGTTGGGAGCGACCCACGGCGAACACGCCCCGGAAGACGCGGTGCAGCCGGCCGCTGGCGAGGCGGTGCTGGATCGCTCCTGACCCGAGACCGAGCGCCGTGATCTGGCGTCGGGCTACGACGCCATGTTGCAGGTCCGCAAGCGCTGCGATGGCGACATCCGGCGGCCGTCCTCGAGTTTCTGAACGTATGTCATCGAGAAGGTCGAGCACGTCCCTCGGCCCGCGATTGCAGCGGAGGGCGACGGACTGGAGACGCGCAGGTTGTGAAGGACTCGTGCCGCTTGCAATACTCGGCGAACGATGGCCTCAGACCTGATCAGCTTCGCGCGCGGCGCCCCGAGCGCCGACATTCTGCCCGTCGAGGCGGTGCGGAAGGCTGCGGCGAGCGCGCTCGAGGACGACTGGGAGCGGGCGCTCTCCTACGGGAAGGGGGAGGGCCACCGGGGCTTGGTCGAATGGATCGCCGAGCGCCACTCGATCGCGCCGGCGCAGGTGATGGTCACCAACGGCTCGCTGGAGGCCGGGGCGATGGTGTTCGAGCACCTGCTCGAGCCAGGCGATCGGGTGATCGTCGAGCAACCGTCCTACGACCGCACCCTGCTGCTGCTCGGGCGGCTCGGGGTCGAGCTGGTGCCGGTGGGATTGGAAGCCGACGGCCTCGACGTCATGGAGCTGGAGTCGGTGCTGAAGGACGGCCCGGCGAAGCTCGCCCACCTGATCCCAAACTTCCACAACCCGGCCGGCTGCACGCTTTCGGCGTCGAAGCGCGAGCGCGTCCTCGAGCTGGCGACCGAGCACGGCTTCTGGATCTTCGAGGACGACCCCTACCGCGAGCTGCCGTTCGAGCAGCCGCCGCCCCAGACGATGCTCTCCAATTGTGGATCCGACCAGGTGATCCATGCCTCCTCGTTCTCGAAGACGGTCAGTCCCGGGGTCCGGGTCGGCTATCTGGCTGGTCCCGAGGAGCAGATCACCCAACTCGCCAAGCGAGCCAACGAGACCTACATCTCCCCCAACATGCTGGCCGAGTCGGTGGTCTGGGAGCTGTGCCGCTCCGGCGGGCTCGACCGCAACATCGAGTTCGTCAGAGGGGCGCTTCAGGAGCGGCGCGATGCGCTGGTCGAGGCGCTCGAAGAGCACATCCCCGAGGCCGACTTCGTCTCCCCGGGTGGGGGTTACTTCCTCTGGCTGACGCTGGCCGAGGGCATCGACACCGTCGACCTGCTCTCCGCGGCGCTCGAGGAAGAGGTCGCCTTCATCGCCGGCCCCGATTTCATGCTCGAGGGCGGACGCAACAGCCTGCGGCTCTCCTTCGCGCCGGTTCCGGCGCCGCGGATCGACGAGGGAGTTGGACGGCTTGCGCGAGCGCTCGAGCGGGTGCGCACCGCGAGCCCGGCTTGACGGGCGACCGCAAGCTCGGCGGTCGCATCTAGCACTTATTTCCCCGGAACGTCCGTCATCCGGCCAATGCGCCTCGAACGTTTGCCGATTTTGCGGAAATCATTACCACTTGTTTACCGGCGATTGAGTACTGGGTCCTAGCATCGGTGCCAGCCATTGCGGTCGGATGACCCAAAGGGCCCGTAGACCGGACGAGACCGGGCCCACAATGAGGTGGAGAGCATGAGCCCAATGACACTTGTGGATGGAAGCGATCGGCAAGAAACGCTGGTTGCCCGCGAGCGAGACCTGGCGCGGCGCCGGCTCACCGAGCTGGCCGCTGCGATCCGCGAGCACGAGCAGACGCTGAGGCGGTCCCGGCCTTTGGGGCTGCGGGCGCCCGACGATTACCTTTACCGGCGCCTGCGGCAGATCTGCGGAGACTGATGGGCCGCGGCTTTAGCCGCGGCACTCGCATGTCAGGCGACCGAAGGTCGCCGCAATTGATTCAGCGCCCGTAGCGATCGCTGGACAGCTCGAGCTGCTCCGGTAGTGGCGCCCGCGGTGGCGGCGACGGATCGGCGCGCACCGAGACGGTCTCGGCGACGCTGCGCGACACCTCGTGGCGCCCGTCGTCGGACGCGACCACGACCCTGTCCTCTTCGGAGCTCTCGACGGTGCCGTCGAGTCCGGGTTGCAGCCCCGCCTGCTTGAGGTAGTGGAGGAGCTCCTCGGCCTCGTTCTCGAACCGCAGTACGTGGACGCTCGCACCCTTCTCCACGTCGGCCAACAGCGCCCCCTGCTCGCGGGCGCCCTCGACGATCGGGTGGCCGTGTGGGCAGGTCTTGGCGTCGCCGATCGCGGCCATCATCCGCTCCTCGAGCACAGGCGACATCGCGTGCTCGAGGCGCTCCGCCTCCTCGTGCACCTCGTCCCAGGGGACGCCGAGGACGTCGGTGAGGAAGCGCTCGATCATCCGATGGCGGCGCACCATCGCCTCGGCTTCCTCGCGGCCCTGCTCGGTGAAGGAAACGGAGCGATCGTCGGCGCGGGTCACGTAGCCGTCCTTCTGCAGCCGCCCGAGCATCTCGTGGACGGTCGGGGCGGAGAGCTGCATCGCGCGCGCGATGTTGGCGCCGGTGATCGGCAGTCCAGCCTCCATCAGCCAGTACATGATCTGCAGGTACTCCTCTTCGGCGACGGTCGCGTGATCGGTCGACAACTTGTCCCTTCCGTTGGCCTCGTCCGATAGTAGAGGTTGCCGCGCTGGCCCCCGAGCTAGGCGGGGGCCGGCTCCAGCACAGCGTCGAGCAGGCCGGGGAAGCGCTCCTCGAGGTCGTCGCGTCGCAGCGAGCTCATACGGGCCGTTCCCTCTTGGCGCGTCTCGATGACCCCTGACTCCCGCAGCACCCTGAAGTGGTGTGTGCGCGTCGACTTGGAGATCTCGAGGCCGAAGCTCCCGCAGGCGCGTGGGGCCGGGTCCTCGGCAAGCAGCCGAACGATTCGCAGGCGCTGCGGATCGCTGAGGGCGTGAAGCACGTCCGCGAGCTCCAGGTCCTTCTTTGCCGGGTGATGAATGGTCATGTTTCGATTATACGACGATCTTCGAACTTTGGTACGCTGATCATCGTACAAACAAACTTAGCAACCATCAAAGACCTGTTCCTACTCTGACAGGACGCAAGATGCCCGACCCGGTCACAACCACCACATCAAGCCCAAAGATCGGCGCCAAGCCTGCCGCCCGCTTCAGCGATTGCCGCCTCGCTGCGGTCGTCACCGCTGCGTACGTCCTCAACCTCACTCGGCAGTGAACCCCGTCATTGGATCCCGCACCTTCCTGCGCGGCAACGCGTTGCTGCTGATGATCTGCCTGGCGCAGTTCATGGTCATTCTCGACGTCTCGATCGTCAACGTCGCGCTGCCCACGATCCGCGACGGACTCGGCTTTTCCACCGATGGTCTGCAGTGGGTCGTCAACGCCTACACGCTGACCTTCGCCGGCTTCCTGCTGCTCGGGGGGCGCGCGTCTGACCTGCTCGGAAGACGCCGCGTTTTCCTGGCTGGGACGACGGTCTTCGCGATCGCCTCGCTTGCCTGCGCCGTTGCGGGATCCCCCGCGGTGCTGATCGCGGCGCGCGCGATCCAGGGCGTCGGGGGCGCGATCATCTCGGCGGCCAGCCTGGCGATTCTGACCACGTCCTTCGCCCAGGGCGCTGAGCGCAACCGCGCGCTCGGGATCTGGGGAGCGATGGCCGGCCTCGGCGGGTCCTCGGGTGTACTGCTCGGAGGCGTGCTGACCCAGGGTCTCGGTTGGCCCGCGATCTTCCTCGTCAACGTGCCGATCGGGGCGGCGGTGATTGCTTTCGGGCGCGGGCTGATTCCGCAGGGTGCGAGCACCGCCGAAACCCGCCACTTCGACGTCTCGGGTGCGCTTCTTGTGACCAGTGGGATGGTGGCCCTGACCTTCGGCATCGTCCGCTCGGACGTTCTTGGCTGGGGCTCGCCTGGCGTGCTCGCCCCGCTCGCTGCCGGTGTCGCATTGCTGGCCCTGTTCGGCCTCGTCGAGGGAAAGCTCGCTCGCGCGCCGTTGATGCCGCTGAAGATCTTTCGATTGCCGCTGCTGCGCTACGCCAACCTGATCATCCTGCTGCTCTACGGCGCGGTCTTCGCGATGTGGTTCTTCCTCGCGCTCTACCTGCACGAGGCCCTCCACCACGATGCGTTGCAGACCGGCGTCGCCTTCCTGCCGATGACCCTTGGCGTGGCCGTGACCGCCTCATTCGCCCCGCGCTTGGTAGCGCGATTCGGTGCGCGGACGGTGCTGACCACGGGGATGCTGCTGGCGGCGGCCGGTCTTGCGCTTCTGACCGGGGTCCGCCCGAACGGCACCTATCTCGGCCAGGTTCTCCCCGGCGGAGTCCTGTCCGCGGTCGGCATGGGCATGTCGCTGGTCCCGGGAACGATCGTCGCCGTCCAGGGTGTGCCGGCCGCCCAAAGTGGCCTGGCGTCAGGTTTGATCAACACCTCGCGGTTGACCGGTGGGGCCCTCGGGCTCGCCGCGCTGACCACGCTCGCCACCTCGCGCACGCACTCGGAGCTTGCCTCCGGGACAGCCAGCCTGCAGGCCCTGACCGACGGTTACCAGCTCGCCTTCGGGGTGGGCGCTGCGGTCTGCCTGTTTGGCGCGCTGCTGGCCGTGACGCTGATTCGCCAGCCGCAACCCGTCGAATCACCCGTGGCGGTGGCGGAGATGGCTGAAGCGGAGTCCTAGAGCCCATTCGCGGCGCGCCACGGTCGAGACGACTGCCGCCAGCGGTCGAGCGCCCAATATGCGTCCAAACCTGGGCCGCGGCGTCGCCTGCACACGGGGCGCTCTCCATTTCCGGGTATTGACGAGCGTCCGATGCCGGCCGACGCGACTTACGTGCCGACAATCAAGCTGCATCCGGGCGCGCCATCGACGAACGGCGACGCATTCCGTGAACTCGATGAGAACCTCGTGGTCACCCGCGTTGGCGGAGCGATCGCCGAGGCAGCCTCCGACATGCGCAAGTCAGACGGGGAGGACGCACGAGAGGCGGCTCGCCGCGCCGCTGTCGACATTGCGACCGCCGCGCTGGTCGCGAACAGCACCGAGACCGCAGCTCACTCCGACGACGTCGACGTCATCACTGAGGGGATTGCCCGCCGGCTCGGCATCTCCGGACAGCAGCTGGAGGACGTGCTGATCGCGGCGCGCCTCCACGACATCGGCAAGCTCGGTGTCCCGGTGCGGATTCTCAACAAGCCAGACTCTCTGAACCCGATTGAGTGGACGGCGATTCATCGCCACACGATCGTCGGGGAGCAGATCCTCCTGGCGGTACCGGAGCTGCGCGGCGCCGCCCGCCTGGTTCGCCATTCCCACGAGCGCTGGGACGGTATGGGCTACCCGGACGGACTCGCGGGTGAGGAGGTCTCGCTCGGCAGCCGGATCATCTTCTGCGCCGACGCTTTTCACGCGATCCGCTCCGACCGCCCGTACCGGCGAGGACGCCCGGCGGCCGAGGCCCTTGCCGAGATCCGAGCCAACGCAGGCACCCAGTTCGACCCCGCGG
>DATCNP010000102.1:0-30469 GCA_036565205.1 Solirubrobacteraceae bacterium | reverse complement strand
GCCGTGCTCGGGGAGGAGACGGCCGAGCCGCGCAAGGCGATCCCCACGGCGATCCTCGGCGCAGTGATCTTCGCAGCGTTGTTCTACGTGTTCGTCACGTGGGCGATGTCGGTCGGGTTCGGTGTCAGCCACTCCCAGGCCTGGGCCACGGATCCGTCCGCGCTCGACACCCTCGCCACCCGCTACGCCGGCACGTGGCTCTCGATCATCGTCGACCTGAGCGTGGCCGCCAGCGGCTTCGTCGCGGCCCTCGGCGGGATCCACCTGACCTCGAGGACGCTCCTCGCCATGGGACGAGACGGCGGCCTCCCCCGGGTATTCGCATGGACGCACCCGCGGTTCCAGAGCCCGTGGACCGGAGTCATAACCTCGGTCGTGATCACGCTTGTGCTCGGCGCGTGGCTGGGGAACCACTACGGCCCGTTCTTGTTCTTCGCCTTCCTCGCGACGACGGCGTCACTGGGGATCCTGCTCGTCTACATCTTCGTTGCCGCCGGCGGCGCCCTGATGTTCTGGCGCGAGCGGCACCGAGCCGGACGCGGATACAACCCGTTCCTCGACGCGGTGCTCCCACTGGTCGCGGTCGTGATCTGCGGCTTCACGATCTACAAGTCGATCGAGCCGGTGCCGCCGCACCCAATCGACGAGGCACCTTATCTAGCCGGCGCCTGGATCCTGATCGGCATCCTCGTGCTGCTGTGGCTACGTCGCAAGAGCCCTGATCGAGTCAGACGATTCGGTGAGGCGCTCGGCGAGGGCGAGGCGGCAGCCCCGGGCGAGCAGCCCACGCCGGCCATCTGACCCTTCAGTCTTCCTGCGCGGACTCCTTGTCGACGGCGCGCGCGCCGGTGGCCGCATCTCGCTGATCTGGCTCCACGCCCTCTGCGGTCTCGGGGCCGCCGTGAGTGGTGGCGTCGGCCCTGTCCCCTCCCTCGCGGTCGACGCCGCTGTCCGTGGCCGGCTCATCTGAACCGGTCGTCTGACCAAGAACCGCGCTGCCGAGCTCGGGATCATCGTCCAGCATCTCGCGCGGAGCGTCGGAGCCGCCAAGGTCTGCCGGCACGACGCCCTCATCCGCCTTCGCGGCCCACTGTCCCTTTTCCCGAGCCTCGTCGTCGCCGGGGGTCGTGCCGCCGCGCTGTTCACTGGGCTTCACTTCATCGTTGTCGCCCATTGACTCCTCCTGGTGGGCTGGAAACCGGTCGAGAACCACTTCCTACCCCGCTGGCTCAACGCTAAGCCCCGGGGAGGTGGGCCGCGGCGTAGTGGCTGAGGATCGCCCCTCCCGCCGCGAGCGAGAAGCGCCGCGGTTTCGTCCCCCAGCGAGGTGGGGGCCAGGTGCCCGACACTCGGCCGCGCTGCACTCGAGCGATCTGTTCGATCCGCTCCGACTTGGTGCCGAAAAGGCGAATCTCAGACCGCGCACCAAGCACTTTCACGAGGTGCGGCCCAGGATGGCCGGAATCCGACCCCGCCGGGCCAACCCCCTCGGCCAACACTCGCGCTCGGCCTGAGCCGTCTCTTTTCGCACTCACACATCCGGAGAGGCCCCAGCCCCCACCAACCCGCCCTCCCGGGTGCCGGTTTTGACGCGGTCCCGCAACAAATCGCGCCCCGCCGGGCACCTGAAGCGCCACGGCGCCACGGGAAACCCCCACCGCCCCAGCGCCCAGCCGAGCGCTAGCGGGCAGACCAGGAGGCGACAGGGGTGGCGCCGAGCGCCCGCTCTTCCGTAGCCTGCCGGCGGAGCAGGCGAACGATGTCCACCGGCGCAGCCGGTCGCCCGAAGTAGAAACCCTGGCCGAGCTTGCAACCGAGTGCTCGCAGCGCCAGCAGCTGGTCTTCACGCTCGATTCCCTCGGCCACGACTTCGAGCTGGAGCGCGTTCGCCATCCCGATCACGGCACCGACGATGGCGTTCGCCGCCGGGCGCCGGCCAAGATCCTCGACGAACGAACGGTCGATCTTGAGCGTGTCGACCGGGGGTAGGCGGCGGATCTGGTCGAGGGACGAGAAGCCGGTGCCGAAGTCGTCGATCGCCAGCCGGACGCCGATCGCACTCAGCTCCTGCAGTGGGGCGCTGCCGGCGCTCACGGCTGCCGACTCGACGATCTCGAGACAGAGCTTCGCCGGCTCGACGTCGAACTCCCTCAGTGAGTCGGTCACGACCGCCGCGAGGTTCGACTCGACCAGCTGTCGGGGCGAGATATTGACCGCCACCTGGAGATCGAACCCGAGGTCCTTCCACTCGCGCAACTGCCGGCATGCGCTCCTGACCACCCACTCGCCGAGGGGAACGATCAGCCCGCTGTCCTCGGCCACGGGGATGAACTCACCCGGCGCGAGGAGGCCACGCTGGGGGTGGGTCCAGCGAGCCAGCGCCTCGACACCGAAGACACGCCCATCCTCCAGCGAAACCAGCGGCTGGTAGACCAGGTGAAGCTCCTCGCGCTCGATTGCGCGGCGGAGATCGTTCTCGAGATCGAGGCGGGCCGTGGCGCGTGAGCGCATCCCGCGTTCGAAGGTCTCGAAGCTCGAGCCGCCCCGCTCCTTGGCGCGATACATCGCGGCGTCGGAATCCCTGAGCATGGCCTCGGCCTGGGCCCGGTGATCGCGGCAGATGCTGACACCGATCGACGCGCTCGCGAACAGCTCGCGCCCGTCGATCACGAAAGGCTTGGTCAGGCTCCTGGTGATCCGTTCCGCGACCAGCTTGGCTGCGTCCTCGTCGATGTTCTCGGCCAGGATCGTGAACTCGTCGCCGCCGAAGCGCGAGACGGTGTCCTCCGGGCGCATCGCGCCTCGGAGGCGTCTGGCGACGTCGATCAGCATCCGGTCGCCCACCGAGTGTCCGAGGCTGTCGTTGACCAGCTTGAACCGGTCGAGGTCGATGAAGAACACGGCCACCGGCGCGAAGCTGCGCTCGATCCGTGTGAGCGAGACACCGACGCGATCGAGGAACAGCAGCCGATTCGGGAGACCGGTGAGCGGATCGTGCAGCGCCCGGTCGGCGAGCTCGCGCTCGACCTCCTTGCGGTCGGTCACGTCCTGCATCTGCGAGATCATGTTGACCGGCCGGCCTGCCGCATCCCGCACCAGGGAGACCGTCAGCGAAACCCAGACGATCCCTCCGTCCGCCCGGTGATACCGCTTCTCGGTCTGGTAGACGGACATCTGCCCCGTCCTCAGTTTCTCCATCGCTGCGACATTGCCGCCGAGGTCCTCCTCGGACGTGAGGTCCCGGAAGCTCATCTCGACGAGTTGACCCGGCGGATAGCCGGTCAGCCGCACCAGTGCGTCGTTGACCCTGAGGAAGCGGCCGTCAAACCCGACGATTGCCATGCCGATCGCGGCATTCTCGAACGAGGAGCGAAAGTGCTCCTCGGCACGGCGCAGCGCCTCGCTGCTCGCCCGGGACTGCGCGGCCCGGCGTTCGAGCTGGGTCACAAGCCGCGCCGTCAGTGCTCCGCAGGCCGCCAGCGTCCCGATCGTGATCACCCACCGCGTCGAGCCGTCCGGCTCACCTCGCAGAGCGAGCGTGGCTGCGTAGAGCACCGCCACGATCCCAAGCTGGGCGACTGCCTGGCGCCGAGTCAGGTAATAGAACGCGTAGAACGAGACCAGGACATAGAACATCTCGTCGTTGGTCCGGATCTCGCCGGCGAAATAGATGTCGAGGCTGACGATCAGCGCTCCGAGCGCGAGCCACGCCCCAGTTGCCCACGAAGGCAGACGCTCGGCGCCCGCGAACAGCACCAACCCAGCGAACAGCGAGAGCCCGACGGCCACGAACTCCCCTCCCGTCTCGGTTCCCGGCGGGAGCGGAAACAGCGTCAACGCCACGGTCCCGAGAGCCGCTCCGCCGAGGAACAGATACGAGAGTGCGCGGGCGCGCTCACGTGGCCCGGGACGCGGGGGAAGGGTCTCGAGCCCGGTCATCCCTTTACTAATCGGCAGATTTGCCGTGCTCTGAAACCCCGACACGCCAGCCCCAGCTTCGGGGACCGGTCAGATGGACGCCTATTGCCGGTTCAGGACATCGCGCAGAGCGGGTTCGAGGTCGCGATGTCGGAACTCGAATCCGAGCTCCTGGAGCCGCTTCGGCAGCGCGCGCTGGCCGGTGGTCACCATCTGCGCCATCTCGCCGTAGAGCAGTCCGACCGCGAACCCCGGCACCGGGAGGAACGCCGGGCGCCCGAGCGTCCGCCCGAGCGCGCGGGAGAGCTCGGCGTTGGTCGCCGGCTCCGGCGCGGTCACGTTGACCGGGCCCTGCGCCCGGTCGTCCTGCACGCATTTGATCAGCGCCTGAACGACGTCCTCGTGGTGGATCCACGAGACGTACTGCCCTCCGCCGGCCACCGGACCACCAATCCCGAGCCGAAAGACCGGAAGCATCTTGTCCAGCGCGCCCCCGCTGCTGGAGAGCACGACGCCAGTCCGGGTCACAACGACCCGGGTCAGCTCGCTCGCCGCCGCCGCCTCGCGCTCCCACTCGACCACGACCCCAGCCAGAAAGTCGCTGCCCGGGCCCGACTCCTCGTCGACCGGCTGATCGTCACGCGGGCCGTAGAAGCCGGTCGCCGACTGTGAGACGAGCACGCTCGGGCGCTCGGCTTCGGGGAGCGAGGACAGGCCCTCGACAAGCATGTGGGTGGCCTTGACCCGAGAGTCGCGTATCCGCCGCTTGGCGGCGGATGACCATCGCTGGGCGACCGGCTCACCAAGCAGATGCACGACCGCGTCAGCGCCCGAGAGTGCGTGCGCCGGTGGCGGCGCCCCCAGCGGGTCACTCCATGCCATGACCTCGACGCCGTGCCCGAGCGCCTGGATGCCGCGGCCCCGGTCACGGGACAGCGCGACGACGGTATCTCCGCGCTCGCTCAGCGCGCTCGCCAGCTCGCGGCCAATCATCCCCGTTGCCCCGGTTATGACTACACGCATGCCTGAGCCAGCATGAATCTGCGTGGGCAGGCGATGAGCATCGCTCTACGATAACCCCCCGGCACGGGCTCGACCGGGGCGGCCTCTCCCGGCCGTGCGCGGCCTGCGGAGTGCTCCCGGGCCGTAGTGTTCGCAGGCGCCGATGCAGCTCGACGTCCCCGACCGCCTCCCCGCCGGCTCGTGAGCTCGCTGGTGTTCCGCGAGCGTCCCGCGACGGGCGAGCCGCTGGGTCTGCTCGTGCTTCATCACGGCCGCGGGGCGGACGAGAACGACCTGCTCCCGCTCGGCGACGCGCTCGACCCGGAGCGGCGACTGCACGTGGTCACTCCGCGCGGGCCGTTGGCTCTGCCAAGCTGGCCCGGCCACCACTGGTATGTCGTCCCCAGGGTCGGGTTCCCGGACCCCGGCACCTTCCACGCCACCGTCTCAGAGCTGGCGGCATTTCACGACGAGCTGTGGGCGCGAACCGGGATCGAGCCCCGGCGCACGGTGCTCGGAGGCTTCTCGATGGGGTCGGTGATGAGCTACGCGATGGGACTCGGCCCGGGCCGCCCCGCACCGGCGGGATTGCTCGTGTTCTCCGGGTTCATCCCCACGGTCGAGGGCTGGCGACCCGATCTGGAGGCTCGCCGGAACCTGCGCGCCTTCATCGCCCATGGGACCCGCGACCCGGTGATCGAGGTTCAATTCGGCCGCCGCGCGAACGAGCTGCTGCGCTCCGGGGGACTGGAGACCGAGTACCACGAGTCGGACGTCGGGCACCAGATCGATCCGGCTTATATCGGTGACGCTCAGCGCTTCGTCGCCGACACGCTCGCGTCCTCGCCGGAGCCCGGACCGGCCGAGGCGTCAAGCGAGTAGCGCGCCATCTCGAGCTGCTCGAGCATCCGCTCGTAGTCGTCAAACCGGCGCACGACGCGCGTCCAGGACCGGCCAGGGGCATTCCGAGGGGTCGACCGCTCGGACGCAGATTTCTCGGCCCTCGCGCGCCGGCGTGCCACGAGCTCGCGGTGGTGGCCGACCGCGGCCGCCAGATCGTTCGCCCCGTCGTGCTCGATGAGGCTCGCCTCGAGCTGAGAGGCGAGGATCCGCAGCTCGCGCTCGGTCGCGCGTCGCGCCCTCTTCGATCGGGACTCCCGCAGCGCGAAGCGATCCCAGGCGTTGGCGAAGGCGATGAAGCTGGTGCGGCCTCCTGCCCGGTGTGCCGCCAGCATCGGGCAGATGCCACCATCAGACGTGTAGGCGCCGACGATGATCTCGTTCGTTCGGATCCCTTCCAGCATCGCGACCTTCGTGTGCCGGGGCATGCCGTCGACCGCCAGCCTGAGGTCCGCGATCGTCGCTCTACGTCGCCTTCGCATAGGGTTCCCCTCCTACCGGGACGGTCGCGCCACTTTAGCCCTGCGCATCGAGAGCGACAAGCGATCTCCTCCGTGCGAAAGGAAGCTTGCAGATGAAGCTCGGGGTCAACATCGGATACTGGGGTCTCGGGATGGGCGCCCAGGAGCAGCTGCAGGTCGTACAGGAGGCCGAACGTCTGGGCTACGACTCGGTCTGGGCGGCCGAAGCCTACGGTTCTGACGCGGCGACCGTGCTCGCCTGGCTGGCCGCCGGCACGACCCGGATCAAGCTCGGCTCGGGGATCTTCCAGATGCCGGGTCGGAGCGCCGCGATGACAGCCATGACTGCGGCCACGCTCGACGAGCTCTCTGGAGGCCGAATGCTCCTGGGCATCGGTACGTCCGGACCTCAGGTGGCCGAGGGGTGGCATGGGCAGCGCTTCGCGAGCCAGCTCCAGAGAACGCGCGAATACGTCGAGGTCGTACGCAAGGCGCTGCGCCGAGAGCGGCTCGAGTACCACGGCGAGACGCTCGAGCTGCCGCTTCCGAACGGGCCGGGCAAGGCGCTGAAGCTGATGATCGCCCCCGTACAGGAGCGAATTCCGATCTACCTGGCCGCGATCGGCCCGAAGAACACCTCACTCGCGGGCGAGATCGCCGATGGCTGGATCCCGACCTTCTTCTCGCCTGAGCACGTCGGCGCGCTCCGGGAGCTGCTGAGCGAGGGGGCGGCGAGGTCGGGGCGTTCGCTGGACGACTTCGACATCGCTCCGACGGTGCAGGTATACGTGTCCGACGACCGCGAGCTCGCACGCGATCTGATGCGCCCCCTGCTGGCGCTCTACATCGGCGGCATGGGCTCGCGGCGGCAGAACTTCTACAACCAGCTCGTCCAGCGCTACGGGTTCGGGGCCGCCGCGGCCGAGGTCCAGGATCTGTATCTCGAGGGCAAGAAGCAGGAGGCGGCCGCTGCGATCCCCGGCGCGCTGATCGACGCCGTCTCCCTGTGCGGTCCGCCGGCGGTCGTCCGCGAGCGTCTGGCAGCGTTCCGCGATGCGGGCGTCGGGACGATGATCGTCGGCCCCGTAGCGGTGGCCGCCGAGGACCGGATCGCCCAGCTCCGAACCGTCGCCGAGCTCGCCGCTTGACCGCGCCGGTGAGCGCAGCGACGACGGCGCGAGCGCTCGGTTCGCCGCCGTCCCGGGGGCGGCGGCGATTCTTCCTGGCCGCGTTCGGCGAACCGGGGCATGCCTTCCCGATGCTCGCGCTCGGCGAACGACTCGTGCAGCGCGGGCACACAGTCGTCTACGAGACCTGGTCACGGTGGCGTGCCGACGTCGAGGCGGCGGGGATGCAGTTCGTCGCGGCGCCCGAATACCCGGTCTTCCCGACCCGCGAGCGCCCGCTGAAGCCGTACGAGGCCGTTGTGCTCGCGAGCTCCGAGACGAGGCCGGCCATCGCCCGGGCGGACCCTGACGTGGTGGTGCACGACATCCTCACGCTCGCTCCCTCGCTTGCGGCAGAGCTCGAGGGGATCCCGTCGGTGACGCTGGTTCCGCACCTCTACCCGGTCGGCCTGCCCGGTTACCCGCCCTACGCGTTCGGTGCCCGCGCGCCCCGAACGCCGGTCGGCCGTGGCATCTGGCGGGCGCTCGAGCACCTGGTGGAGACCGGGCTCCGGCAGGGCCGAGCCGAGTTGAACGAGGCCCGGGCAAAGCTCGGCCTGCCGCCCGTCGAGCGGCTTCACGGAGGGCTGAGCGAGCGGCTGGTCCTTGTCGGCACCCTCCCCCAGCTCGAGTATCCGCGGCGGTGGCCGAGTCACGTGCACGTCGTCGGGCCGCTGATGTGGGAACCGCCGTTTGACCACGTCGACCCGCCGCCCGGCGATGAGCCACTGGTGCTGGTCGCCCCCTCGACGGCCCAGGATCCCGAGCATCGCCTGCTTGGCTCCGCCCTGGCCGGCCTGGCCGGCGAGCCGATCCGCGTCCTGGCGACGTGGAACCGCCGGCCGCTGGCCGAGCCGGCGCCCGTGGCCGCCAACACCCGCCTGGTCGAGTGGCTCTCCTATACGCGCTCGATGCCGAGCTCCGCCCTCGTCGTCTGCCACGCCGGCCACGGAACGATGGTCCGCGCGCTGACGTTCGGTCGACCTGTGCTGGCTGTCCCCCACGTCGGCGACATGGCCGAGAACGCGGCACGAGTCGATTGGGCCGGCGTCGGGCTGAGGTTGCCGTGGCGGTTCGCGACTCCGTCCGGGATCAGACTCGCGGTCCGGCGCGCGCTGGCCAACGATTCACCGGCGCGCCGTGCCGGCGAGCTCGCAGCCTGGTCGTCCCGCCACGACGGACCGACGCGCGCGGCAGAGCTGCTGGAGGAGCTCGCCCTCAGTCGTCGCGGTGGCGGCGCACGAACTCGATGAGCTCGGGCGCTTCGCCCCTGACGAAGTCGACCGGCTCGCCGTAGCAGGTGCACAGCTCGACCAGCGTCTGCTGGTCGGAGACCTCCAACGCGCGCCAGGTGGCGCCATTGTCGACCCAGCGCTCCAGCTCGTCGAGTGTGATCGACCTCATCGTCGCTCAGACGGCCGTCGGCGGGGTCGCAGCGGGATGGACCCGCGCCCAGTCGATGATCTTCTGTGAATCCTGTATCACCGTGCCGTCGTCGGTCACCAGCGCGGGTACCCACTTGTTCCCGGTCAATTCCTTGACCTTCTCGCGGCCCGGTGTGCGGTTGAAGATGTCGGGTAGCGCGGCGAGGCCATACGTCTTCACGACCTCGGGCTTATGCCCGGCGTCGACAAGTGCGTTGTAGGCAGCACCACACGGGTGACCACCCGGCCGCGGGGCAGCTCGCCAAGTTCCGTAGCAAACGTACAGTTTCATTTCGCCTTTGTGGGGTTGGAAACTCCGGGGGTGGGACTCGAACCCACAACATTTCGGTTAACAGCCGAACACTCTGCCAATTGAGTTACCCCGGATTATGGTGCATTGACTCCAAAGAAGTCTTCTAAGAATCTACCGGGAGTTCAGCCGCCCCGCGTTCGACCTCGACGTGACAGTTCGAGCACAACAGCACGCATTTCCGCGCTTCTTCACGGAGCGTGTCGAGCCCGAGGCCCACGCCTCTCGCGCTGACCACAAGACGTTTCTGGTTCGGATCAATGTGGTGGAACTCGAGTGCGGCCGGGTGCGCGTTGTACCCGCAAATCCGACAGCAACCGCCGGCTTCTGCGATAAGCACCAACTTCACGCGTTGCCGTCTTCGGGTGACGGCTTCGGATCGGCAGCGCTTGCACCGGTAGTAGCCCCGCCCCTCGAGCACGAACTCGGTCTCGCCGTGGAGCTTGCAGGACATCTCGATCGTCACAAGCCCCGCGTCCCTCGCCGCCCCGGTTTTTTCCGTGCGGTTTGGATCACGCCGCCCCTGGCCGAGTGCTTCTCGTGACCCACGGCCTCGAGGCCGTGCTTGGCCAGCCAATACGAGACCGTCGATGGGTGCTTGCCGAACCGCTTCGCGATCCGCTCGACGCTCAGCCCCTGGGCCAGGAGTAATTCCAGCGATGCCTTGTCCATGATTCTGTACGAACGTATGTTTGCATGCGTCCCGGACGGAAACCCCTGCTCACGCGAGCTTTTACCCCACGGACCGACGCTGGCTCGCTGAGCACCCGGAGCTCCCTGGCGTCAACGGCTCGCGGATGACTTCGGGTTGCCGGCAGAGCCGAGCGCTCGCTGCTTCTCCGGTGGATCGAGGAGTTCGCCCGGGAGGCCGGCCTGTCCGGCGGCAACGAGGCGATGCTCGACACCCGGCTCGACCGTCAAAGGCTGCTCGTGTGGGAAGACGACGTGCCGGTGGCGATTGGGAGGAGCACTCGTTCCAGCCCCTCTAGGACCGGTTCACACCGCGCGCTCCAAACGCGACACCGTGCCTCTGATCTGCTCCAGCACGAGCTCGCGCTCGCGCCCGAGAGTCGTGGCGTCCGCCTGGCCCTGAACGCGCGCGCGGCGGATCGCCCGGTCGAGGCGGTCGCGTTCGAGGAGGAGCCTCGCGTGCTCGAGGCGCTCGACGCTTATGTCGCGACCACGCCCCGCCAGCTCGACGAGGTCGGCGAGCACGCGCGCCAGCTCCTCATCGCCCTCCGGCAGGTCCGACAGGGGGGCGGCGACGCGCCCGCGCAGATGCTGAGCCGCCCGGCGCAGCAGCGAGCTGGTCAGGAGCTCGTCGGGGTCGGCCAGGGCCAGCGCCTGCTCACCGGCGGCGGGCAGCGCGATGCACAGAGCGAGGAATGCGCGCTCCGCGCGCAGGCTTCGGTCGAGCGCCGGCGGATCGGACCCGCGCGCGCCTGCGTCACCCGCTGGCCGACGCGGGCCGCCCCCGTTTGAGATCAGGCTGGCGAGCCGTGCCTGGCCCAGCTCGAGCTGGCCCGCGATCCGCTGCATGAGCTCGTCGCGCAGGATCCCCGAGGGCATGTCCGCGAGCACCGGGCGGAGCTCTGCGAGCGCGAGGTCGCGACCCTCGGCGCTGCCGGTGTCGGCGCGATCGAGGATCCGCTCGACTTCGAAGACCACGAACGGAACCGATGACTCGACCTGCCGGCGCAGGGCATCCGCCCCGTCGCGCTCGATCAGCTCAGCCGGGTCGGTCCCTGGAGCCAGCGGCACGACCCGAAGCTCGAGCTTGCTCGAGGCCACCATGCGCGAGGCGCGCAGCATCGCGTCCTGGCCGGCTCGGTCGGCGTCGAGGCACAGCTCCACGGTGGGCACGACCCGCTCCAGCTCGCGGACCTGCTCCTCGGTCAGCGAGGTGCCCATGATCCCGACAGCGTTGCGGATCTCCGCCTGGTGAAGAGCGAGCACGTCGGTGTAGCCCTCGACCAGGATCATCCGGCCGGCCTTGGCCGCGGCTGCCCGGGCCAGGTCGATCCCGAACAGCACCTCACGCTTGTGGTAGAGCTCGCCGTCGGAGGTGTTCAGATACTTCGGGGGCTGATCGTCGCGCATCGCCCGGGCGCCGAAGCCGCGCACACGGCCCCGCGCGTCAACGGACGGAAACATGATCCGCTCCCGGAAGCGGTCGAACAGCTGCGCGGGATTGCGGCTCGAGCGCCGGGCGACACCGACGGCCAGTAGTTCTTCGTCGGAGAAGCCGGCCTTGCGAGACGCGAGCAGCATCCGGTCCCAGGCGCTGGGCGCATAGCCGACGCGGAACTCGCGCAGCGTCTCCTCGCTCAGACCACGCCCGATCAGGTAATCCCGCGCCGGCCCCGCCTCGGCGGCCTCCCACAGATAGCGCGCGTAGTAGGTACTCGCCCGTTCGAGCAGCAGGTAGAGGCGCTCGCGGCGCTGGCGGCGGCTCGCGGCTGCGGGGTCCTCGTCCTCGGTCTCCAGCTGGACCCCGAAGCGGCCGGCGAGCCCCTCCATCGCGGCTTTGAAATCGAGCCCCTCGGTCTCCATCACGAACTTGAACGGATCGCCGGTGGCCGAGCAGCCGAAACAGAAGTAGTGCTTCTCCTCCGGTCGGACGTGGAAGGACGCGGTGCGCTCCTCGTGGAACGGGCACCGGCCGAAGAAGCTGTTGACCCCGGCGCGGCGCAGATCGGTGCGCGTGCCGACGAGGGCCAGCATGTCGACCGCGTCGAACACGCGATCCCGCGAATCCTGCGTGTATCGCGTCACGGGGCGAAGGCGACCGGAACGGTCAGCGCCTCGAACGCATGGATGCAGTACCGGTCGGTCATGCCGGCCAGGTGGTCGGTCACGCGCCGAGCCAGGTCGCCCGACGGAATCGAATCCGGGATCAGATCGGGGTGGGCGCAGAAGTGGTCGAACAACGTCCTCACCACAAGCTGGATCTTGGCGTGCTCGCGGGTCGCCTCCGGCCCGAGGTAGACACGGTCGAACATGAACGACCGAAGCTCGGCCATCGCGCCGCCGACTCGTTCCCCCTGGACGATGTCGCCCTCCTGGGCGGAGTGCTCGACCAGGTCGTGCACGAGCGCGTCGATCCGGCGCTGCCCGTTCGTGCCCAGGATCTCGATCGGGCGGCCGGGCAGGTCGTCGATCGCGATCACCCCGGCCCGCAGAGCGTCGTCGATGTCGTGATTGATGTACGCAACGCGGTCGACCAGTCGCACGATCTTGCCCTCGAGCGTCTCGGGCTGCTTGGCCCGGCCCGAGTGGCTGACGATCCCGTCGCGGACCGCAGCCGTGAGGTTGAGGCCCTGACCGTCGCCCTCGAGCGTGTCGACCACCCGCAGCGAATGCTCGTGGTGCAGAAACGAGGCTCCGAAGCGCTCTTGCAGGGAGCGATCGAGCGCTTCCTCCCCGATGTGGCCGAACGGCGGGTGGCCGAGGTCGTGGCCGAGCCCGATCGCCTCGACCAGATCCTCGTTGAGCGCCAGCGCGCGGGCGACGGTGCGCGACACCTGGGTCACCTCGAGCGTGTGGGTGAGGCGGGTGCGGTAGTGATCGCCGGCGGGCGAGACGAATACCTGCGTCTTGTGCTTCAGCCGCCGGAACGCCTTCGTGTGAACGATGCGGTCACGGTCGCGCTGGAACGGGGTTCGCAGGCCGCACTCGTGGTCGGGGCGCATCCTCACCGCCGGATAGGAGCGCGTCGCCAGCGGCGAGAGCTCGGCCTCCTCGCGTTCACGCATCCGTCGTTCGAAAGCGATCGCCACCGGACCGCTGGGGTGTTCGTAGGACGCTGCGAGAAGCTGTTCGCTCACGACGTCGATTCTGACAGCGACCGCGCTCGCGAGCCGGACTTTGTCGCGAACTTCGGACAATTTCGGCGCTCCGCGAGGGCTCGGCGCGCGCTCCGCGGGCTTCGCGCGGTTATCGTCGCGCAAATGAGCGCTGCGCGACCGAGCGATCCGGAGGAGCTCCTCGCCGGTGTCAGGGCGTTCGTCTCGCAGAGCGTTCTGCCCAACGTCGTCGACTGGGACCGGGACGACCGGGTCCCGGCGGCGGCCGTCCAGACGATGTTCGACCTCGGCCTGCCCGGCGCGCTCGTCCCCACCCGATACGGCGGCCGCGGCTTCTCGGTCCTCGACCTGGTCCCGGTCTGGCGGACGCTGTCCCAGGGCTGGATCTCGCTCACCGGGGCGATCAACCCGTCGGCGCTGGCCACCACGCTGCTGCTGCGCAACGGCACCGAAACCCAGCGCCAACGGTGGCTCCCCCGGCTTGCTTCAAGCGAGATCACGGCCGCCTTCTCGATCACCGAGCCGCAGGCCGGGAGCGATCTCAAGCGGATCGAGACCGAGGCCTCGCCGTCGGAGTCAGGGGGATTCGTGCTCAACGGCAGCAAGCGCTGGGTCGCGGGTGGCGAGTCGGCCGCGGTGATCTTCATGCTGGTCCAGGCCGACGGCGCCGAGCGACCCTCGTGCTTGATCCTGCCGGCCGACGGCCGGGGCTCGCCGGCCTGGGAGGTCGAGTCGCTCGAGAAGATCGGCTACCGCGGTGTCGAGTCGGCCGCATTCGAGTTTCACGACCTGAATGCCGACGCGGCCGAGCTGCTCGGCGGCGCGGACGGACTCGGGCAGGGCGCCGCCCAGATGCTGGATGCGCTGGAAGTGGGCCGGATCAACGTCGCCTGTCGGGCGCTGGGAATTCTCGACCGGATCTCGGCGGTGGCGGCCGGCGAAGCCCTCGGTCGCGAGGTCGGCGATGGCGTGCTCGCCGACCACACGCACACGCAGCTGCGGATCGGCGAGATCCACGTCCGGATGCTGGCGGCCGAGTCGCTCACGCTCCGTGCGGCGATCGCCGTCGACGCCCGCGCCGACGACGCGCCCGCCCTGGCCACCTCGGCGAAGGTGTTCGCCTCCGACACGGCGACCTGGGCGCTCGATCTGGCAGCGCGGCTCGCCGCGAGCCGATCCTACGCCGCCGACGACGAGCTCGGACGGCTCCGCCGCGACGCGCCCCAGACCCAGATCGGCGAGGGTGCCAACGACGCACTCCTGTTCGCGCTCGCCCGCGAGGTGCTGACCAACTTCGCGCCCGAGAACGTGCCGCGCGCTTGGCGAGGTGGATCGGCCTCGAGTTAGCCGCCTGGCCTCGAGGCAGTCGCCGGGGTTCAGCCTTGGCGCGCGAGCAGCGGGCGCAGTCGCACCTGGGCATGGTGCTCGGCGGTCTCTCCAATCGCCCTCTCGACCTGCCTGAGCGCGCGCTCCGAGGCGCTGGGGGCTTGCGCCAGCGGCTGTCCGAGTGCCGCGACGAGAAACCCGTAGGACTCTTCGTCGAGCGGGAACGCCGCCGCTTCGCAGGAGCTGCACACGACGCCTCCGGAAGCCGCCGAGAAGGCGCTCAGGTGGTCCGCCTCGCCGCACGCGGCGCAGGCCGCGAGCTGCGGCACGATGCCCGCCGCGAGTAGCAGCTTGAGGCGGAAAGCGAGCCCGTTCCCGGTGCGAGCATGTCCAGCGTCGGCGGCCAGCAACGCGAGCTCGTTGGCGAGGAGGCGAAACACCTCGGGATGCGGGTCCGAGGTCTCGAACAGGCGCGCGACCGCGTCGCACGCGCGAGCCGCCGCTCCCAGCGTGGCGGCGTGATCGCGGATCGCGGCGTGGATCGCGATCGTGTCGACGCTGGTCACCGTCAGCAGCTCGCTGCGCCCTTCGTGGAGCACCGCGCGAACGTGGGAGAAGGGCTCGAGCCGCGCGCCGAAGCGGCTCCGGGAACGCCGCGCGCCTTTGGCGATCGCGCTCACGCGACCGCGATACGGGGTATATACGTGGAGGATGCGATCGGCCTCGCCGTAGCGAATCGACCGCAGCACGATCGCCTCTGTTTTCAGCGGCCCGGCCATGCCCACTTCGCTATACTTTCTGAAGCTATGAAGCCCGTACTGGTGTACACCACTGATCGCTGCTCCAAGTGCGCGAGCGCCAAGATGCTGCTCTCGCGGCGTGGAATCGAATACGACGAGATCAATCTGGCAAAGGACCCGGACGGTCGCGCGCAGCTTTCCCGCCACACTGGGATGGCGACCTTCCCGCAGATCGTGGTCGATGGACAGGCGCTCGGCGGCTTTGATGAGCTGCTGGCCGCCGACCGAGCCGGCCGCCTCAGCGAGCTGCTGGCGGCCTGATCGCCCTCGGGGCGACCACACGCTTGCCGCGCGGCCGCGGCTGACAACGCTCGCAGACGTACGTTCCACGCCCGCCGACGACGATCTTGCGGATCGCCGTCCCGCACCGCGAGCAAGGCTCACCCTCGCGTAGGTGGACCAGAAAGCGATCCTGGAAGGCGCCGCGGGCACCGTCGACGTGGCGGAAGTCGTCGATCGAGGCGCCTTTGGCCGCGATTCCGGCCTCCAGCGACTCCTCGATCCCGTCGCGCAGCCGACCGAGCTGAGTTCGGTTGAGCGTCCCCGCCGCGCGCAGCGGATGGATCTGAGCCCTGAACAGCGCCTCGTCGGCGTAGATGTTCCCGACGCCGGCGATTCTCCGCTGATCGAGCACGAACGCCTTGATCGGCGCGCGCCGGCCGCGCGCGATCCGGCGAAGGTGTTCGACCGTGAATTCCGGGGTCATCGGCTCCACCCCGAGGCGGGCGGCCAGATATTGATCCCGGGCATCGCTCCCGAACAGCAGGTGGCCGGTCCCGAACCGGCGCGGATCGACATACACGAGCCGTCCGCCGTCGCTGAGCTCGAACCGCACCCGGGTGTGGCCGGGTTCGGCCGGCGGGTCGATCAGCAGCGTCCCGGTCATGCGCAGGTGCACGAGCAGGTGACGGTCCTCCGAGAGTCCGAACACGAGGTACTTGCCTGAGCGCCCGACGTCCTGCACCACAGCGCCTCGCAGCCCCTGCTCGACGTCCGGCGGCCGGTCGGGCCTCGTCCAGCGCCAGTCCAGGATCTCGACGTCGAGGATCGTTCGCCCTTGCAGATGAGGCGCCAGCTGGCGGCGGATCGTCTCGACTTCCGGCAGCTCCGGCAAGGCTAGCCGCCTCCCTCCCCCGGGCTGGCGTGAATGAACGGGGCACCGGGCAGCGCCGGAGCCTCGGCTCCCGCCAGCCACGAGAGCACGCTCGCGCCCACGTCCGCGAGCGGGCCGTCGTGTCTCCGCGATCCGTGGCCTTCGAAGCGGGCCAACAACGGCACGTGCTCGCGGGTGTGATCGGTCCGGGGCGAGGTCACGTCACAGCCATGGTCGGCGGTCAGGATCAGCATGTCGCCGGGGCGGGTCAGCTCGAGCCAGCTCACGAGGCAGGCGTCGATCTCGCGCAGCGCGCGGTGGAAGCCCTGGACATCGTGGCGATGCCCGTAGACCTGGTCGGTCTCGACGAGATTCGTGAACACGAATCCATGCTCGAGCGATCCCAGCAGGTCGGTCACCTTTGCCATCGCGCCGGCGTTACTGGCGCCGGCGTGCTGAACGTCGACGCCGATGCCACAGAACAGCTGCCCGACCTTGCCCACGGTGTGGACCGGCACGTCGCGGGCCTGTAGCTCCTGCAGGTAGCTGCGTCCCGACGGCGCGAGCGAGTAGTCGCGTCGGCCCTCCGTGCGTTCGTAGCGCCCTTCCGGCCCGGTGAACGGCCTGGCGATCACCCGTCCGACCGCGTGCTCGGGCGCAAGCCGCGAGCGGACGGCGCCGCAGATCTCGTACAGGCTCTCAGGGTCGACCACATCGACGTGCGCGGCAATCTGGAGCACGGAGTCCTGGCTCGTGTAGACGATCAGGCCACCCGTGCGCAGGTGTTCGGCCCCGAAGTGCGCGATCGCCTCGAGCCCGTTGTATGGGCGATTGCACAGCACCTCTCGGCCGCTGGCCTTGCGGACGACCTCGATCACCGCCGCCGGAAAGCCGTCTGCGTAGGTGGGCATCGGAGACTCGGTCACGACCCCCATCAGCTCCCAGTGACCGGCGGTCGAGTCCTTGCCGTACCCGAGGGCGTGAAGCCTGCCGTGGAGAACCGGATCGCGGGCGGGCGGAACGCCCTGAAGCTCGAGCACTGACCCGAGGCCGAGCGCCTGCATCGCGGGCAGCCGCAGTCCTCCGGCCTCGCGGGCCAGATGACCGAGGGTGTTGGCTCCCTCGTCCCCGTACCGGGCGGCGTCGGGGAGTGCGCCGACCCCGCAGGCGTCGAGCACCACGACGAAGGCGCGCCGCACGCCGGCGCTAGTCCTCCCCGTCCCAGTAGTCGCGGACTTCCTCGATCCTGCCCATCACACCGAGCCCTCTGAAGGCGATCTTGCGCGAGCGCGGGTAGTAGCACATGTCCCCGGCCTCGCGGAGCCCGTAGGCGAGCAAGGTCAGCCCGCGGTCACCGGCGCGGAACACGTGCGCGACCCCGGTCCCCGCGGGGCGGGACACGACGTTGCCTGGCCGAACCAGCGTCTCGTCGTCCTCGCCGAGCACCAGCGTCCCGTTGCCGCCGAGGATCACGAAGATCTCCTCCTCGAGCGTGTGGCAGTGCTGTGCGGTCGCCTCCTTGCCCGGCGCCACCTCGACGTGCTGGAGGCCCGAATCGATCGAGCCCGCGGCCCGCCCGAGGTTCCGGCGGGTGCGGGCCACGCGCGTTCGCTCGAGAGCCTCCCCCCTCACCGTGTCCAGATTGATGATCGTCGAGGGCCGGGGACCGGGCTCGCCGAGGATCTCCGGCGGCCCGAGCTTCGACTCCTCGATGTGCTGGGCCGGGATGCCGTCAACGTCGATTGACACGCTGTCGACCAGTCGGCCGCTGATCATCGAGCGCCCGAGCCGCGGGAAGCTCATGCCCTCGTCGAGCGCCCGGGTGCCGAAGGCGAGCAGATCGAGATCCTCGAGCGCATGGATCGTGTGCGCTCCACCCCACGGCCGGTAGACGATGCAGTCGCGCGGGGCGATCTCGGACGTCGCCTCGTCTTGCCAGGAGAGGCCACGTCCGGCGAGGACGTAGAAGATCTCCTCCCCCCTGCCGTGCTCGTGCGCCGGAGTCGACCATCCACCTGCCGGAACCTCGATCCGCTTGACGCCGACGCGCTCCGAGCCGGCCGCTTCGCCCAGGAACGACCAGCGACCACGGATGTGGCCCACCGCTCGCTCGACCTGCTCGGCTTCGTCGAAGTGGCTGATCCCCATCTACGGCGCCGTCAGCCCTCGTCGGCCGCCGGCTCGCGGTCGATCTGGGCCCGCGGGTGAGCTTCGAAGTACACGTCCCTGAGCCTATCGGTGGACAGGTGGGTGTAGATCTGGGTCGTCCCGATGTCAGCGTGTCCGAGCATCTCCTGGAGCGAGCGGAGGTCACAACCGCCCGCGAGCAGGTGCGTGGCAAAGGTGTGCCTCAGCGTGTGCGGGCTCATCCGGTTCTCCAGCCCGGCCGAGCGCGCATGACGCTGGACGATCTTGTAGAGGCCCTGCCGGGATAGCCCCGACCCTCGGAGATTGACGAACACCCGCGACTCGTCCCGGATGCCGACCAGTCGTGGACGGGCGGTCGTCAGGTAGGCGTTGAGGCTCTCGACCGCCTTGCTGCCGATCGGGACGATGCGTTCCTTCGCGCCCTTCCCCCGAGCGTGGAGCATGCCCGCCTCGAGATCGAGCTCGGACAGCTCGAGCGAGATCGCCTCCGAGGCGCGAAGGCCGCAGGCGTACATCGTCTCGAGCAGCGCGCGGTCGCGGAGCGCCGCGGCGGAGTTGCCACGAGGCTGGGCGAGCAGACGGCTGATGTCGTCCCGCGAGAGCACGTTGGGCAGCCGCCCCCGCGCGCGCGGCGGGCGAAGCTCGCTCGTCGGGTCGTTGTCGATCAGCTGTTCGCGGCGGAGGTGTCGGTAGAACGAGCGCAGGCTGGCGACCTTGCGCTGCAACGTCGCGGGAGCCACCGGAGGCTTGCCGCTGCGGCCGTCGGCGAGCTCGGAGACGAACGTCGCCAGGTCCGGCGGGGTTACGGCGAGTGGACCGAGGTGATGGCGACGCACGAATTCCCCGAACTGCTGGAGGTCGTTGCTGTACGCCTCGAGCGTGTTGCGGGCCAGGCCCCGCTCCAGTTCGAGCGAGGCCAGGAAATCGAGCCGCAGCTGGCCCAGGGGGTCGGCCGATGAAACCTCCGGACTGGCCATGCCTGACTATTCGCGGTGACCTCGGGCAGTCCTGCGGGGGAAGGTGATCTCGGCGGTTTTAGCTGCGGTGTCCCCGCAGCCAGAGCAGCGCGATCAGCGACTTCGAGTCCTCGCACTCGTCGATCGCCTCGTCGAGCCGCTCGAGCTCCCACGGGACGATCTCGATCTGCTCATCCTCGTCCGCCACCGCTTCGGGGTCATCCTCCAGCTTGGTCGCGAGGTACAGCCAAACGCGCTCATCGCTGAACCCAGGACTCGTGTAGAAGACCTTCAGCTCGCTCCAGCTCGCCGCGCGCTTGCCGATCTCCTCCCCGAGCTCGCGCTGGGCCGCCTCGAGCGGCGACTCGCCCTCGACATCGAGCTTCCCGGCCGGAATCTCGAGCGAGGAGCTCTGACGGATTGCCTCGCGCGGCTGGCGGGTCAGCCACACGTGGCGCTCGTCGACCGCGAGGATCCCCACCGCACCGGCGTGCCACACCTTCTCGCGCTCGACCTCCTTTCCGCCGGCTCGCCGAAAACGCTCGATTCCCACCCGCACGATCGTCCCCGCCCACTTCGTCTCGGATCCGATCGGCTCGAGCTCGGTCATTCCTCGGTCCCCACAGCCTCGGTCAGCAGCGCGCCGGCGACCTCGAACATGCCCTCGAGCGCAGCAAAGCTGACGCGCTCGCCGGGCTCGTGATTGCGCTCGGTCCCGTCGGCGAGGTTGAGGCAGGGAAAGCCGGCATCCTCGAGGGAGTTGGCGTCCGACGCGCCACCGGTCACGATGTGCTTCGGCTCATAACCGCAGGCCTCGAGCGCTCGTTCGGCGAGTATCACCTGCGGCGCGCGCGGACGGGTCCGGTACCCCTTGAACATGCGCTCGACGGTCAGATCGAGGTCGCATTCCGCCGCGTTGGCCGCATCCTGGAGGTGATCGATCACCTCCGTCGTGACCGCTTCAGCCCGTGTTTCGTCGAGGCTCCGGACCTCGGCCTCCAGCGTGCAGCGCTCAGGCACGACGTTGATCGCCGAGCCTCCGGAGATCGTCCCGACGTTGGCCGTCGTCTCGTCGTCCAAGCGCCCGAGCCGCATCGCGGCGACCGCCCGCGCCGCAGCCGCGATCGCGCTGCGGCCATCCTCCGGACGGACGCCGGCGTGCGCGGCGCGGCCGCGGAACTCAGCCAGGATGCGGTGATGGGTAGGAGAAGCGAGGACGATCCCCCCGACGGGCGTCGCGTGATCGAAGACGAAGCCGCACCGGCTGCGCAGGCGACCGACGTCGAACTCGCGCGAACCCCTGAGCGAGACCTCCTCGCAGATCGTGAACAGCATTTCCAGGCCGACCGCCGGCGGCCGGGGAGCGGACGCCGTCCGCCGCGCGAGCTCGAGGACGATCGCGACCGCGGTTTTGTTGTCAGCGCCGAGGATGCCCTCGTTGGCGTTCTCCCAGCCGTCATTGACGCGCACCGGCTCGACCGGCGCGGCCAGCGGCACCGTGTCGAGGTGGGCACACAGCAGCACGCTCGCCGCTCCCGCGCCGGGAATCCGGGCGAACAGGTTCCCGGCGTCGGACCCGGCCGCCGCCCCGGCATCGTCCTCCTGCACCTCGAGCCCCATAGCCCGCAGCTCCTGGCTCACCCAATCCGCGCAGGCCCGCTCGCGTCCCGACGGGCTCTCGATCCGGCACAGCTTCTCGAATGTGTCGTGCAGGCGAACGCGCTCGGCGTCCGTCGCTCGCCTCACGTTGCGGCGCCGCGCGAGACGGTCACGTCGTCTCGGCCGACCTCGGCTCCGTGCTCCGGCTCTCGCGACTCGGCGAGTTCAAGCGCCGCGCCGACGAACTCCCGGAACAGCGGCGCGGGCCGCTCCGGACGCGACTTGAACTCAGGGTGGTACTGCGAGGCGATGTAGAACGGATGCATCTGCGCCGGAAGCTCGACGGCCTCGACGAGCCGCTCGTCCGGCGAGGTCCCGGAGCACACGAGGCCAGCGGCTTCGAGCCGGCGGCGCAGATGGTTGTTCACCTCATACCGGTGGCGGTGGCGCTCATAGACGACCTGCTCGTCGTAGAGCCGGCGGATCCGCGTTCCGTCGTGGAGCTTCACCGGATCTGCGCCAAGCCGCATCGTGCCGCCCATGTCGGCGATCTCCTTCTGCTCGGGCAGCAGGTCGATCACCGGAAACGGCGTCTCGAGGTCCATCTCCGTCGAATTGGCGCCTTCCATGCCGCCGAGGTGGCGGGCGACCTCGCTGACTGCAACATGCATCCCGAGGCAGATCCCCAGGTACGGAATCTTCCGCTCCCGGGCGATCTGCGCGGCGCGGATCTTGCCCTCCCAGCCGCGGCCGCCGAAGCCGCCGGGAATCAGGATTCCGTCGGCTCGCTCGAGCTTCGCGCTGGTCTCGGGGTCGCTGACGGTCTCCGAATCGATCCAGTCGATCGTCACCTTGCTCCCATGGTGCACGCCGGCGTGCCTGAGCGCCTCGACCACAGACAGGTAGGCATCCTCGAGCTTGACGTACTTGCCGACGAGCGCGATCCGGACGCTGCGGTCGGCATCGGTGGCCCGCCGCGTGATCGACTCCCAGCCGGAGAGGTCGGGCTCCGGCGCCTCGACGTCGAAATGCTCGCGCAGGATGAAGTCGTCGACTCCCTCGGCCCTGAAGACGAGCGGCACCCGGTAGATGTCAGGCACGTCGTAGGCCGAGACGACGGCTTCGACCGGGAGGCTTGCGAACAGCGCGATCTTGCGCCGGATCTCGCCGGAGAGCACCGATTCCGAGCGGCACACGACCATGTCCGGGGCGATACCGATGCGCCTGAGCTCGTTGACCGAATGCTGGGTCGGCTTGGTCTTCAGCTCCCCGGCATGCCCGATGTAGGGAACGAGGGTCAGGTGCAGGAACATGCAGCGCCGCCGCCCGACGTCTACCGGGAACTGCCGGATCGCCTCGAGAAACGGGAGCGACTCGATGTCGCCGACAGTCCCGCCGATCTCGGTGATCACGAAGTCGACGTCGCTCGAATCGGCCATCAGCTTGATCCGCTGCTTGATCTCATCGGTGATGTGCGGGACGACCTGGACGGTCGCCCCGAGGTAGTCGCCCCGCCGTTCGCGGCGGATCACCGTGTTGTAGATCCCGCCGGCGGTGACGTTCGACGCGCGGCTCGTGTTCGCGTCGGTGAACCGCTCGTAGTGGCCGAGGTCGAGATCCGTCTCCGCCCCGTCCTCGGTCACGAACACCTCTCCGTGCTGGTAAGGCGACATCGTGCCCGGGTCGACGTTTATGTACGGGTCGAACTTCTGCAGCTGAACCGCGAGCCCGCGGGCCACCAGCAGCCGGCCGATCGATGCGGCGGCGATGCCCTTGCCCAGGGACGACACGACTCCGCCGGTGATGAAGATGAAACGCGTCTCGCGGTCGGGCATCAATCGATCCTAGGGTCGAGTCTAGACGCTTCGAAGGTACCGATCGCCCCGGACGCAAGCCGCTCTAGGCTGCTCGCAGCAGCTCACGCGCGTGCTCACTGGCAGCCGTGTCTCCCTTGCCCGCCCCGAGCATCCGCACCAGCTCGCCGACCAGCTGCTCGTCGGCCTCGAGCGCGCTGACCGTCGTCCTGGCCGGCTTCGCAGCGGCATCCTTGGCGATCGTGAAATGCCTGTCGGCCAGCGCGGCGACCTGCGGCAGGTGCGTGATGCAGAGGATCTGACGGCGCTGAGAGAGAGACTTCAGGTGCTCGCCCACCGCCCGCGCGGTGTGTCCGCCGATGCCGGCATCGATCTCATCGAAGACCAGCAGCGGGCCTCGCTCCTCCCCCAGCTCCTCGTCGCCGGCGCGATGCGCGACGCTCAGCAGCGCCAGCATCACCCGCGAGAGCTCGCCACCGGAGGCGATCTCGCGCAGTGGACCGATCGGGCTCCCGGCGTTGGCCCCGAGCGCCAGCACCACGGTGTCGGCCCCGCGCGGGCCGCAGCCGTCGGCGCGCGGCGAGATCTCGACCTCGAACCGGGCGTCGGACATCGCCAGCTCGCCGAGGCGGTCGCGCACCGCGGCGGCAAGCTCCGGGGCAGCCTCGAGCCGGCGGCCATGGAGCGCCCGTGCCAGCTCGTCGAGCTCCTCGCGAGCGTCGTCGAGCTCCGCCTGAGCGGTGTCGCGGGCCTCGTCGGCGTGCGTTAGCTCCGCGATGCGGAGACGGCAGTGCTCGGCGTGCGAGAGCACCGCGGCGATCGAGCCTCCGTGCTTGCGCTCCAGTCGCGCGAGCACCGCCAGACGCTCCTCGACCTCCTCCACGCGCCCGGCACCCCCGGCTTCGCCCGCGGCACCGCCCTCGATGCCCAGCGCATAGCGACGCAGCTCGCCGCCGAGATCCTCCGCCTCATAGCGCAACGCCTCGAGGCGGTCGGCCAGGGTGCGCAGCTCGGGGTCGATATCCGCGGCGAACTCGAGCGGGCCGGCCGCCTGCGCGAGGCGCTCCGCCACCCCGATGCCGGCGTCCGGCGCGATCGCCTCGGCGCCACCCTCGGCAGCCGCGCGGAGCGTCTCCAGGTGCCGCAGGCGCGCCTGCTCCAGGGTCAGCGCCTGGCCCTCGTCCTCGCTCGGCTCAGCGGCTTCGATCTCCTGCAGCTCGAACGTGAGCAGATCGAGCTCGCGATCCCGCGCCCCGTCGAGCTCGCTCAGCTCGGCGATCCGCCGCTCGAGCCCTCGGACGCGTTCGTAGACGGCGCCGAGCTCGGCTCGGAGCGCCATCTGCGCGGTGCCGCAATACGCGTCGAGCACGTCGAGCTGGGCGGTCGAGAGCATCAGCCTGCGGTGCTCGTGCTGGCCGTAGAACGACAGCAGCCGGCCCCCGAGCAGCTGAAGATCGGCCAGCGTCGCCGAGCGCCCGCAGACGTACGCGCGCGTGCGGCCGTCCGGCCACACTCGGCGGGCCAGGACGATCTCCTGCGCGCCGGTCGGGAGCAGCTCGGACCCGGCCAGCGAGCTCGGAACCCCGAACACGCCCTCGACGTAGGCCTCGGCAGCGCCGGGACGGACGATGCCCTTCCGTGCGCGGCCGCCGAGCAGCAGGTCCAGTGCGTGCGCCAGCAGCGTCTTGCCCGCCCCGGTCTCGCCGGTGAGCGCGTTCAGCCCCGATGCCAGCCGCAACTCGGCGCGGTCCATCAGCAGCAGGTTCTCGACTCGCAGCTCTTCCAGCATGCGGACGGTGTACCAGCCGCACCCGACGGACCGTCGCGACGCTACGGGGTCGCGAGCCGTCCGAACTTCTGGCGCAGACGCTGGTAGAAGGTGGTGCCCGCGACCTGCGCGAGGCACCCCTGGTCATGGACGAAGCAGGCCTCGATTCGCTCGCCCGGATCCAGGTCGCAAACCGGACGGCCGTCGACCATCACGTCCACCGGCTCCTCCTGGGAGCGGTTGTGGACGGTGAGCACGTCGCCGGGAGCGACGACGAGCGTGCGCGCGGTCAGCGAGTGCGGCGCGATGAACGAGACGACGAACCCGTGCACGCCCCAGGCCATGACCGGACCCCCGTTGGCGAGGTTGTAGCCGGTCGAGCCCACCGGCGTCGCGACCACCAGACCGTCGCAGCGGACCCGGCCGACATCATCGCTGCCCACTGCATACTCGAGATCGGCCACCCGCTTCCCGGGCTGTCGATGGATCGAGACATCGTTGATCGCGGGCCAACGCTGCCCGGAGAGCTCGATCCCGGGCAGTGACAGTACGTCGAAGTCGCCGCTGAACGCGCGCTGGAGCCCTTCGGATGCGTGCTCGCGGTCGACCGCGGCCAGGAATCCGACCTCGCCGAAGTTGATCCCGAAGACCGGAACGCCCGTGCCCGCGTACGTCCGCAGCGCGCTCAACATCGTCCCGTCGCCCCCGAATGCGAAGCAGATGTCGACCTCATGGCTCACATCCGCGTTGAGCACGACACCCGGACGCTCGGACAAGCCGTGCTTGCGAGTCTCCTCGCTGTCAAAGCGCAGGATCGTGCCCTCACGCGCGGCGAGCTCGATCAGCTCCTTCAGCGCAGGCGCGATCTCAGCCGGGCGCCGGTGCGTGAACACGGTCGCGGCGTGGATCTGGCTCACGGCTCCACCTTTCGCGCGGCAGCTTCGATGTTCACGATCCCGCCGCGGCCACCCTCGGCGAGCCACGCGAACGACTCGCGGTTGCCCTTGGGCCCCGGAAGGCCGGAGCTGGCGTAGCCGATCAGGGCGGCGCCGAGCTCGCGGGCCGTCCGGCCGACCTCCACCAGCGCGCCGCGTCGCAGTCCCGCCTCGCGGACGACCCCGCCTTTCCCGATCTGCGCGCGGCCGACCTCGAACTGCGGTTTGACGAGCGCCAGGCAGTCGAACCGGGCAGCCGCGCAGCCAAGGACCGCCGGGAGCACCTTCGCCAGCGAGATGAACGACACGTCGATGACGATCAGATCGGGCACGTAGGGGAGCTCGGCCGGGGTCACAGACCGCGCGTTTCGCCGCTCGATGACGGTGACGCGCGGATCGGAGCGCAGCCCCCAGTCGAGCTGGCCGTAGGCCACGTCGAGTGCGATCACGTGACCGGCTCCGCGCTGCAGCAGACAGTCGGTGAACCCGCCGGTCGAGGCTCCGACGTCCAGCGCCCGTCTCCCGTCAACCTCGAGACCGAGCGTGTCGAGCGCGTTGGCGAGCTTGACCGCACCGCGCGAGACGTATGCCCGGCCGCCGAGGACCTCGAGCTCCACGTCCTCGGGCACCAGCTGACCGGGCTTCTCGGCCCGTTTCCGCCCCGGCAGCAGCATCACCTCTCCCGCCAGCACCGATGCGGCGGCCCGGCTGCGCGAGGGGAACATCCCGCGCTCGGAGAGCAGACTGTCGAGGCGTACGCGGTTCATGTGTGCCGGAACGGTACGCGACCGGCCAGCCGGCGGGTCAGCCGCTGGCGACGCCGCTGCGGCCGGCGACCGCGGCAGCGATTCGCTCGGCGATCCTCTCGCCGGTGAAGCCGACCTCCTCGTGGAGCAGCTTCGGCGCACCGTGGGTGACGTAGCGATCGGGCAATCCGACCCTCATGATCCGCGGAGCGAGACCGGCGTCGGAGAGCGTCTCCCAAACCGCGGACCCGAAGCCTCCGGCGAGCACGCCCTCTTCGACTGTCACCAGCAGCTCGTGCTCGGCCGCGAGCTGGGCGGCAAGTCCGGCATCGATCGGCTTGGCGAATCGCGCGTCGGCGACGGTGGTGGCGATCCCCAGCTCGGCGAGCCGGTCGGCGGCCTGCAGAGCCTTGGCGACGCCGGTTCCGTAGCCCAGCAGCGCGACCCGGTTCGGCCCCCCGTCGCCGCTGGCCTCACGCAGGATCTCTCCGGTTCCGATCGGGATCTTCTCGGGGCGTGCCGGGAGCTCGACGCCGACGCCCTCGCCGCGGGGATAGCGCAGCGCGACCGGACCGTCGTCGTGGCAGAGCGCCGTGTGGAGCATGTGGACGAGCATCGCCTCGTCACGCGGAGCCATCAGGACGATGTTCGGCAGGCAGCGCAGGTAGGCGATGTCGAACGCGCCGTGGTGTGTCGGACCGTCGTCGCCGACGAGGCCGGCACGATCCATCGCGAACACGACGTTCAGCTTCTGCAGGCAGACATCGTGGACGATCTGGTCGTAGGCGCGCTGGAGGAAGGTCGAGTAGATCGCGGCGACCGGCTTGCAGCCCTGGAGTGAGAGCCCGGCCGCGAACAACACTGCCTGCTGCTCGGCGATGCCGACGTCGTAGTAGCGATCGGGAAGCTCGGCCTGGAGGAGGTTCAGCCCGGTGCCGGAGTTCATCGCCGCGGTGATGCCGATCACCCGGTCATCGCGCCGGCATTCGCGGACCAGTGCCTCGCCGAACACCTGCGTATAAGCCGGCGGCGCCGGCTTCTGGCCGGGTGGGACCGCGACTTTCGCCGCCGGGGCGCCGTTGCTGATCGATTTCGGCTTGGCGGCGTGCCACTTCTCCATCCCTTCGAGGCCACCCTCCTCGGCCGGCGCGAAGCCCTTGCCCTTGACGGTGGCACAGTGCACGACCACAGGGCGCTCGGCGGCGAGCGCCTCGCGAAGTGCCCGGCGCAGCTCACGCATATCGTGACCGTCGATCACCCCCATGTAGGCGAAGTCGAGCTCCTCCCACCACAGTCCGGGCGCCCAGAATGCCTTGATCGATTCCTTGACGTGCGGCCCCAGGCGCTCGAACGCGGCCCCGATCCCGGCGGGCAGCTTCGTCAGGCCGCCCTCGACGCCCTCTCGAGCGTGCCACAGCTTCGGGTTCAGGCGGACGCGATTGAAGTACCTGGACAGCGCACCGACGTTGGGGGCGATCGACATCCCGTTGTCGTTGAGGACGACGACGATCGGGGTCCCCTCGCCACCTGCTTGGTGCACGGCCTCGAACGCCACGCCACCGGTGAGCGCGCCATCGCCCGCGACTGCGACCACATGGCCGTCAGGCCCGTGCCCGCGGCGCATCGCCTCCTTCAGCCCGACCGCGTAGCCGATCGAGGTCGAGGCGTGGCCGGCTCCCATGATGTCGTGCTCCGATTCGCCGATCGCGCAGAACGGCGCCAGGCCCTCGTACTTGCGGATCGTGTGGAGCTGATCGCGCCGGCCGGTGAGGACCTTGTGCGGGTAGGCCTGGTGCCCCACGTCCCACAGGATCTTGTCCCGCGGGGAGTCCAGGAGCGAATGCAGCGCGACGGCGATCTCGCACGTCCCGAGGTTGGCGCCGAAGTGTCCGCCGATCTCCCCGACCGTCTTGATGATGTGCTCTCGTACCTCTTGGGCCACCTGTGCGAGCTGTTCGTCGTTCAGCCCATGGAGGTCCTGCGGCTTCTGAACGTTGTGAAGTAGTTCTGGCATCAGTAGCTCCGGTTGGCGATGAAGTCAGTGATCTGCTCGAGCTGCTCGGCTCCCAGGGGCCTGGCCCGACTGAGCGCGCCGCGGGCTCGCTCGTGCGCCTGGCCGGCCAGCGTGCGAGCACCGTCGAGACCGAATTCCGTCACGTAGGTGCGCTTGCCGAGCCGCTCGTCACTGCCCTGCTGCTTGCCGAGGGTCTCCTGCGTCCCGGTCACGTCGAGGATGTCGTCGACGATCTGGAAGAGGACGCCCAGCTCGCCGGCGAAGGACTGGAACTCGAGGATTGTGGCAGGTAGGACATCGCCGGCCAGCAGCAGCACGCACTGCACGCTGGCGGCGATCAGTCGGCCGGTCTTCAGATCGTGCAGCCGCCGGAGCCCGTCCGCGCCGGCCGGCGCGGTCGCAGCCACGTCGAGGTACTGGCCTCCGACCATCCCGTGCACCCCGGTGGCGGCCGCGAGCTCGCGCGCTGCGGCGAGCAGCGCCGCTGGGTCGCCCTGCTGCTCGGTCAGCAGCAAGCTGAACGCCTCGGCGTACAACCCGTCACCGGCGAGGATCGCGACATCCTCCCCGAACGCCCGATGGCACGTCGGACGTCCGCGCCGAAGGTCGTCGTCGTCCATCGCCGGCAGGTCGTCGTGAATCAGCGAGTACGTGTGGATCAGCTCGATCGCCGCTGCCAGCGGCAGCATCGAGGATGGGCTGCGGCCGAGCGCGTCGGCGGTGGCCAGTGACAGCACCGGCCGGATCCGCTTGCCGCCGGCCAGCAGCGAGTAGCGCATCGCCTCCTCCAGGCCGGCGGAGGCGGCCTCGCCCGAGAACCGCAGCGTCTCGAGGTATCGCTCGACCTCAGCCCGGAGTTGCTCCGGGTAGGCCGGCCGCAGCGTCGCGGCTGACGGCACTACTGTGCGGCCAGCGGGAGCTGTCCGGGGAGATCTGGCAGCGGCTCGACCGAAGCCCGAGCTCGCTCATCCACCCGCGTGCTCGCATCGGAGGCGAGCGCCGCGCATTCCTCGATCAGCTCGAGCGTCGCGTCGGGCTCGAGCTCCCCGGCGCGGAGCCGCTGCGCCGTCTCGTTGAGCCGAGCGGTGAGCTCGGTCAGGGCGTCCGTCACGTGCTACAGGTTAGCGGTAGCGCTCCGCCCGGCGTCATTTCAGCGCGTCGAGCGCCTCGTTGACGAGCTCATCGGCGGCAGCGTTCTGCGCCCTGGGGACGCTGCGGATCGACCACCGCTCGAAGGCTGAGAGTGCTGCCATCGCCTCTTCGTACAGCGGCCGCATCGCCGGGTGCTTGACCTTGTAGACGCCGTTCAGCTGGCGCGCGACGAGCTCCGAGTCGTTGATGATCTGAAGCTCCTGCGCGCCCAGCTCGGCGGCACGCTCGGCGCCCTTGATCACGGCTCGGTACTCGGCCACGTTGTTGCTCGCGACCCCGATTCGCTCCGCCACCTGGTCGAGAACTGCGCCGTCCGCGCCCGACACGACGACCCCGATCGCTGCCGGACCTGGATTCCCTCGCGCCCCCCCGTCGACGTGGACCACAAGCGCCGCCGGGGGCGGCGGCCGTCCACCGCTCAATCGCTCGCCAGCTCGGGGATCTCGCCCGCGACCCGCGGACGGCGACGATCGCGGACCTCGCGCTTTCCGCCGCCAGTCTGGCGTTCGCGGCGCGAGGACGTTCGCCGGTCGACGATCACCGTGACGTTGGGATCGTCGGCGTAGTAGTCGGTCAGCTTGCCCAGCAGCGAGTCGGCGAGCGGTTCGGGGATGACGCAGTAGATCACGGGCGCTGATGGTAGTGGGCGCGGCGGTCGGGCCGCCATCGAACGTTTGTCGAGACCCGTCAGGCGCTGAAGGACAGCCGGCCTCGCTCGTCGGCGATTGCGTTCGCCCGGCGCTCGTCCGGGCTGAGCTCGTCGAGCTCATAGCCCTGTCCGGCGACGCGGACCGTCGGGACCTCGTCCGATAGGTCGGCTTCGTAGCGGTACCAGCACAACTCCCACGAGACGACTACGTTGACGACGCTCGCGCGGTGCTCCGATGGCTGGACGGCAACGTCGGGCATGCCCAGCGAGCGGGCCACCCCGGCGACCGTCCGCGGATGCTCGGAGGAGTTGAACAGCTCGACGGCCGAGGCAACCTTCTGTTCAGCACTGGTCGGCACCGCTCGGACGTGCCGCGGCTCGCGGCTCGGTTCGGCGCCCCGGCCACGCGAGCCCGTATCCGCAGCGGTGGGAGCGACGCGCGGATGTGCGTCGCCGTTGCTCTGCTCCGCGCCGGCGTGGGC
>DATCNP010000101.1:0-34781 GCA_036565205.1 Solirubrobacteraceae bacterium | reverse complement strand
GACCTTGGCTGATCGTCACCGCGCTGGGATCCTGGGCGGTGAGCTGGTCGGCAACCGGCTTGCCGTTGGGGGCCAGCGCGTTGGCCTCCCAGTCATAGAAATACAGGCGCGCGGTCGTCCCCACCTCCGACTCGGCACGGGCAACGTTCGTGACGTCGGGCAGGCCGACCGAGATCTGGTTGCCGCCGGAGGTCTGGATCTCCGGCTGGGAGACGCCGAGCTGGTCGACGCGCTGGCGCATGATGTCGACCGCGCGGTTGAGCGCGTCCTGCGTCACCTTCGGCGTCTGCGGCGTCGGCTGACCCTGATAGGTGAGCTGCACGCCGCCCTTCAGGTCGAGCCCGAGCAGGGTCGGCTGGGTGGCGATCGCGAACACCGATGCGGCGATCAGTCCGGCTACCACGAGCAGCACGAAAGCGTGGCGCTTACGGTCTGACATCTGGTCGGATGCTAGATGGTCGGCCCAGTCGTACGGGCCGGCTCAGTGATTGTTGGTCGGGGTCAGCACGATCAGCACTCCGCCGTCGTCATCGTCGTAGGCGGGGAAGATGTCGGCCACGGCCTTCGCGGGCAGGTCGTGCTCGGCGTGCACCTCGACCGGCTTGCGCTGCACGCGCACCTCCCACTCCAGCGCGGTGCCGACGTGGTCGGTGCCGTCGTCGAAGCGCAGCCCGAGCACCTCGTTGACCGGACGGCCGATCGCCTGCTCGGTCTTCAACCCGGTCAGCTCGAACGAGCCGCGGCCGCAATCGACCACGCGGCCGTCCGAGTCGCAGGCGAAGAACGCCGCGTTGGGAGCCGGGTAGTAGTCGTCGAGCAGCTCGAACAGGTAGGCGAAGCCGCATTTCTCGCAGCCGCGGGCCTCGCGGCGGAAGCCCGCGTTGCGATCGGTTCCCATCGACCTGTTCCCGCAATGAGGACAGATGAAGTAGTGCTCGTGACTCATCCGCGGTGAGGATAGAGGGCGCGCGGGCTCGGCCTCACAGCAGCGTCGGGTGGCCCGGCGCATCGAGTCCGAGGTGCTCGAATGCCCGCCGCGTCGCCGCCCGCCCGCGCGGGGTCCGCTCGATCAGGCCGCGCTGGAGCAGGTACGGCTCGTAGACATCCTCGATCGTGTCCTGCTCCTCGCTGACAGCGACCGCGAGCGTCGAGAGGCCGACAGGACCTCCGGAGAACTTCGTGCAGATTGCTCTGAGGATCTCCCTGTCGAGGCGGTCGAGCCCGGCGTCGTCGACTTCGAGCAGGTCGAGGGCGGCGGCCGCTATCTCGGCGCTCACCACTCCGCGGTGCCTGACCTCGGCGTAGTCGCGCACGCGCTTGAGCAGCCGGTTGGCCACACGTGGAGTGCCGCGGCTGCGCTGGGCAATCGCCAGCGCCCCGCCATCCTCGATCTCGACCCCGAGCAGCTTGGCCGAGCGCCTGACGATTCTCGCCAGGTCTTCGGGGTCGTAGTGCTCGAGACGGTGCTGGATCCCGAATCGGTCCCGAAGCGGCGTAGTCAGAAGGCCCGTCCTGGTGGTGGCGCCGACGAGCGTGAACGGCGGCAGATCGAGCGTCACGATCCGCGCTCCGGCGCCCTGGCCGACCGTGATCGGGAGCGCTCCGTCCTCCATCGCCGGGTAGAACGTCTCCTCGAGTGCCCGTGGCAGCCGGTGGATTTCGTCGACGAAGAACACCGAACGCGGCTCGAGCGCCGTCAGGTACGCGGCGATGTCGCCCTTGCGCTCGAGCGCCGGCCCCGCGGTCTGGATGAACGGAACCTCGAGCTCGGCCGCGACGATCTGGGCCAGTGACGTCTTCCCGAGCCCCGGAGGTCCGGCGAACAGCACGTGGTCGAGCGCCTCGCCACGGCTCGCGGCCGCCGCGATCGAGACTACGAGCTGGTTCTTGACCGCTTCCTGCCCGACGAAGTCGCCCAGCCGGCGGGGACGGAGCGATCGATCGAACTCATCCTCGGGAAGCTCCTCGGCCGTCGGGATGCGGGCGGTGCTCATCTGCGGGCCGCCCTCAGGGCGTCGGCGATCAGCTCCTCGGGACTGTCGCCCGCGGCTCCGTCGAGCAGCTCGTCCACCTCGAGCGGCATATAGCCGAGCCCGAGCAGCGCGTCGCGCGCGACCGATCGCGGGTCGCTGGAGCGCCTGACCGAGATCCCCGGCTCCGGCGCGATCACGCCGACCTTCTCGCGCAGCTCGACGACGATCCGCTCCGCGGTGCGCTTTCCGACACCGGGCGCTGCCTGGAGCCGCGCCACGTCGCCGGCAGCGACCGCCCCGAGCAGCTCGCGAGGCGGGCCTCCGGAGAGGATCGCGATCGCGACCTTGGGGCCCACCGATTGGACGCCGAGCAACATCAGGAACAGATCCCGCTCCTCCTCGGTCGCGAAGCCGTACAGGGCGAGGGCGTCGTCGCGGACCACGAGGTGCGTGTGCAGCACCACGGCCTGCCCGAGCGCGGGGACGTGTCTCAGCGTCTCGCCGGAAACGGCCAGCCGGTACCCCACCCCACCGCAGTCGACAATCACGTGATCGCTACGGCGAACCGCGACCGTGCCTGAAATCAGCGCGATCACGCGCCGGCTCCGGCGCCTGCCAGGGCTCTGGCCAGCGGCGCTCGGTTGAGCTCGCAGATCGCCACGGCCAGTGCGTCGGCGGCATGGTCGGGCGTCGGGATCGCCGCCAGCCCGAGCAGCCGGGCGACCATCTTCCCGACCTGGTCCTTGTCGGCCCGGCCCTGACCACAGACCGCGCCCTTCACCTGCTGAGGCGTGTACGAGCGCACCGGGATGCTTCGCTGTCCCGCGGCCAGGAGGATCACGCCGCGGGCCTGGCCGACCGCGAAAGCGGTGCGGGCGTTGGCGCCGAAATAGAGCTCTTCGATCGCCACGGCGGCCGGCTGGTGAGACTCGAGCAGCTCGGCCACGCGGGCGTGAATCGTCGCCAGCCGGATCTCGAGCGGGATGCCCGCTCGGGTGGCGATCACGCCATGCTCGACCGCCTGCAGGCGAGCGCCGCTGCTGTGGACGAGCCCGTAACCGGTACTCGCCGTGCCGGGGTCGATTCCCAATACGAGCATGCGAACAGACATTCTGCGCCGGGACGCGGACGCCTCCAAAGACCGCCGGCGCGGCCCGGTGCCCGATGGCCGCCGGTCCGCTCAGCGACCGACGCAGGGATCCGGCAGCCGCGGATCGGTCAACCGCACGACCCGCCAGCTGCCCACGGCAAGCAGCTGCACGTGGTGGGTCAGACGGGGATCGACCCGGGCCTTGCCTCCCGCGGCCGCGTTGTGGGGTCCGACGAAGTCGAGGCCCGGAGCCCGCATCGACGTGCCGACACGATCGAGCGTCACGTGGAGCTTCCACGCCAGCGCGGTCTGCGCGCTGTGGTTGACCGCGGCGAAGCTCGAACGGCAGGGGAAGACGCCGGCGTGGCCACCGGCCGCCACCGCCGCCGCACCGAGCTGGTCGATCGTCGTGACCGCCAGCGCGGCAGCCGGCTCGGCCGCCCTGGTGTCGGAGATCCGCGTCGTCGTGAACGGGATCGAGACGATCACGAGCAGCGCGCCGACGGCGAGCGCGACAACACGCCCGCGCTCGCGCAGCTGCTCCCCGGCGAGCAGCGCGACCCGCGTCACCCCGACCCCACCGAGCACGCACGTCAGCCCGGCCGCCGGGAGATAGAAACGCTCGAGTCCCGGATAGCCGTCGAGCGTCATAGCGACGACGAGCACCCACCAGGCCACCACGCCCCCGGCCAGCGCGGGAATCAGCACATCCCGGTCCCTGAACCAGGCGATCGCCGTGGCCGCGAGCGCGGCGACCAGCGCCGGGAGGATCTGAAGGTCTGCGCCCCGGCGCAGGACCTCGAGCAGCGGATGGCTCCCCAGGTGCCCGTTGTAGTCCTTGGCGTGGGTCGCGGCCAGGAACGGCTGCCCGGATCCGACCCAGGGCGGCACGAACCAGAAGAACGGGATCGAGAGCCAGCCGGCGATCACGAGCACGCGCAGTTGCGGTTCCTTGATCCAGATCCACAGCCCGAGAAGGCCGATGAACGGCCACCACTCGGGCCGGATCAACGAGGCGGCGACGCCGAGCACGAAGGCCTGTCCGAGGCGGCGCTCGAGCAGCCGGTCGATCGCCCACAGGCTGAGCGCGATCAGCATCGGCTCGGAGGTCCCGCGGAACATGTAGTAGGCCCACTGCTGGGTCAGGACCACGCCGATCGCCGCCAGCAACCCCGCGATTGCCCCCGCCCGACCGCGGCCGGTGAGCCGCGAGGCGAGCTTCCAGGCGGCGACGAGACCGAGCAGGCCTCCGGCCCGCGCGGTGATCACCCACAAAGTCGGCGCGGCGCCCCCGAACAGCCCGTAGATGGCCGTGAAGATCACCGGAAGGGGCTTCCACGACGGCCCGCCACCGATCGTGAAGCTGAGGTGCGGGTCGCTCACCTCCCTCCCCCAGACGATCCAGGCCCACGGGTCGTAGCTGGCTACCGTCGGCGCCACCGCAGCCGACAGCGCTGCCAGCGCCAGACATGCTGCCAGCGCCGTCAGCCCAGGCGATCGCCGGGGATCGAATCGACGCCTCGCGAGCGTCGATGACCGGGCTACGAGGCGCTGAAGCGGCACCGCAGCAGCGTGCCGATCACGCGGAAGCCGTCCACGGCGGTCAGCTTCTTGCCCTCATCGTTTGACCGTGCCCGGTAGTGGACCGGGACCTCGTAGATCCGCTCCCCGCGCTGGAGCAGGCGCGCGGTGATCTCCGGCTCGATCGCAAACCCGGCCGCGTGCAGCGGCAGGCTCCGGAACAGGTCGGTCCGGACCATCTTGTGGCAGGTCATGATGTCGTGCAGGTAGACGTTGAAGAGCAGGTTGCAGGCCAGCGTCACGCCCTTGTTGCCGAGCACGAACAGGAACGAATGGCTCGTGTAGCCGTCGAACACGCGCACTCCGAAGGAAGCGTTGGTGCGCCCGTCGAGCAGCGGCGGCATCAACAGGCCCAGGTCGGCAGGGTCGTATTCGAGATCGGCATCGAAGATCGCGGCGAACTCCCCCCGTGCCTGCTGGAGCGCGGTCCGGATCGCGGCGCCCTTGCCCTGGTTCTGCCCGTGCTCGAGCAGGCGCACGCGATCGCCCCACTCGCGGCTGCGCAGGATCTCCAGCGTCCCGTCGGTCGATCCGTCATCGACGACGATCAGCTCGAATTCGTCGGGCAGATCTGTCGCCAGGACCTCCGAGATCGCGCGCTCGACGCGTTCGCGCTCGTTGTACACGGGCATCAGGATCGAGAGCATTGTTGGCGTCGGACTCCGGTCGGCTGGGGAGCGCGGACGGGCTGAGCGCTCGTGAGGGTCGCGGATGGTAGCGGACGCCGCTGGTTTCAGAGAGGATGCGGGAATGGACTTCGAAGCCGAGGGGCTGCTGGACGGGCTCGACGGCGAGGAGCGCCCAGCGCGCGAGCAACTGCTGGCCCGGCTGGCCGACGAGGGCTTCTCGCTGGAGGAGCTGAAGGATGCCGTTTCCGAGCACCGGCTCGCGCTGCTGCCGGTCGATCGCGTGCTCGGCGGCAGCTACACAGCCGCCGAGGTGCATGAACGCACCGGGATGCCGGCGGCGATGCTGCTCCGGATCCGCCGGCTTGCCGGCCTGCCCGACGCGAGCGGCGAGGATCGAGTGTTCGCAGACGAGGACATCGCGCTGGCCAAGTCGATCAAGCAGTTCATGGACGCCGGCTTCGGAGAGGACGCGATCAACGAGATGACCCGCGTCCTCGGTGAAGGGATGTCGCGGCTCGCGGCCACCACGGTCGCCGCATTCACCGAGGCGTTTCTCGAGCCCGGAGACAGTGAACGGGACGTCGCGGAGCGCTTTGCCACGCTCGCCGAGCAGATGACGCCCGCCCTTACGCCGGTGCTGGTGGCGACCTACAAAGCCCACCTGCGCGAGAGCGTGAGACGCGGGATGCTCAGCCGCGCGGAGCTGCAGGCTGGGCAGATCGACAGCGCACAGGAGCTGTTCGTGTGCTTCGCCGACCTCGTCGGCTTCACCCGGCTGGGCGGCGAGGTCGCGCTCCAGGAGCTCGGCTCGGTGGCCGGCAAGCTCGCCCAGCTCGCCTCCGAGGCGACCGAGCGACCGGTGCGGCTGGTCAAGACGATCGGCGACGCCGCGATGTTCGTGAGCCCGGACGCCGGCCCGATCGTGCAGACCGCGCTGCGGTTGGTGCAGGCCGTTGAGGACGCCGAGCTGCCGAGTCTGCGCGCCGGGATCGCCAGCGGTGCGGCCACGGTCCGTGCCGGCGACTACTACGGACCCTCGGTCAACCTCGCCAGCCGGGTGACCGGAATCGCCCGCCCCGGCAGTGTCCTGTGCACGCAGGAGGTCAAAGCTGCGGCCGAGGACGAGTTCGACTGGTCCGCCGCCGGGCGCCACAAGCTGAAGGGCGTCCCCGGGCCGGTCCCGCTCTACCGCGCGCGCCTACGGGATCAGCAGGGCCCCTCCGATCAGGATCGTCACTCCCGCCGGGGGCGCAGTCGGTCCTAGTGTCGGAACGCTAGTGCACGCCGAGCAGGTCGACCACGAACACCAGCGGCGAGTTCGGCGGAATCGTCGAGCCGCTGCCGGCGGCGCCGTAGGCCAGTGATGCTGGGATGATGAGCTCACGCCGCCCGCCGACCTTCATCCCGGGAATTCCCTGCACCCATCCAGGGATCACCGAGCCGGGGGTCAGCGGCGTGGTGAAGGTCTGATTGCGCTTCCATGACGAGTCGAACTCGGTGCCGTTCTTGTAGAGCACGCCGACGTAGTTGACAGTGACGGCGCTGCTCGAGGTTGCGGCCGGCCCCGTGCCGGTGATCAGATCCTTGGTCACGAGGCCCTTCGGCGCCGGTCCCTTGGGGACATTGACGACGGGCTTCTTCGACAGCGGCGAGGGCGGCTTCGGTGTCGTGGCCGTGGCCGCGGTCGAGGTCGAGGAGCCCGAGGCGGTGGCGGCGGTGCTCGTGTCGGCCGTCAGGCCACCCGACGGCGCCGTGTCCACCCCCGGTGCCTTGGAGCTCGAGCCGCAGGCCGAAACTCCGAGCGCGAGCACGGCGATCACGGGCGTTACAAATTTACGGGCGGTCATGTGAGGCAGCGAGGGTAGCGAAGCGAGATCAGCCGGCGAGCCGCTCGAGCACGGATGCATCCACGTCGAAGTTCGCGTGGACGGTGCCGACGTCGTCCGATTCTTCGAGCGAGTCAATCAGTTTCATCAGCTTCGCGGCGTCTGACTCCTGCACCGGAACGCGCGCCGTGGGTCGCTGGGTCACGTCCGCACTCTCCAACTCGACCCCGGCCTGCTCGAGCGCCTGGCGCACGGTGGTCAGGTCGGCGGGCTCGGTGATCACCTCGAAAACGTCATCGTCGAGCGAGATGTCCTGCGCCCCGGCGTCGATCGCCACCATCAGATCGTCCTCGTCGTAGCGCGAGGCATCAACGACGATCACGCCGTGCTTCTCAAACAGGTAGGACACCGAACCCGGCTCGCCGAGGTTGCCTCCGTGCTTGCTCAGCGCATGACGTACGTCGGCCCCGGTCCGGTTGCGATTGTCGGTCAGCGCCTCGATCAGCAGCGCGACGCCACCGGGCCCGTACCCCTCGTAGATCACGGTCTCGATCTGATCGGCGTCGACGCCCTCGCCGGTTCCCTTGGTGATCGCGCGCTCGATGTTGTCCTTCGGCATCGACGCGTCGCGGGCCTTCTGGACGGCGAGGGCGAGGGCCGGATTGCCGTCCGGATCCCCTCCCCCTTCGCGCGTGGCGACGGTGATCGCGCGGGCCAGCTTGGTGAAGTGCTGGCCGCGGCGGGCGTCGACGATCGCCTTCTTGTGCTTGATCGAATGCCATTTCGAATGACCGGACATGAGCACCAGTTTAGATCGCGCGCCACTGGTCAGCCGTACTCGGGCGCAGGGCACGGCTCAACCCGCGATCGCCTCCCGGTGGTCGCGATACCAGTCGATCGTGCGACGCAGGCCATCCTCGAGTTCGACCTGTGCTCGCCAGCCCGTGAGTTCCGTGAGCTTGGTCGCGTCGACCCACTGGCGGTCGATTTCCCCAGCCGGTACGCCGGCACCGCGGATCTCGGGCTCGAGGCCGCTCCCGGCCAGGCGGCAGATCAGCCTGATCACCTCGAGCACCCGGTGTGGCTCGCCGCCGCCGGCGTTGAACGCCTCGCCGCATGCCTCCCCGCGCTCGAGCGCGCTCCAGATCGCCAGGTAGGCCTCGACCGCGTCTTGCACGTAGAGGAAGTCCCGCTCGGGCGAGCCATCTGAGCGGACCACGGGCGCGCGACCCGCGAGCGCCGCGCTGACCGCCTCCGGCACCAGCCGCGAGCGGTTGGTGTCGGCACCGCCGTAGATGTTCGCGCAGCGCGTCACGGCAACCGGCAGCGAGAACGTGTGCCAGTAGGACCGAGCGATCAGGTCGGCGGCCGCCTTGGAGACGTCGTAGGGGAAGGTCGGCGCCAGCGCATGATCCTCGCCGTAGGGCAGCCGGGCCTGGCGACCGTATGCCTTGTCCGAGGAGGCGACGATCACGCCGGCGACTCCGTGCCGGCGGCAAGCCTCGAGCAGCAGCCAGGTCCCGCGGATATTGGTCTCGAATGTCGGTACCGGGTCCTCGTTGGCGGTGCCGACCAACGTCTGGGCGGCGAGGTGGAACACGGCTTCGACGCCGTATTCGCCGAGCGCGCGGCCGACCAGGCCCTCGGCGCAGATGTCTCCGTTGACGACGCTCACCTCGTGCGAGAGGCCCTGCAGCTTGAGCGAGTCGACGGCCGGCTCGTCGCGCCGGATCACGACCACCCGGGCGCCTCGCTGCAGCAGCGCCCGGACGAGCCAGGAGCCGAGCAGCCCGTGCGCCCCGGTGACGAGCACCGAGCGCCCGTTCAGTCCCACAGCTTCCACGGCGCGCCGCCGGCGGCCCACAGGTCGTTGAGCATGACCGCGTCCTTGTAGGTGTCCATGCAGTCCCAGAAGCCCTCGTGGCAGAACGCTCGCAGCTGCCCGGTCTCCGCGAGCAGCGCAAGCGGCTCGCGTTCCAGCACGCTGTCGCCCGCCAGCAGCTCGAGCACCGAGGGCTCGAAGCAGAAGAAGCCGCCGTTGATCCAGTGCTCGCTGCGAGGCTTCTCGACGAAGCCGCGGACGAGCCCGTTGCCGTCCAGCTCGGCCACGCCGAACTGCAGCTCGGGACGCACGACGGTCATCGTCGCGCTCGCCCTGTGTTCGGCGTGGTAGGCCAGCAGCGCGCCGAGGTCGATATCGGCGACGCCGTCGGCGTACGTGGCGCAGAATCGCCGCGTGCCGAGCTCCCCGGCCGCGAGCGCGAGCCGGCCCCCCGTGGGCGTGTCCTCGCCGGTCGCCAGACACTGGATCCGGGCGCCGGGTGGCCAGCTCGCGTCGGCCACGAATTGCTCGATCTGCTCGCCCTTGTACCCCGTCAGCAGGAGAAATCGTTCGAACCGCTGAGCCAGGTAGATCTGGATCACGTGCCAGAGGATCGGGCGCCCGCCAATCTCGACCAGCGGCTTCGGGATCGATGCCGACTGCTGCACAAGGCGTGTCCCACGGCCCCCGCAGAGGATGACAACACTCGGCATCACGGCGCGCATTATCACCAGCGGTTGGCAGCGATTGCGCCTGAGTAGCATCAGCGGCCTCGGATGAGCGCGATCCAGAACCCGCAGATCTTCAAGGCCTATGACATCCGCGGGATTCATGGCGATGAGCTCGACGCGGAGATGGCAACGCTGATCGGGAGAGCGTTCGCCCAGGTGATCGGGGCGCTCGAGGACAAGCCGACCTCGGAGCTGAGCCTCGGCCTCGGGCGGGACATGCGCCTGACCGCGCCGGAGATGGCCGCCGCCTACCGCGGCGGGATGCTCAGCGAGGGCGCGAGCGTGATCGATGCCGGCGAGGTCGGTACGGAGATGCTCTACTACCTCGTCGGCTCACGCGATCTCGATGGCGGCCTGATGTGCACGGCCTCCCACAACCCGAAGTCCTACACCGGAGCCAAGCTGGTCAAGCGGGGTGCGATCGCCCTCTCAGGCGAAGCGGGCATCGATGATGTCCGCGCGCGGATCGAGGACGGCCTCGGCGATCCGCCGGGAGGCGGCTCGGTGCAGGCGGTCTCGATCGGCGACGAGTCCAGGGAGTCGGCGCTGCGGTTCATCGACCCGGCCGCGGTGCGGAGCCTGAAGGTTGTGGTCGACGGCGGCAACGGGATGGCCGGGCCGATGGTCGGTCCGTTGCTCGACCGGCTCGGGCTCGATCTGATCGAGGCCTACTGGCGGCCGGACGGGAACTTCCCCGACCACGAGCCCAACCCCCTGCTGCCCGAGAACCGTGAGTTCATCATGCGGGAGGTGGTACAGCGGGGCGCCGACCTGGGAATTGCCTGGGATGGCGACGCCGATCGCTGTTTCTTCATCGACGACAAGGGCGAGTTCGTCGACGGTGACTTCACGACCGCTCTGCTCGCCGCCTCGATGCTCGACAAGCAGCCCGGAGCGACGATCCTCTACGACGTCCGAGCCAGCCGCGGCGTTGCTGACACGGTTGGCAAGGCCGGCGGCCGGGCACTCATGAACCGCGTCGGCCACGCGTTCTTCAAGACCCGGATGCGCGATGAGGACGCGATCTTCGGCGGCGAGGTCTCAGGGCACTACTACTTTCGCGACTTCTACTGCGCGGACTCGGGAACGATTCCGGCGCTGCTGATCCTCGAGCTCGTCTCGCGCCGCGGCGCGAGCCTCTCCGAGCTGCTGCGGCCCTACCGCTCGAGGTACTTCATCTCGGGCGAGATCAACTCGGAGGTCGCCGACCCGGAGGCGAAGATCGAGGAGCTCGCCGCGCGCTACTCCGACGCGCAGCTGAGCCGCCTCGACGGGATCTCGATCGACTACGAGGACTGGCACTTCAACGTCCGTCCGTCGAACACCGAGCCGCTGCTGCGCCTGTGCCTCGAATCGCTGCGCTCGGCCGAAGACATGGAGCGCAGGCGCGACGAGGTGCTCGGCGTGATCCGCTCGTGAGCGCGCCGTCCTCCGGCACCGAGGACGAGTCACTCGCCCTCGCCGCGCGCGCGGGGGTCCACCGGATCGCCGTGCCGACGCCGTTTCTCGTCGGCCGGGTCAACTGCTACCTGATCGAGGATCGGCCGCTGACCTTGATCGACACCGGGCCCAACTCGGGGAAGTCGCTCGATGTGCTGGCCCATGGCCTCGCCGAGCGCGGTCACCGGATCGAGGACCTCGAGCTGATCGTGATCACCCATCAGCACATGGACCACCTCGGCCTGCTCGACGTCCTGGCCCGCCGCTCGGGCGCCGACGTCGCGGCACTCGGACTGCTCGCCCCGTATCTCGAGTCGTTTCGCGCCAGCGCCGCCGCTGACGACGAGTTCGCCCAGCGTGTGATGCACCGCCACGGCGTGCCCGGCGAGCTCGTCACGGCGCTCGGGCTCGTCGGCGAGGCCTACCGTGCATTCGGCTCGAGCGGGACAGTCACGCGCCCGTTGCGGGACGGCGACGCGCTCGAGTTCGGTGATCGCACACTGCGAGCGTTTCACCGCCCCGGGCACAGCCCGTCGGACACGGTTTTCTACGACGAGCAGCGGCGGATGCTGCTCGCGGGCGACCACCTGCTGGCCAGCATCAGCTCGAACCCGATCGTGTCCAATCCTCTGCCGCGCTCGGACCGCCACGGCGGCGAGGCCGATCTCGACGCCGCCGGCAGGCCGCCGGCATTGCTCAACTACATCGAGTCGATGCGAGCCACGAGGGAGATGGACGCCGAGCTGGTCCTCACCGGCCATGGCGAGCCTGTCACCGATCACGTGGCGCTGATCGATCAGCGGCTACGGATGCACCAGCGCAGGGCCGAGAAGATGCTCCGGATGCTCGCTGCCCGGCCGCTCAGCGCCTACGAGCTGGCGCTCCAGATGTGGGGCAACGTCGCCGTCACCCAGGCGTTCCTGACGATCTCGGAAGTCCTCGGGCACATGGACATGCTGATTGCCGACCGCCTCGTGCAGGAGCTCGATGACGGCGAGCACAGCCGCTTTCAGGCTCTCAGCAGCTGAGCGGACTCCAGGCGGACTCCGTAGAAAGCCGCAAGCTTCGCCGGATAGTCCCCGATGCGAGGCGGTGGGCGACGGGCCGATAGGGGTCATGGAGATGTCACGTCGCACCGCAACCGGCGGCAAGCCGGCCGCCCACGTCAGCGCGCCGTCAAACGGCCCTGCTTCCGTCGGGCACGATGACGCCGACGCGCCGGACTACCCAGGTCTGCTCGAGCGCGTGCCCGCGATCGTCTACATCGCGGAACCGGGGGCATCGGGCCGCTTTCAGTATGTGAGCCCGCAGATCGAGTCGATCCTCGGCTTCACCCCGGCAGAGTGGTGCGCCGATCCCGATCTGTGGTTCAAGCAGCTGCACCCCGAGGATCGCGACCGCGTGGTCGAGAACGAGGCCAACTTCATCGTCAGCAAGCGGCAGAGCGGTGCATCGGAGTACAGGCTCAGGCATCAAGACGGCCACCTGATCTGGATGCGCGACGACGCCGTGCTGCTGCGTGGCACCCGTGGCGAGTCGCTCTGGCACGGCGTCCTGTCGGACATCACCGAGCGAAAGCTGGCCGAGGCCGAGCTCGAGCGCCGCGCGGCGCAGCAGTCGGCGGTGGCGCGACTGGGCGAGCACGCGCTCGAGGGCGCGACCACCACCGAGCTGATGCAGGAAGCCGTCGCCGACGCGGTCGAGCTGCTCGAGGCGCAGATCTCGCTCGTGGCCGAGCTGATGCCCGACCAGAGCTCTTTCGTATTGCGGGCGGCGACAGGCCTCCCGGAGATCGCCCTCTCCGATCAGGTGCTTCCGGCCGGCAACGAATCACAGGCCGGCTACACGATCCTCTCCGCCGGCCCGGTGATCGTCAGCGACGACGAGACCGAGAGACGCTTCACGCAGGCGCCGATCCTCAAGAACGCCGGGGCTCGATGTGGCCTGACGGTGGCGATCGAGGGCCGGAACGGCCCATTCGGCGTGCTCGGCATCCACTGGCTGGAGCCGCGCGACTTCCACGCCGGCCAGGTCGACTTCGCCCAGGCGCTCGCCAACGTGCTCGCTGACGCCTTCGAACGCCAGGCCACCGAGGACGACATTCGTCACCGGGCGCTGCACGACGGGCTCACGGGACTCCCCAACCGGGTGCTGTTCCTCGACCGCCTCCAGCAGGCGCTGGCGCGCATGCGCCGCCGCAGCACCATCAGCGCGGTTCTGTTCCTCGACTTCGACCGCTTCAAGCTCGTCAACGACAGCATGGGACACAAGGTCGGCGACGAGCTCCTGGCTGCTGCGGCGCCACGACTGAAACAGGCGCTGCGCTCGAGCGATACGGTGGCTCGGTTCGGAGGCGACGAGTTCGCGATCCTGCTCGAGGACATCGCCGGCGAGCACGACGCAATTGATTCGGCCGAGCGGATCGCCAGCGTCTTCACGCGCCCGTTCGTGCTCGCGGGTCAGGAGCACTTCGTCACCACGAGCATCGGAATCGCGCTTGCCGAGGGTGGCGAGCTTGCGGAGGACCTCGTCCGCGACGCCGACGCGGCGATGTATCGCGCCAAGGACCGCGGCCGGGCCCGTTACGAGCTGTTCGACGAGGTCATGCGCGGCCGCGCGATGTCCCGGCTACGGGTCGAGAACGACCTTCGACGTGCGCTCGAGCGCGACGAGCTGCGTCTCATCTACCAGCCCGTGGTGTCGCTCCGAGACGACTCGATCGTCAGCGTCGAAGCGCTGGTTCGCTGGCAGCACCCGCTCCGCGGGACCGTCCAGCCGGCCGACTTCATCCCCGTCGCCGAGGAGAGCGGGCTGATCGAACCGATCGGCCGCTGGGTGCTCGAGCACGCCTGCCGCCAGGCGGCCAAGTGGTACCACGCGCGTCCCGATGCGGCGCCGCTGTCGATGTCGGTCAACCTGTCCGCGGTCCAGCTCGAGAATCGCAGCCTCGCCGACGTGGTGGCGACCACGCTCCGCGGCTGCTCACTCGATCCGGGCTGCCTGTCGCTCGAGATCACCGAGAGCGTGATGCTCGGCCAGTCCGACGGGCTCTCCGACGCACTCGATTCGCTCAAGGCGATCGGCGTGCGGCTGGTGCTTGACGACTTCGGCACCGGCTATTCCTCCCTGGCCTATCTGACCCGCCTTCCGCTCGACGCGCTCAAGGTCGACCGCTCGTTCGTCGACGGCCTCGGCATCGAGGCCCGGGACACCGCCATCACCGAGGCGATCATCGCGATGTCACACGCCTTGTCGCTCGAAGTCGTCGGCGAAGGAGCCGAGACGGAGCTCCAGATCGCCGAGCTGCGCAGGCTCGGCTGCGACCTCGCCCAGGGCTTTCACTTCTCGCGCCCCGTGTCGGCATCCGAGATCACGCGGATGCTCGAGCACGGGCCCGCGTGGCTGACCGCCGCTTCCTGAGCAGCGGCCTTCCTCACGGGTACGCGTCGTTTCCCGCCTCCAGCGGCGAGACCGTCGCCGTGCCGCACTCCAACGCGCCGCCCGGCATCGAGACGTGCATCGTTGCCGTGTCGTTGGGAGGAATCACCTGGAGACCGTCGGCGGTCATGCAGCCCAGGCTCGAGTTGATGCCGTGGGTGACGCCGACTCTGAACGAGGCGCTTCCGCCGGCCTGGATCACCAGTGGCGTGGCCTGGGTCTGACCGAAGAAGTCGTGGGTCGTCCGGGTCGATTTGGTCGGCAGCGGGTTCCCGTCCTTGTCGAGGAACTGGATCCCCGGGTAGCCGATCGTCCGGCACGGGCTCGAGCCCGTGTTGCGGAGAACGAAGCCGAGCTCGCCGTGGCCGGTCGCCCCCTGCTGTCCGAGGAACGAGAGCGCGAGACCGGCCGCCCGGCAGGGCTCGGCGCCGGCGCTAGTCGAGGTCGACGAGGGCGCCGCGCCGGTGGTCGTGCTTGTGCTGCTCGTGCTCGTGGCGCTCGAGGAGCCGGTGGTCCCCGTGCCGTGGGTCGACGCGCCCGCTCCGCCGGAGCTCCCGCAGCCCGCGAGGACGAGCACCGTGATGGCAATCAGGCAGACTCTCATAGCTCGATTTTCGCGGATCCCGCGGTCCACTCCTGCACCCGCCACGATCCGGGACCGATTTCCCAGCATCATGCCGGTATCCGGCCGACGGCTCAAGGGGCCGGCAATAGAGCTAATGGACTCCCACCCACACACCGCCCGATCAGCCCGCGCGCTCGCAGCATCACTCGAGAAGCACGACCCGTTCTGGGCCCCGCAGCTGGTCGTCGGTGCGGCCATCCTGCTCGATTTCACGCTTTCCAAGCGGGTCGCCGTCGGGCCGACCTGGTTGCTGCCGCTGGTTGAGGGGCTTGCCCTGCTCGGGTTGATCGCCGCCTCGCCGCACCCGCGGATGCGCCATTCGCCGCTGCGCAGGACGATTGCCATCGCTCTGATCGGGCTGGTCAGCGCGGTCAACTCGGTCTCGCTGGTGCTGCTCTGCCACTACCTGCTCCGCGGCGGGACGTCGAACGGGCGCGAGCTGATCCTGTCCGGCGTAGTCCTGTGGACGACCAACGTGCTGCTGTTCGGCCTCTGGTACTGGGAGCTCGACCGCGGTGGGCCGCTTGTCCGCGCGTCGGAGTCCGACGCCTCGGTCGACTTCCTGTTCGTGCAGATGAGCGAGCCGAGGCACGCACCCCTGGATTGGAAGCCGACGCTGATCGACTACCTCTACACGTCGTTCACCAACGCCACCGCGTTCAGCCCGACCGACACGATGCCGCTGACGGCGCGGGCCAAGGTGCTGATGGCGGCCCAGTCGCTCACCGCCCTGGTCACGGTCGGGCTCGTCGTCGCGCGGGCCGTCAACATCCTCCAGTGATGCGCCTGCCGCCCGGAACACAGAGCGCCAGGGGGCGTTTCAAGGTCGACTGGGAGCTGATCGGCTGCGGGCTTCACGGTCACTCGCTGATCGGCACCGACGCGGCACACGTGCGGCCCGAACACCACCATTTCGTCCGCGATACCGACGGCCTCCGCTGGCATCGCTGCCTGCGCTGCGACGCCTGGCTGGCGCTCCCGCCACCGCCGCAGCCGGCACGGGACCTCCCGCCCGATCGGGAGCAGATCGAGGTCCCACTTCGCGGGAAGGCGCTTCGCGACCGCTTTGTCCTGCGGCTGATCGCGGTCGATCGCGCGTTTCACTTCGTCGTCCTCGGGCTGCTTGGGGTGGCCGTGCTGCTGTTTGCCGCCGACCGCCAGAGCCTGCGCGACGCGTTCTTCCGCGTCCTCACCGACCTACAGGGCGGGGTCGGCGGCGGCCCGGTGCAGAACACCGGACACGTCGGCATCCTCCATGAGCTGGACAAGCTGTTCACGCTTCGCACGGGCACCCTGCAGGCGGTCGGCTTCGCCCTCATCGGCTATGCCGTCCTCGAAGGCGTCGAGGCAGTCGGGCTGTGGTTCACCAAGCGCTGGGCGGAATACCTCACGTTCCTCGCCACCACCGTCCTGCTGCCGCTCGAGATCTACGAGCTGATCCACCGCAGCACACCGCTGAAGATCATCGGTTTCCTGATCAACCTCGCCGTCGTCGTCTACCTCCTGTACGCCAAGCGCCTGTTCGGCCTGCGCGGGGGCGGCGCCGCAGACGAGGCCGAGCGCCGGCTTGACATGACCTGGGAGACGATCGAGAGCGCGACGCTGCCCCCACCCCCACCGGCCACCGCCGAGCCGGTCACCGGCCCGTGAGCGTGCCGCAGGAGCCGGCCGCTGCCGCCGCCGAGCTCGAACCCGAGATCATGCGCATCGGCGCCGAGATCGCGGGCGCCTTTCCCTCGGCGGCGCGCCATCCGCTGCGTGCGATCGATTCCCGGGCGATGGAGCTCGCCTCCGGTGATCGCGAGCTGAAGGCGGCGCTGTTCCGGTTCGTGGACGTGGTGCCGGCCTGCCGCTCGCTGGACGACCTGGCGCGTCACCTGACCGGCTTCCTGTCCGAGCTTCAGAGTGCGCCGCCGCCGATCGCGGTAGCGATGCGCGTCGCTCACACCAAAGCTGGACGGGCGGCGCTCGGCGCGGCCGCCGCCGGCGGCGTCAAGCACATGGCCCACCGGTTCATTGTCGGCGAGACCCCGGCCTCCGCACTCGGCGTGTTCACCGCGCTCTGGGATCGCGGCGTCGCCAGTTCGGTCGATCTGCTCGGCGAGGCCACGGTGACCGAAGCCGAGGCCGACCGCTACGCCGTTCGCTGCGCGGATGCACTGGAGCAGCTCGCCGTAGCCAGCCGGAGCTGGCCGAAGCGCCCGATGCTGGAGGCCGACCGCAGCGGCCCGGTCCCGCGCGGCAACGTGTCGGTCAAGATATCGGCGCTGACGCCGCTACTGCGCCCTGACGCCCCGGCTCGGGGTCAGCAGGACGCAGCCAACCGGCTGCGCCCACTGCTCCAGCGTGCGCACGAGCTGGGAGCCCACATCCACATCGACATGGAGTCGGTCGACTCGCGGGAGGCGGTGCTCGAGCTGGTACTGGAGATCCTCTCCGAGCCCGCGTTCGCCGAGGGTCCATCGGCCGGACTCGTGCTCCAGGCCTATCTCCGGGACTCGCCTGAGCAGCTGGCGACGATCCTCGACTGGGCCCGCGCCACCGATCGGACCCCGCCCCTGCAAGTCCGGCTCGTCAAGGGCGCCTACTGGGACCACGAGCTCGTCCAGGCGCGGGCGCACGGCTGGCCTGTGCCGGTGTTCGAAGTCAAGGCTGACTGCGACCGGAACTTCGAGTCGCTGACCCGCATGCTGCTGGCCGCGCGACCCGAGGTCCGGGTCGCGATCGCCTCGCACAACCTGCGATCGGTGGCGCATGCCATCGCCGCCAGCCGCATGGCCGGCGCCGAGGACCGTGATCTCGAGCTCCAGGTCCTCCGCGGCCTGGGCGACGAGCTCCAGGACGCGCTCGCTTCACGCGGGTTTCGCGTGCGCACGTACTGCCCGGTCGGCGACCTCGTGGCCGGGATGGCCTATCTCGTCCGGCGCCTGCTCGAGAACACCAGCAACGACTCGTTCCTCAGCGCGCAGGCGGCCGGAACTCCGCTCGAGGCGCTGTTGGCGGCGCCGTAGCCTATGAGCGCCGACCCGATGCCGACCCCGTTCGCCAACGAGCCGACGCTCGAACTGCGGCGCGCCGCCGTCCGCGCCGGACTGGCGCAGTCGCTGGCAGAGCTGGAGCGCGAGCTGCCGCTGCGCGTTCCGGTCCGGGTCGGAGGTGACGCGCGCTCAGGAGGCGGTCTGCGCTCGACCGACCCTGGTGACCCCAACCGCCTGGTCGCCGAGGCGGCGATCGCCACCGAGGGCGATGTCGACGCCGCGGTGACGCGGGCGGCGGCCGCCTACCGGTCGTGGCACCAGTCGGGCGCCGCGGTGCGGGCCAACGCGCTGCTCGCCGCCGCTGCCTGGCTGCGTGAACGGCGGCTCGAGCTTGCAGCGCTCGAGGTCCGCGAATGCGCCAAGCCGTGGGTCGAGGCCGACGCCGACGTGTGCGAGGCGATCGACTTCCTCGAGTACTACGCGCGGGGGGCGGTCGAGCTCGAGCGCGGCCGTGAGCTGCTCCAGGTCCCGGGTGAGCGCAACGAGCTCCGCTACGTCCCCCGTGGCGTGGTGGCGGTGATCGCGCCGTGGAACTTCCCGTTGGCGATCGCCTGCGGCATGACCGCCGGCGCGCTGGCGACCGGCAACGCGGTCGTGCTGAAACCGGCCGAGCAATCGCCGGGCTGCGCCGAGAAGCTCGTCCAGGCGCTGCTGGCAGGCGGCGTGCCTGCCGATGTGATCTCGCTGCTACCGGGCGAGGGGGACGTTGGCGCCGCCCTCGTGGCCCACCGCGACGTCAACGCGGTCGCGTTCACCGGCTCGCTGCCGGTAGGACTCGAGATCATGCGGACCGCCGCCGATCCCGCGTCCGGACAGCGCCATTTCAAGCCGGTGATCGCCGAGCTCGGGGGCAAGAACTGCGTGATCGTCGCCGCCGACGCAGATCTCGACGAGGCGGTGCCGGAAATCGTCCGCTCGGCGTTCGCGTTCGCCGGTCAGAAGTGCTCCGCGGCCTCGCGGGTCATCGTCCACGAGGCCATCGCCGATCACCTGCTCGACCGGCTTGCCGGAGCCGTCTCCGTGCTCGAGGTCGGTCAGGCCGACCGGCTCGAGACCGAAGTGCCGCCGGTGATCGACCAGGAGGCGCAGGAACGCGTCGCGCGCTACGCGCAGCTGGCCGAGCGCCAGGGCAGGATCGTCGCGACAGCCGGCCCAGTGCCCGCTCACGGCTGGTTCTGCGCGCCGTCGGTGGCGACCGACCTACCCGAGGATTCGGAGGTCCTCGGCGAGGAGATCTTCGGCCCACTGCTCGCCGTGCAGCGGGTTCGCGACGTCGAGCGTGCCTGCGACCTCGTCGACGAGCTGCCGTACGCGCTCACGGGCGGACTGTTCGCCCGCGACCCGGGGACCGTCCGCTACGTCCGGGATCGGACCCCGGTGGGAAATCTGTACGTCAATCGCGGGATCACGGGCGCGATGGTGGCACGGCAGCCGTTCGGCGGGAACCGCCTCTCAGGCACCGGAAGCAAGGCCGGCGGTCCCGACTACCTGCTGCACTTCGTCGAGCCGCGCGCGGTATCCGAGAACACAATGCGCCACGGCCTCGTCGTGTGAGCTTGAAATCATGCCGTTAAGGCTGGATTATGGATGACAGTGTCGCCGTCTGTTGAGCTCAAGCTCGCCCTCGCCCTGGCCCTCGCGGCCGGCATGCTCGTGAGTCTTTTCGCGCAGGCGCCGCGGCAGCGGATCTCTGGCGCCGAGCTCCGCCGGCTCGTGTTCTGCGCCCTCGGCCTCTATGGGATCGGGGGGATCGCGTCGCTGACCCACCACGCCGTGCTCGCCGGTGCCGTCTACGCCTCCGGGATTGCCACCGCCGAGCTGGCGGCGTGGCTCTCGCGCGGAACCGACTCCGAGGGCCCGCCGGGCGGCGAGGACCCGGGTGACGAGCAGCCCCCGCCGATGCCCGACGGTGACCCACAGTTCGACTGGGCTGCTTTCGAGCGGGACTTCCGCCGCTACTCCGACCGCGAGCCGGTCGGCACGGGCTGACCGCCGCCGATCAGGCCCAGCAGCAGCGCGTGCAGGCGCGTCTCGCCTGTCAGCTCAGGATGGAACGCGACGGCGAGAACATTTCCCTGCCTGACCGCCACCGGGCGCCCCTCGATCGAGGCCAGCACCTGCACGTCAGGGCCGTGCTCGGCCACCCACGGCGCGCGGATGAAGACCGCATGGACGGGGCCATGCGCAACCCCGGTCACGTCGAGATCTGATTCGAACGAGCGCAGCTGACGGCCGAAGGCGTTGCGCTGCGCGACGATGTCGAGCACACCCAGGTGGGCGCGATCGAGGACGATCATCCCGGCACACGTCCCGAGCACGGGCGTCCCTGAGCGCGCGAGGTCGACCAGCGGCTGACCGAGCCCCTCCCGCTCGATGCCGAGCGTCATCACCGTCGATTCGCCCCCGGGGATGATCAGCGCGTCAAGCCCCTCCAGATCGGCCGGGACGCGCACCTCCCGTGGGCGGGCTCCGAGTGTGCGCAGGATCTTGCCGTGAGCCTCGAAGTCGCCTTGCAGCGCCAGCACGCCCACCAGCGGCTGGCCCGCCGCGCGTGCTCCCACGACTACCAGCCGCGCGGCGCCAGCAGCTGCTCGGACTCGAGCTTCGAGGTCTCGAGGCTGGCCATCGGCTGGCCGAGCCCCGACGAGGCGGCGGCCACCCGGGCCGGGTCCTCGAAGTGCGTCGTCGCCTCGACGATCGCGCGGGCGCGTCGCTCCGGATCCTCGGACTTGAAGATCCCCGATCCGACGAACACGCCCTCGGCGCCGAGCTGCATGACCAGCGATGCGTCAGCCGGCGTGGCGATCCCACCGGCGCAGAACAGCACGACCGGGAGGCGTCCGTCGGCGGCGACCTGGCGGACAAGGTGCAGCGGCGCGCCCAGCTCCTTCGCGGTCGTCGCCAGCTCGGGGTCGTCGAGCATCGTCAGCCGCCGAATTTCCCCGCGGATCATCCGTAGGTGGCGCACGGCCTCGACGATGTCGCCCGTCCCCGCCTCGCCCTTGGAGCGGATCATCGCCGCCCCCTCGCCGAGTCGCCGAAGCGCCTCGCCGAGATTCGTCGCGCCGCATACGAACGGGACCTTGAACGGCCACTTGTCGATGTGGTTGGCCTCGTCGGCTGGTGTAAGGACTTCAGACTCGTCGATGTAGTCGACCTCGAGCGCCTCGAGCACCTGTGCCTCGGCGAAATGGCCGATCCGCGCCTTCGCCATCACCGGGATCGTGACCACGTCCTGGATGCCCCGGATCATCTCGGGCGGCGACATCCTGGCCACGCCGCCGTCGCGCCTGATGTCGGCCGGGACACGTTCGAGCGCCATCACCGCGGCGGCGCCCGCATCCTCGGCGACCTTGGCCTGCTCGGGCGTGACCACGTCCATGATCACGCCACCCTTGAGCATCTCGGCCAGGCCCGCCTTGACGGTGAACGTGGCCTCGTCGCGGCTGCTTTCGCGGTGCTCGGACATCGTCTGAGCAGTGTAACTGGGAGGTCCGGGCTACCATCGCGCGCCATGCCCGAGGCCGTCTTCACTGCCCAGGATGGATGGTTCGCCGCCTCAGAGCTGGCCCGCGGACCGTGGGATCCGAATGCGCAGCACGGCGGAGCGCCCGCGGCGCTCATGATTCGCGCCTTTGAGCAGCTCCCCGGCGGCGAGGGCCTGCTCCTCTCCCGCGTGACCTACGAGCTGCTACGGCCGGTCCCGATCGGTCGCTGCGAGATCCGCGCCGAGGTGGCCCGAGCTGGTCGACGGGTCCAGCTGCTCGAGGCATCGCTGTGGAGCGATTCGGGGTTCGAGCTCGTGCGGGCCAGGGCGCTGCGGGTCCAACCCGCGGACGCCGAGACGCTTCAGGAGCCCTCCCCTCCCCCGCCAGGCCCCGAGCACGGACGCCCGAGCGACTTCAGGGCCGACGTGGTCGCGTTCGGTCCGGACGCGATGGAGATCCGTTTCGTCGAGGGACGCTTCTACGAGCCGGGCCCTGCCACGGCCTGGTTTCGGCTTCGCGTCGAGCTCGTCGCGGGTGAGATCCCCTCTCCCCTGCAATCTCTCGCCGCCGCTGGAGACTTCGGCAACGGCATCGCCAGCGCGGTTCCGTGGGAGGGTCACGCCTTCATCAACCCGGATCTGACGCTCTACATCGAGCGTCAGCCGGTCGGGGAGTGGATCTGCCTGGACGCGGTCACGCGACTGCCGCGCGGCGGAGTCGGTGTGGCGGAGAGCGTCCTCTACGACGAGCGTGGGCGCGTTGGCCGCGCGATCCAGTCGCTGCTCGTGACGCGCCGGTAGGTCCGGCTACTTCAAGCGGAAGGCTTTGATCCGCACGTCGTACTGCTGCGCGTCGCGAGCGTAGACGCCATAGGCGAGCGCCTGGATCAGCGACAGGAGGGCGGCGTGCGAGCGCACGAAGGCGGGTGAGTTCGACGAGTAGTAGAGACGGATGCGAGCCAGTCGCGCGACCTCGGAGAGGGTCGCGTCGGTGATCGCCAGCGTCGTCGCCTTCCGGTGGCGGGCGAGCTTCATCGTGCGAGTGATCAGCGGGTGCGGACGGCCGGCCGAGAGTCCGATTACCAGCGTCTCGCCGTCGATCCGGCTGAGCCGCCCGAGCGCCTCCTGTGAGGGGCTGGCGACGATCTCCGCTCGGAGATCGAGCAGCATCAGCAGGTGCCGGAGGTAGCTGGCGAAGAACGCCATCTGGTCAGTGCCGGCGATCAGCACCTTCTCGGCGGTCACGATCGCGTCGATCGCCGCCTCGACGTCGGAGCGTGAGAGCTTGTGCGCGGTGTCCTCGACGTTGACGTGGTCGGCCGCGAGCGCGGCCTCGAACTCGGTGTGGTCAAGCGAGAACAGCGGCGCCGCGGCGGCGACCGCCTCGACGCCACCGGGCGGGCGGCGGCGATATTCGTCCCGCGCCGCCTGCTGAAGCTCGGGGAAGCCCTCGAACCCGAGCGCCTGGGAGAAGCGAACGACCGTGCTCGAGGAGGTGCTGGCGCGGCGCGCGAGCTCCTCGGCGGTCTGAAAGGCGGCTTCGTCGAGGTGGTCGACGATGTACTGCGCGACGTCCTTCTGCGAGCGCGAGAAGTCGTCGAACCGGGCGCGGATGTAGCCCGAGAGGGCCTGATGACCGTGCGCCGCCGCGGGGCTGGCTGTCGTGGTGATGGCTGGCTTCATCCGCAGGCCCCTGATTCGACGCCCGCGTCCACCGTTCCTTCCGGGCAGGCCGGCCGAGCATCGGCGAACCGCGCGCTGCCGGGCCTCACAGCGACGCTCGAGCCGCCGATCGCGCCGGCGGCGGGTTACCAGCAGCGTGGCGGCGATCTACTGCTCGGCCCGCTGCCGGCGCTCTTCGTTCTGCTTGCGCTCCGCAGCCGCCTGAGCCAGCGCGTAGACGATCAGGATGTTCGCCACGACCCCGATCCCGAGGAACGTCACCAGAAGGGCGAGCGTCTGGCCGAGGGCAGCGTCCGCGCCGATCAGCATGGGCGAAAGCCTACCTCAAGATTCGGTCCAACCGAGCTCCGCCAGGCCCCGTGCTAGCGTCGCGCTCGTCGCGGCCCGGTAGCTCAGTTGGTCAGAGCAGCGGACTCATAATCCGTCGCGCGCAGGTTCGAGTCCTGCCCGGGCCATGGGGTGTGTCTGGCTACTCGCGCTTTCGGTGCGCTTGCGTTGCCGAGCTTGCTCTTGCGCAGGTTCCATCGCGCCAGCTCGTCGGGCACGCTGTTCTGCGGTCGATCGCGAGGGCGCCGTCAGCTCGCGACGTCGCTGTGCTGGCCGCGCTTCGTGCCGTCTAGCGGCGCCAGAAAGCCAGCCGCTGCACCGAAGCCGTGAGGATGTGGCCCCACGTGATGTGCGTGGCCTGGCGCTGGGACATCGCCTCGAACGGGCTGAAGCGCATCTCGCCGCCGGTGCCGAGCTCGATCGTGCCATCGTCCTGCCGGGTGCCGTTGACGAAGATCCAGCCGCGCTCGATGCGGAGATTCTCGCCCATGGCTTGAGCGTACCCGCGGCTCGTGGCGCGGGGGGTCCGCACGGGGCAACTGGGTCGCAGCACATGTCGCGTATCGCGCAAGGCGAAAGTGGCGTGCCGTGTGCGCCGGCCGTGATCGCGGATCGGCGCGGGTGTCGCATCGCTCGACAGGTTGCGGGACGATGTTCCACGTGATGCGGCTCGCCGACTGCTTCGCCGAGCGGAGCGCCAGGGGATGCTCACGCGCGCTCGGTGCCTGGCTACTCGTCGTGCTCCCGGTCATTGGAAGGCGGATCTGGGGGTTGGCGCCAACAACGTGGCATTAGAGATAGCGTCTCGCGAATGGCCGACGAGGGCATGAACGACGAGAAGGCCGCCCCGAAGGCGGACCACAAGCCGCCGGCCGGGGCGGAGACGACCGCCACCTGGACGGCGCCGGGGGTGTCGATCGACTACACCGCGAGCGCAGGGTGGATCGTCCTGCGAAAGAAGGAGAAGCCGGCGGCGGAGATCTTCTCCGTCTCGTACGTCGCAGACCGCGATGGCGACCGTCCGGTGACCTTCGTCTTCAACGGCGGCCCGGGCGCGTCGTCGGCGTACCTGCACATGGGCGCCGCCGGGCCGCTGCGGGTGGCATTTCCGGCCGACGGAACCCTGCCGCAGTTGCCGCCTCGGCTCGTCTCGAACGAGGAGTCGTGGCTCGCCTTCAGTGATCTCGTGTTCGTCGACCCGGTGGGCACCGGGTTCAGCCGGGTCATCGAGAACGACAGCAAGGACGGCGAGGATAGGAAGAAGCCGGAGAATGGCGAGGACGGCGACGCGCGGGAATACTTTGGCTATAAGCGCGACCTCGAGTCGCTGTGCGAGTTCATGGGCCGGTGGCTCTCCGGCCACGGCCGGTGGGGCTCTCCGGTGTTCATCGCCGGCGAGAGCTATGGCGGATACCGCGTCGGCCGGCTTGTGCGGATGTTGCAGGAGACGGCGGGTATCGGGCTCAGCGGCGCGGTGCTCATCTCCCCGGCGCTCGAGTTCGCATCGCTGTCGCCGACCGATTACGACGTGCTCGGGTGGGTCGACCTCGTGCCCACGATGGCGATCGCCGCCGTGCATCACCGGCGCTCGCGCGCGTTCGCGACCAGCACGATGCCCGAGGACGTTCTTCAAGAGGCGGAGAGGTTTGCCACTGGCGACTACGCCACCCTCCTCACGCGTGGCGCGTCGATGCCGGCGGTCGACCGCGACCGGATCCTCGGGCGTCTCGCCGACCTCATCGGCCTCCCCGCCGACATGGTCGCGCGAGCTGAGGGCCGCATCACCATCGGCATGTTCACACGAGAGTTGCTACGCGACGAGCGCAAGGTCCTCGGCTTGTACGACGCGACGATCACAACCACCGATCCGTTCCCCGATCGGGAGGCGTTCGCCGGCCCCGACCCGACGCTCGCCGGCATCGGTCCCGCGTACGCGACAGCGATCAACCGCCAGCTCCGCTCGGAGATCGGCGTGGAGACCGATCGCGAGTACGTGGTGCTGAGCCTCGAGGTGAACGAGTTGTGGCGCAACGACGCGCCGCAGCACTTCTTCACCCCGCCCGTCGGCGCCACTGACGACTTCCGCTACGGCATGTCGCTCAACCCGCACATGAAGGCTTTCATCACCCACGGCCACTACGACCTCGTGACGCCGTACTACGCGAGCGACCGGCTGCGGAACCTCATGCGGCTCGACCCGGAGATGGCCAGCAGGGTGACCGTCCGCCATTTCGGCGGCGGTCACATGTTCTACGCCTGGGAGGAGAGCAGGCGCGAGTTCACCGCTGCGATCGCCGCGTTTGTCGCCGACGCGGTCGCGACGACGTAGTGTCGCTCGTCGGTCTACTGGGTCGTCAGCGAGCCGATGCGTATCGCGCTGATTACGCGGCTCTTGGCCTGCGAGCCGGTGTCGGGGTTGCATACCAGCTCGATGGATCCGCCAGAAGATGACGCGGTGAGGCTGATCGTCTGGCTGAACACGGCCAGTGGGGGCAGATTCGCGTTCCCGGTCGCCAGCGGGTTGTTGTTTTCGAGCAGCTCGCAGCTGACCAGCCCGCCGGTCCCGGCGCTACCGAGGTCAGTCGCGGCAGTGAGGATGTAACTGCCAGTAGTCGGCAGGCTCAGCTGGGCCACAATCGTGTCGGTTGCTGGGGGCAGCGAGAGCTGCCCGGCCTTGGTGGTGACGAATCCTTGCGAACGCTCCGACGGGCTGAGCTTTCTGGAGGTCACAGCGCCATCCGCGAGCTTGCTGGTTTTCACCGCGCCGCGCTTGATCTTTGCGCTCGTCACGGCATTGTTCTTTAACTGACTGCTGCCGATCGTCCCGGCCGCGTATGCCGTACCGGAGAGCGCGGCGATCAGCGCAGTGAACGCGATCATCGTCGCCGCCGAGGGCCGGCATGCCATTACTGCTCGTCTCATGTGTCTCATTTTCATCTCCTGTGTGCAGGGGGAGCTTGCATCCTGGCGCCAGCCTCAGCTGACCTTGAGGCAGATCGCGCTTGCCTGGGCGCTCACAGCGTTCATACCCTGGTTGCTGATCCGCACGAACCAGGCGCTCGTCGGCGCGCTCGGGGCCGGGGAACTCGTCAGCGCGACTGCGTCGGACTGGCCGGTGTTGACCGGCTCGAGGTACCCACCACCGATGATCCGCTCGTTCGCAGCGCAAGTCGCGAAGACGTCCTTGACCGAGTTCCCGGACCCGAATGACGCGATTGTTGTGACGGGACCGAACACCGTCCGGATGTTGCCCGCCTGCAGCCCGCTACCGGCCGGGCCGGCCGGGCCGGCCGGGCCCCTCGGTCCTGCGGGACCCGCGAAACCGCGCAGGCCACGCAGACCCCGCGGACCACGTGGACCGCGCAGGCGATGGTGCGGAGCCGACGTGGAGTGACTGACGCTGGCGGCATAACCGCTTCCACCGAGCGTCAGAAACAGGGCGGTGGCGGCTACAGCCATCGCCCGCGAGGGCCATCCGAACGTGTGGGGCCGTCGGCTCCTGGTTTTTGTTGCCCACCGGTTGTGCATTGCGCCTCTCCTCCTCTTGACTGTCATCGGACCTTCAGACCGTGCCCTGCCCCCCGGGAAAGCCCTCAGCGTCGGCTCTTCTTCTTCGGGTAGTGGCACTGGAGACCGCCCGCCACACCCACGGCATCGGTGCCGGACTCGTTGAACATCGGGTAGAAGCCCCCGCCCATCAGGCTGCCGTGGTCGGAGAAATTGATCTCACCGCCGCTGGGGATGTGGTGCGGCGGGACGAAGTCACTGGCAAATTCGTCGGCGCCGTTTGGAGCGCTGAGGTCCAGGAAGGTGCCGTTGAACCGACCTCGCACCAACGCGTAGCGGTGAAAGCCGGTGAACGGACGGATCGAGACGAGGAGCCGCCACCCGTTTAGATGGGCGAAGGCTTCGAAGCCGTTTTTCTTGCCGACCGAGCAATTTGCCGAATGGAACGTCAAGAGGTTCGGGTTATCGCCGGTGAATACCCTCAGTCCGAAGCCCGGCGCGGTGGCGGCGCTCGTCTCAGCCACAGGCAGGGCGAGCGCGGCGAGCGCGGCGGCCATGAGCATCAGGCGCCGCATTGCGGCGGTTCGGCTGAGCGGGTTTGTGGTCACGATCGTGCTCCTTTGTCTGTGCTGTCGAAGTAGGGGAAGGGTTGCGGGTGGGGTTGGCCGCCAACGCGCCCGGCGGCAGGGACGATGTGCGCTCATCTGAAGCGCAGACTCACTGGCCGCCTGCTGGTGACGAGCTTGCCCGTGCCTCCAAGCGATCTCAGCTCGAGGATCACGCTGCGTAGCGCGTGTGCGCGTGCGAGCGCTCTGCCGCGAGAGTTGAGCTTGACGATCACCGCCGCGGTGCTGCCGGCGTGGACGAAGACCGTGGCGTGGCCCAGCGAGCTTACGAGCAATCCGCGGACGGGGTTGCGCGGGATGTGGCTCTGGCCGCGACCGGCCCGCGCGCCCTGGCTCACGATCAGCTCGCCGAAGCAGCGAACGCGGCTCGAGGTGCAGGAGCTCTTCACGATGATCGACGCGCGGTACCCGGCCCCGGCGCCGGAGGAGTGGACTGTTGCGTAAGTCGCCCTGAGCCTGATCCGACCGAGCTTCAGCACCGCGGATGCGACCAGCTTCAGCGAAGGGCGCATCTCGCAGGGGATGAAGTTCGCGAACCGGGAATCCCGAAATAGGCTGATCGGCTTGGAGAACTCCGGCAATCCGGTTGCCGGATCCGTCGGAACCTCGCCGACCAGAAGCTCGTCCGGGTTGCCGAACGTGATCCTCTGAGTCACCGAGGCTGTCTTTCCGCCGCTATCGGTGACCTCGAGCGTTACCGTCGCCGGAGGACGGAAGAACCGGTAGTCGTACAGGTCTGGGTTTGGCAGCGGGCCTCTGTACGGCCCGACGCTGTAAGAGGACGCCCGGAACACGTGGTTGAAGCTGGGGCTCGCGCTGACGACGGAAGGTGTCGAGAAAGCGGACTCCTCGATCGACCAGCGGGACTGGCTGATCGGCAGCCGAGCGCCGGACGGTCCGATGCTGCCGCTCGACCCAGACGCGTCGAAGCTGACTTTGCGGTCACGGCAGGGAGAGGCCGGAGAGAACCCAAACTGTGCCTGCGCTCCGGCGAAGGTGAACCGCGATGGCGCGGCGTCGATCCGGCCCGTCGACGTGACGGTCGCGCTGCTGCCGCCCAGATCGGCGATCCGGATGCTCACCGGATAGCTGCCGGGTGTCGCGTAGACGTGGGTCCCGGTTACGTCGAAACCGCCGCCTGGCGCGGCGGTGAGCGTACCGCCGCTGCTTGTTCCATCGCCCCACGCGACTTGTGCCGAGAGATCATTCGCGCTCGCGCCCGGGTTGGCATCGGTGATGTGGGCGACCGCGGAGGTGACCGGCTGCCGGGCGGTCCCTGAGAAATGGGTGCCGGCGCCGCTCAGCTGGGCGTCTGACACGGTCGCCTGAAAGGCTGCCTTGGTGAAGCCGCGGGGGAGCAGGTGAACGTCACGCTGCCGTCGTAGGTGCCCTCCTCGACGTACGTGTGGGTCCCCTGAACGCCCGTCCCGTCCGGGGTTGCCTGGCCCGCCGAGGCCGGCGTGCCGTCGCCCCACGTGATCGACGCGCTCATGAGCGTGCATGTGCTGTCGGCCACCTTCGCGGTGACCGACTGTCCCTCGGTCGCTGAGACGCTCACCGCCGCAGCGGCAACGCCCGGGAACGCCAGCAGCGCGAACATGGTCGGGAACAGCCCCAGCGTGCCGATCAGCCTTCCCGGATGGGCACGACGAGTCAGCTTTGCGAGACTGCGAGGCTGGCTCACGGAAGCGCCACGTCGCTGACCGATTCGATCCGAGTGCGCTCGGCGAGCCACGGTGGCAGCTGCGCGAGCGCTTGTGCGCTGCTGCTGGCCTGTACGGTCCAGAACAGACCATGACCCCCGCTGGCGCACGATGCGGCTGCGGGCAGCTCGCGCAGCGGGCTGTCGTATCCCCGCCAGGCAGCGTAAGCGGTCTTGCACTCCGCCGCGGTATGGCGGTGCTCGAGGACGAAACTGGGCACAGGCCGAACCGTAGGGGGCTGACGGCCGGCGAACATCAGGGGGTGACCCCCAACTTTCGCTGCGATTTGGCCCGCGGCGTGTGTGCGAGACTGACACCGATGGTCTACCTGGGGCGATTGGTCGGGCGGACCGCGGAGCTCGAGCGCCTGGAGTCGGCGCTGGCGCTCGGCGGACGGCGGACGGGGTCGGCTTTGCTGCTCTCGGGCGAGCCGGGAATCGGCAAGTCCGCACTGCTCGCTCAGGCGGCCCGGCTCGCAGCCGGGCGGGGCCATCTCGTACTCGAAGGGCGAGCAAGCGAACTCGAGCACGAGGTTCCGTTCGGCGTGTTCATCGATGCGTTCGACGACTATCTGGCGTCGCTGCGTCCCGGCAGCCTGCACGAGCTCGGAGACGAGCAACGGCGGTGCCTGGCGGCGGTGTTTCCCGCCTTGCCCGACCCGAGCGGTGGCCTGCGGAGCTTGCCGCAGGAGCGCTATCGATCCCATCGCGCGGTCCGAGCGTTGTTGACGCATCTGGCCGCCTCACGCCCGCTGGTGCTCGTGCTCGACGATCTGCACTGGGCCGATGAGGCCTCGCTAGAGCTGCTGGCTCACCTCTTGCGCCGCTCGCCGCCGGGCGCCTGCCTGCTGCTGCTCGCGCACCGCACCGGGCGGGTGCCGGCGCCGCTGCTCGCGGCGGTCCGCGCCGGATGCGAGCGGATCGAGCTCGAGCCGCTCGGTCGCGTCGAAGCGGACCTCCTGCTGGACGAGCTGTCCGATCCCGGCCTGCGAGACCGCGTGTATCGCGAGAGCGGCGGCAACCCGTTCTACCTCGAGCACCTGGCGCTGGCCGCAGCACGCGGGACGCTCGGCCCGGGGAACGCTGGCAAGGTCGCGCATCCTCACGGTGCGCAAGCCGAGACCGATGCCGGCGCGGAGATTCCGCGGGCGGTGCGCGAGGCGCTCAGCGAGGAGCTTGACGCGCTTCCGGAGGCCGTGCAACTGGTTCTGCGCGCTGCGGCGGTGGCCGGGGAGCCGTTTGGTCCTGAGCTTGTCGCGGGGATCGCGCAGCTCGCGCAGGCGCCGGTCCTCGCGTCGCTCGATCTCGCGCTTGATGCGGCGATGATCCGCGCGAGCGACAGCCCGTTGTGGTTTCGATTTCGCCATCCGATCGTCCGTCGTGCGGTCTATGCCTCGGCCGGCGCGGCATGGCGGATCGGCGCGCACGCTCGCGCGGCGGCGCTGCTCGCCGGGCAGGGGGCGTCGAGCGTGGTGCGGGCCCATCACGTTCAGCACTCGGCCGCACCGGGGGACACGGAGGCGATCGGTGTGCTGGCCGAAGCGGGCCACGCCACCTTGGCCCTCGCCCCCGCCAGCGCCGCAGCCTGGTTCGACGCGGCCGTCGGGCTGCTGCCCGACGATGCCGGTCGCGAGCAGCGGCTGGCGCTGCTTGGCCCGCGGGCTGCCGCGCTGGGCGCCGCCGGGCACCTGCACGACGCGCGTACCGCGCTCGCCGAAGTCATCGAGCTACTCGGTTCCGGCCACAGCGCCATGCGTGGACGGATTGTCGGCTTCATCGCGCTGATCGACCGGCTTCTCGGCCGCCCTGACGAGGCGCGGGAGCTGCTGGCAAGCTCGCTGCGCGGGCTTGCCGATCCCACCTCGCGCGACGCTGCGGAGCTTCAGCTCGAGCTCGCTTCCGACCGGTTCTTCCCGGGCGACTGGCATGCCATGCACGACGCGGCGCTGGAGTGCTGGCGCCTGGCGGCCGCTCTCGGCGAGGATGGGCTGAAGGCCACAGCCGCGGGCGTGCTTGGCCTGGCCGAGTACAGCGTGGGCCGGTTGCCCGAAGCGCGCGACCGGCTGCGCGAAGCGCGCGCGCTCGTCGACACCGCTCGCCCCGGCGACGGACCCGTGCGACTCGAGGCCTACGACTGGCTCGGCTGGCTCGAGCTAAGCATGGAGGAGAACGGTGCCGCGATCGGACACTTCGAGCGTGGCCTCGAGCTAGGCCGGCGCACCGGCGCCGGCCATCTCCTGACCACGATGAGCTTCGGACTAGTGCTCGGCTGCGTCTGGAGCGGGCGCCTGAAGGAATCTTTCGAGCATTCCGAGAGCACGCTGGAGCTCGCCCGCCTCGCCGGCAGCGAGCGCGTGACCGCGTGGGCAATGGGACTACGCACGCTGGTCGAGCTGCGCGCCGGCTCGCTTAAGGAGGCGATCGCGTTCGGCGAGCAGGCGCTGCGGCTCGAGCACGGCCTCGACACCAACCCCTTCTCGGCCGTCAACGCCGGCTGGCTGGGCGAGGCGCGGATCGAGCTCGGCCAACCGGACCGCGGCTGCGAGCAGATCCTCGCCGCGCTCGGCGGCCCAGCGCTGCCTGGCGTCGAATCGGCCTTCCGGCCCTATTTCTACGACGTCCTGACTGGCGCGGAGATCGCACTCGGGCGGATCGACGCGGCGGCCGAATGGGCGCGCCAGGCGCACGCCACCGCGGACGGCCTGGGGTTGGCAGGCCGCACCGGTGCGGCGCTGCACGCTCAGGCAATGGTCGAACTCGCCCAAGGCCGAGCCGACCGTGCGGCCAGCGCCGCGTGTGAGGGCGCGGAGCTGCTCGCGGTCGCCCACCCGATCGAGTCAGCGCGTGCGCGGATCCTCGCCGGCCGCTCGCTCGCGGCCGCCGGTAACCGAGAGCAGGCGCTCACAGAACTGCACCGCGCAGCGCGCGAGTCCTCGGCGCTCGGCGCCCTGCGATACGCCGCCCAGGCGATCCGCGAGCTCCGGCGCCTGGGCGAGCGCATGGGACGCGGCGGACAGCGCAGCGGCTCCACCACCGGCCTGCCCGCCCTCAGTGGCCGGGAGCGCGAGGTGGTCGAGCTGGTCACCGCACGCCTCACCAACCGCGAGATAGCGGAACGCCTGGTCCTCAGCGAAAAGACCATCGAACGACACCTCTCCCACATCTTCGCCAAGCTCGGCGCGCGCTCCCGGGTCGAGGTCGCGCGCATCGCGGAGGCCCCCGCCGGCACTTAGTGTCGCGAGCAGCCGCCGGGCAACTTTCGGCGCAGGTCATGCGACAACCGGTCAAGCATCACAGACCGCGGGCCCTGGCGGCGTCACGCCGAGCCTGCGGGCGATCGTCAACGTGCTCCTCCCCAGAGTTGAACGCGGCCCTCGCCAGTCCCGGGCTGCAGCGACGGCCCATCGTGACGATGAGTTTGCCCCGGTGATTGAGTCTCCCCAATAGCCACACCAAGCACAGACGGCACGAACATCTGGAGCACACCATCGGACACGAACACGCATCAGAGTTCCCCAAGCTCGCCGCACCGGCACGCCGAGCCCTGGCCAACGCCGGCTACGACCGCCTCGTGCAGCTCGCCACCATCACGGAGGCAGAGCTCAGCCATCTGCACGGCATGGGGCCATCGGCAATCCTGGTGCTTCGGGACGCATTGACCGAATGCGGGCTGTCCTTCCGCGACCCGGCGTTCGCGCCCGACCCGAAGTTCGTGCCCGATCCGCGAGTCGACCGGTACATCGACTCGCTGCCGGCTTGGCAACAATCGATCTGCCGCGAAGTCCGATCTCTGGTGCACGCCGCCGACCCAGGGGTCACAGAGACGATCAAACGCACCAACCGTCCCTACTTCGTACTTGAGGGCAACATCTGCGCTCTGCTGGCGGCCAAGGACCACGTCAACGTGTTCCTCTACGACGGCGCGATCGTCCCCGATCCCGAGGGGATCATCACCGCCGGCCACGAGAACAAGACCGCGCGCACCGTGGCCATCCGTCAGGACGAGCCGATCAAGGCCCCGGCACTCGGCTCGATGTTCAGAGCCATCATCGCCAACAACCGGGCCGGCGGCTGGCGGAAGCTGAAACGCCAGGGCTGATTCACGCGTCCGACCTACCTGAACGACACCCTCCCCGCGCCCGTCGCCCACGAGACGCCGGCGACGGGCCTCGCGCTCGGCTCTCGGGCCAAGCGGGCCGCACCTGCGACGATAGGTGGGTGGACCTTCCCGCGGCCTACGAGCCCGTTGTCGCGGAGGTCGATACGCTGCTTCCGGCCAGGGCGATCGTCGTCGATGCTCACACTCACCTTGGCCGCGACGAGGACGGCCAGTCGCTTGACTCGGCGGCCCTGATCTCGTTCCTTGATCAGGTCGCATCGACCGCGCGCGCCTGCACGTTTCCGCTGCACGATCCCGAGCGGAGGCCCGGCTATCGGATTCCCAACGACCGCGTACTGCGATGGGCGCAGGAGTCGGACGGCCGGCTCTACCCGTATTGCCGGCTGGATCCGGCTGAGGATCCGGTCGGTGAGGCGGAGCGCTGCTTGGCGCTCGGCGCGCGCGGGCTCAAGCTGCACCCCCGGGCGCAGGCGTTCGGGTTCAGCGACCGAGCGGCCGATTCGATCTGGAAGGTCGCCAGCCAGGCAAGAGTGCCGATCCTCATCCACGCCGGCCGCGGAATGCCGCGCATGGATCCTCTCGCCGAGCTGGCGCTCCGATACCCCGACGTCACGCTCGTGCTAGCGCACGCGGCGATCGCCGACCAGGGGATGTTCGCCTCGAGGCTGGCCGACCACCCACGCATCGTCTACGACACGTCCACCTTCTCGGTGTTCGACCAGATCGAGCTGTTCGCCCGCGTCCCGGCCGAGCGGATCGTATTCGCTTCGGACGTTCCCTACGGACGCCCGATCGGGGCGCTGCACACCGTCCTGCGGATCGCCGCATACGCGGGCCTGGACGAGCGTGAGCGGACTCGTCTCGTCGGCGAGACGATGACCGACATCCTGGAGGGCAGGCCGCTCGCTGATCCCAAGCCGCCCCGCGTTCCGGAGATCCGCCCTGTGAGCGGCCGTCTTGCACGGGTCAATGGGTACCTGCTGATGTCATTCGCCGCCGCCCTTGGCTCCGGACCGCCACTGGAGTTTGCCCGCAGCCTGCCGCTCGTGGCCATGGCCCGCGCCGCGTGCCGCGACCCCGACCCAGGCCCCGCCGGCCCGGCTCTCGAGCGGGTCGACGGGCTGCTCGCCGCGGCC